>JBAVQA010000033.1:0-5367 GCA_049693595.1 Candidatus Acidiferrales bacterium | reverse complement strand
GCGACGTGAACTGGATTCCGTACGCTATCCCGGACGGCGCGGTAAATGCGAAAGTTCGCATCCGCAACCGCCACGAGCCCGCCGACGCGGAAATCACTCCGCTCGACGCCACTACTGCGCGAATTTCTTTTCGCGAGCCGCAACGCGCCGTCACCCCCGGCCAAGCCGCGGTATTTTATTCCGGCGAACAGGTTTTAGGCGGCGGCTGGATTCGCTGAGACTTGGTTGGGTCCGATGCGCGAAGAACTAGCGAGAACGTATAGATCTAAGTGGAAATTTCTTCGGGAGAATTACTTCAGATGAAGAGTTCTTCGTCCTGAGGAGCGCCGTCAGGTTCCGCCCGGCGCTGCACGCCACGCAACACATCAATTCCAACCTTCACACCCTTCAGCACCGCAGAAACCTGATGCACGGGTCCCCACAGCGTGTTGCGAACCTTCGTCCCGGTGTCTTCGATCACTTCGAGCGCGCCGGCGAGGATTTGATCCGCACGGACCACTTGGATGCGCACCCGCTCCAGCGAATCCGTAAACACGCGGTCGATTTTCTGCGCTTGTCCGCGCGCCATGCGAGTCACCTCGGCGCCGTCGGCCATAATGCTCGCGATCTTGTCTTCGGAATCTTCCAGTATGCGATTCGTGCGCAGAAGTATCGGGTCGATACGCCCCTTCAGCTCGTCGGCGATCACCGTGAATTTGACAATCGCGCCTTTCATCTCGAGCAACATTGCCAGTAGGATCGCCATCTGAATCACAATGGCGACCGCCGCGATCACGATGAATGCTTCTATCCAAACGTTCATGACGTTCCTTAAAGCGATTTGCTAGGCTTTCGCTTCGCGCCTGTATGCGTCCTTGCCGGCTTCAACTGCCGCCGCTACTCCTTCCTTCTGCCGGTCCATGATTTCTTTGCTGCGCTCGATCAGGTCTTCCGCGCGTTCGCGAAGTTCCCGCGCTTTGCGCTGTGCGTAGTCGCGGCCTTCGTCGGCCTTTGACGTCAAGTATTCCCGCGTTTCCTCGCCTGATTTCGGCGCAAACAGAATACCTACAAGCGCCCCGATTCCGAGCCCTGCGAGAAAATAACTTACCTTCGAACCGGCGCCGCTATCGCTCATAAAGCACCTCCAAAATTGAGTCTATCAAATTCGACCTTAGCATAGCCCCCGCACACAATCAATGCCGCGAAAACATTAGATTCTCGCGGGAATCTCAGTACGCAAACGGCAAAGGCTATGCGGCTATTTTTCTGATAAGCCTAAAGTTGCGGCTCGGCCGCGGGAGGCTCTAAAGCAGTCGAATCACCTGCTCGTAGCGCAACGTAAATGCGTTCGGCGCGTGCCCGGGGTAGCTCGGAAGCGAGTTCGCCCACCGTAAGCTGTTTCAGCCGAGCGACGCTGCCAAAACGGCGCAACAGTTTCCGCGCCGTCTTCTCACCCACGCCGGGAATTTCCGTCAGCGATGTGCGCAGCCTCCGGCTCGACCGGCGCTGCCGGTGGAACGTCACCGCAAAGCGATGCGTTTCGTCCCGAATCTGCTGAATCAAATGCAGAACCGGCGAGTGGTGTTCGAGCACGACTGGCTCGTCTTCCTTTCCGAGCACGTAAAGAATTTCTTCCTTTTTGGCGATGCTCGCGAGCGGCTGATTGATGATCGCAAGTTTTTCCAGCGCCTTTGCCGCAGCGTGAAGCTGGCCGATTCCGCCGTCAATTAAAATCAGGCTGGGCAGCGGCTTGCCTTCATTTTGCAAACGATGATACCGGCGCTCGACCGCTTCCTGCATGCTGGCGAAATCGTCGCGAAGCAGGCCCCCGGATTTATCCGCGCAGTCCGCCATTGCTTCGCCGCGAATGATAAATTTTCTATATTCGGATTTTTTCATGCGGCCGGATTCCCACACCACCATGGACGCCACCGTATCGGATCCTTGAATGTGCGAAACATCGAAGCACTCAATTCGTTCCGGCGGCCCGGGCAGGCCCAGCGCCGCTTCCAGCGCTTCCACAATCGCTTTCGAACTCGGCTTCAGGACACGGAATCGCTGGATGAAAGACTGCTTGGCGTTTCTTTCCACCAGTTCAAGGAAAGCGTGTTTTTGCCCGCGCTGCGGATTCATAATGTCCACGCGATGCCCCGCGCGCTCGGTGAGAACTTCTTCCAGCAAATCGCAATCCTCAAATCCCATCGGCGTGTTGATAAAACGCGGCAGATAGGCTGCGTCCAGATAAAGCTGCTTCAGCAAGGAAGGCAAAAACTCCGCGGGATCGAATTCCTCCAACTCTTCCCAATAGAAATCCCGGCGGTCCACCACGCGGCCGCCTCGCAAGTGAAACAGGTTTACCGCAACTTGCGGCGGCTCCGCGTACCAGGCGAGAACATCAGTGTCGTCTCCGGAGGCTGCGGCGATTTTCTGGCGCTCCTCCATCTCTGTCAGCGTGCGCAGTAGATCGCGATAGCCCGCGGCCTCTTCGTAGCGTTGGTCTTCCGAGGCGCTCTGCATTCGCTTCTCGACGCTGTCGGCTAAATCGCTGCGTCGCCCTTCCAGAAATAGCCGGACGTCCCGCGCTGCCTCGGCATACCGTTCGTCGGTCACCAACTCCTTCACGCAAGGGCCCAGGCATCGATGAATGTAATACTGCAAGCATGGCCGCGGATGATTGCGCGTGAGGTCCACATTGCAGGACGGGACTAGAAAGTTTTTGTGAATCAAATGAACCATGCGATACGCGAGACCGGCCGGGAAATACGGGCCAAAATAAATCGAGCCGTCTTTCTTCAAACGGCGCGTCACATACACACGCGGATATTGTTCAAATGCGGTATAGCGAATGTAAGGATAAGTTTTGTCGTCCCGCAGCAGAACGTTGAACTTCGGCTTGTACTGCTTGATCAGATTGTTTTCGAGCGCCAGCGCTTCTTTTTCGTTGTCCACCACGATGTAATCGACGTCCGCGACCTCGCGCATCAACGATCCGGTCTTCGCGTCTTCGATCGCCTTATCTAGGAAGTAGGATCGGACGCGATTTCGAAGCGACTGCGCTTTCCCCACGTACAGGACGTTTGCAGCAGCGTCGCGAAACAGATAGACCCCGGGCTGCGTGGGCAGATTGGCAACTTTTTCGCGGATTTCCATCGGTGCGCTACAATATTATCGGGTATAAGCGAACAGCGGGTACGGCTTGCCAGCCGCTGGACAACTTTAATGATAGCAAACGCAACAAATTCAAGCAGGCCAATGCTACGTTTGACGCTAAAACTCGCGCTGCTGATTGCCGTATGCGGCCTTCCGGCTTGGTCTTTCCAACAATCCCAGGATCCGCAGCAGCAAAAACCACAGCCTTCTCCCGACCAGCCGAAGTCTCAAGCTCCGCCGCAGCCTCCGCCGCTGGCACCGGGAGAATCTTCATCTTCGAAACCCGCGCAGACCGGCGACCCGTCTGAACCCGACCCAACCGCCTCGCCTGAGCCGAAAAAAGATGTGGCTACCACTAGAGCCAAAGATTCTACGGCAGCAAAACCCGGGGTTCTGCCGCCCGAAGATAATCCCGCCTGGGATCCCTTCCACGCCGCGCAGGATATCGACGTGGGCACCTTCTACATGCACAAGGGCGACATGGACGCCGCCATCGGGCGTTTTCAAGACGCCATTCGTTTGCGCCCGAATTTTGCCAAGCCTCGAATTCTGATCGCTGAAATCTACGAAAAGAAAGGCGACAAATCCGAAGCGTTACATTATTACAAGGAATATTTGCAGGTTTTTCCTGGCGCGCCCGACGCCAAGAAAGTTCAGAAGAAAATCGCGGAACTCTCGAAAAAGTAGCTCCGCCCCTCGTCGCGAAGCGCCCGCCGCCGCATCTCTCAGTTTCCTCCGCTTAAGAGAGTCGCGTGCGAGCAATGTCTGGTGAACCCACGCTAGCGAGCAGGGAAGCGATCGAGAAACTTCATCGCGCGCTGATAGTCCCGAAATATCTTCTCTTCCTTCCGGAAACTCGGTGAATGGGATTCCCGGCGGCATCGCGCGAACTTCATCGGATGCTTCAGGTGCAGCATCTCGTGGTACAGCACGTAGGCCACCACATATTCGGGAACGGTTTCGCGATCCAGTTCGCGGTTTAGAACGATCTGGCGCAATGCAGGATCGAAACAGCCCAGCAGCGAACGCCATCCTCGCTTGCTCCAGCTCAGGCGCGGCAACGGTAGCAAATTCTGAAAGTAGCTCTGATTCAAGCTGGCGAACAATGGAGCGAGATCGTGGTGCGCTCCAGCAGGCCGGTGGTCCACGCGTCGGGCACGGTGCTGCCGCAAACGATGCAAACGCTCTCGCGTGCTTCGCGCATAGGAAAAGCGCCGGTAAATCTCAAGCATGTCCTTCGGTGGTTGACGCCGGTACAAGCGCCCAAGCAGAATCGCCGCCGCCGCTTCCACCACCGAAGTAGGAGCGTCGTGCAGTGCGTCTGAAAGGCGCACGTAAGCCGTGTCCTCGCGCACGCGAACGGTTAGCGTCAGGCCGGTGTAAGGATGAAATTCGACCACGAAATATGGCGGGCGTCCCTCGCACCCCAGCCGCGTGTAGATGCGCTGAAAAATGCGTTCGCCGCCGGGAACAAGTTTTGTTTTGAGCTGATTCTTAATTGCCCGGTTTGTTGATTCAAGTTCGCGACGTTGTCGCGTCCTCATGAAGGCTTTCTCCGCACGGGCGCCGGTGAAAGCTCCTTTTGCGCCTCGTCTACATCCGCGAGCGCGTCTTTCGTGCCTTCGATGGCGTCTTCCAGCGTGTCTTTATAAGTATCAAGCTCAGGCCCGCTCTGCTCGAGTTTCTGGAGTGCGTCCAAAAAATCTTTTCCTTTTGCCTTAAAAGTCTTCAGCGAAGCTCGGATATCCGCCTGCTTTTCTCGCGCCAGGCCGATCTGGTCCGCCGCATCATCCACGCATCCGGCATAATCATTCATCAAGCTATTGAGCATTTCGCCGCGGCGCCGGTCCGGAGTCTGCCGGGTTAGTTCGTATTGAAATTTCTTCAGGCGATCCTCCGCGAACGAGAGGTACAGCTTGATACGTTCGCCAGGTTCCACCGCTTCGCGGATTTTGTCCGATTCCGAGTCCGTCAGGTACTCCTTCTTTTGAGGAGCGGCATTTGCTGTCCGTGCCGGGGCCAGAGTGGAAAGCAGCGCGGCGGACAAAGCGAACAGACTTAGATTGCGCCACCACATATCTCACCCCTAAGGCTTCGGCGTGTCCGGCTGCGGCTCTGGCGCGGCCTGCGGACGGCGCGGAAAAAGTTCATGGATCAATTGACGGTCCATTTGTTCCAAATCTCGCCGCACGTCGAGAAACGGTTTTTGGTCGTCCGCTGGCAACTCCACGATAATGT
>JBAVQA010000032.1:0-8111 GCA_049693595.1 Candidatus Acidiferrales bacterium | reverse complement strand
CTGTTGCGTGGCATTATTTGAAACAAAGATCTTCTGGTTCGCGACAACCTGCGCAGCCAGCGAGATCAGAGCGCCGTGAGCGTTGACCACAAGTGTTCGGGTTTCTTCGTTAAAGTCCTGATTCTTCGCCGTTTTTCCACGTACCAATATAGGTACGCTCAGAAGCACGCGCATGCTGCGGCGCCGGCCTGGATCGCTGATCCAATTCTGGTTTTCTTTTTGGGTTGTTAGCGGGACTCCCATAATCTCAAACCATAGCTTTCGATGGCGCGGGGAGCAATAGGACTATTTTACTAGCTGCGTGTTTGAGTAAACAGGCGAGATCGAAGGGATGGAACTCGTGTCCACGCGAATAACTCCCGCCGCAAGAAGGACTTGACAGACCGGGAGCGGTCAGCAGTTGACTATTTTTTCGCGACCCTGCTTCACGTGACGCGTGGCATTCCGCGTATCTACTACCAGCTTGGCATTCTTCACTATTTCGTTGAAATCGTAACTGGAGTGGTCCGTTGCAATCAGCACGCAGTCATATTTCGCCAACCCCTGGGGAGTCAATTCCACTGAGCGCATTTTCGAGAAGTCGTAGTGGCGCATTTTGAACAGCGCCGGAAAATATGGGTCGTTGTAATCCACCAGCGCGCCATTTCCGATCAGCAGTTCGAGCAGTTTAAGAGAAGGAGACTCTCGCAAATCATCCACA
Organism: Candidatus Acidiferrales bacterium; assembly: GCA_049693595.1. Taxonomy (GTDB): domain Bacteria; phylum Acidobacteriota; class Terriglobia; order Acidiferrales; family UBA7541; genus Palsa-295. Next base: position 7,411 of record JBAVQA010000032.1, on the reverse strand, counting down.
TCCTTCTTATAAGCCATTCCCAGCAACAACACTTTCGATCCCTTCAGGCTTTTTTCTCGCTCGTTTAGGGCTTTTACCAGCGCGTCCACCACGTGATACGGCATCGCTGTATTAATCTCACCGGCAAGCTCGATAAAACGCGTCGCGAAATCATATTCCCTGGCTTTCCAGGAGAGATAATAAGGGTCAACGGGGATGCAGTGTCCTCCCAGTCCCGGTCCCGGATAAAACGGCATGAAGCCGAACGGCTTCGTTGCCGCGCTGTCAATCACTTCCCAGATATCGAGGTCCATCCGCAACGATAACTGCTTCAGTTCGTTTACAAGCGCGATGTTCACGCAGCGAAATATATTCTCGAGCAGCTTCACCATTTCCGCTGCGCGCGTGGAACTCACTGGAACTACCTTCGACACAATTTGCGCGTAAAGTCCCGCCGCCGCCCGCCCGCTGGGAGGATTGATGCCCCCGACTATCTTGGGAATCTGCGCTAAGCCATACTGTTTATTTCCCGGGTCTTCTCGCTCAGGAGAAAACGCCAAATAAAAATCCGTCGCAACATTTTCGGTGCCCTCACCCCTTGCAATCGGGCAGTGCAAGCCTCCCTTTTCCAAAATCGGCAGGACGAGTTCTTCGGTAGTGCCCGGGTAAGTGGTGCTCTCCAGAACGATCAGTTGGTTGCGCTGCAGGTTCGGCGCAATCGACTGCGCCGTTTTTTCCACGTAGCTCAGGTCCGGCTCGCGGCGTTCGTCCAGCGGCGTAGGCACGCAAATGAGCACTGCATCCATTTCGCGCAGCTTCGTAAAGTCGGTGGTCGCGTCAAAACGCTTTCCTTGAACGTGATGATTAATCTTGTCGGCTGGTATGTGCTGGATGTACGACTGCCCGGCGTTGAGCTTCTTTATCTTTTCCTGGTCGGTATCGAATCCCGTCACTCGGTGTCCCACATCTGCGAATCGCAGCGCCAACGGAAGGCCCACGTAGCCGCACCCGATAATGCCGATTCTAAGGTCCTTCCCTGCGAAAAAATCCGGTTTGCGATCCACAGCCATGCTGTTTCCTCTCTTGGCAAGCAATCACGATGCGGTTGCAGCGTCAAAGAGCCGCAAATTAAGTGCAAATAACTATAACAAGAATCCGAACGACCATAAACATTGCTGCGATTAAGCGTGCGAAGACTGCAATTCATCTTCACCATCCCGGCTTCTTGGGGGATCCGGGCACTACGAGATTGGGAGCGCTCGGACAATGTCGTTTTGAGCCTGCGAATCATCTGCGAGGTCTCGTCGTAGTTCGTTGTCATCCCTACCCGCTTGCGTTATCCTCGTTTTTAATGGTCGACATTCACTGCCACATACTTTCAGGCCTTGATGACGGCGCTGAATCGCTCGACATGTCTCTCGCGATGGCCGAAATGGCCGTTGAGGACGGCGTTACCCACATAATCGCTACCCCACACGCCAGCCCGAATCACGAGTTCATTCCCGAACTGGTGAAAATGCGGCGCGATGAGATTCAATCTCGCTTTGAAGGCCGGCTCACCCTCGCGACTGGGTGCGATTTCCATCTCAGCTTCGAAAATCTCCAGGAGATTCGGCTCGAACCGACTCGCTTTACTCTTAATCAGAAGAGCTACCTCCTGGTGGAGTTCGCGGATTTTTCCATTCCACCGTCCATGGACCACGCCCTCCACGAGCTGCAGCTGGCGGGGTTGACGCCGATCATCACGCACCCGGAAAGGAACCCCCTGATCCGGACGAAGCCGGAGCGGCTGTTTCGTTGGCTGCGGCAGGGTTGCTACGCACAGGTGACGGCGCAGTCTCTAACGGGGAGATTCGGCAAGGCGGCGAAGATTGCGGTGGAGGAGTGGATTGACGCAGGCGCCGTGCATTTCCTGGCGAGCGACGCGCACAATATTACGTCGAGGCCGCTGCGGCTGAGCGAAGCGTTTGAGTATCTGGAAAAGACGCGCGGCGAGGAAGTTGCGCAGGCGTTGCTGGTCGACAATCCGCTGGCAGCATTCGAAGGGAGAGCGCTGCCGTTTGTGCCGGAACTGGACGAAGATGTAGGGCTCGCCCCGGGAGCGAACTCACCGAAGCGGCGGAAACGTTTTTGGTTTTTCTGAGCTCTCCGCGACGAAGCTTGACCCTTTGCCGCGCCGAGCGGCGGCGCAGTCTCGAAGACGACCAGTCCTGTAAACATCAGCGGAAGAGCTCCAGGATTTCCTCGTAGCGTTTGAACGGTGGAATCAAGTACGCGCCGGCGATGCCGTAACTCCGGGCGGTGCGGGCCCAATCGAGCATCTTTCTAGCGAGAACGAAGCCACGGTCGCGGGCCGCGTCTCCTGCTTTCTCCATTTCGCGCAGAGTGGCTTCGGGGATCACTATCCCCGGGACTTCGTTGTTCAGGCGCAGAGCTTGTTTGTAACTGGTGAGCGGCCACAGCCCTACAATCACCGGGACGGGCGATTTCCCTCCCATGCGCTTCAGGAAAGAATTCCAATGCTCGGGGTCGAAGATGGGCTGAGTCATGGCGAAATGCGCGCCGGCCTCGATTTTTTCTTCGAAGCGGCGGAGCTCCTCGTCGATGTCCTCCGCGACCGGGTTCACCGCGACACCGATCGTAAAATTCGTGGCGCCGCCCAGACTTTTTCCGGCCCAGTCGGTTCCTTGATTGAGCCGCGCGAGGACTTTGACCAGGCCGATGGAGTCCACTTCGTAGACGCCGCTGGTTTCGGGGTGATCGCCGAGCGAGGGCGGGTCGCCGGTGATGGCGAGGACGTTGCGCACGCCTCCGACGGCCCAGGCGCCGAGAAGCATCGCTTGCAGGCCGATGATGTTTGCATCGCGGGTGGTGAGATGCGGGATGGTTTCGAAGCCGTGAGCTTCGAGGGCCCCGGCGAGAACGAGGGCGTCCATGCCGACACGCGCGAGGGTTCCGCTATTGATGTCGATGGCATCCACTTCTCCTGAAGCGATTACGCGGCCAGACTGTTCGACGATGCGTTCGACGGTAACTCCCTTGGGGGGATCGATTTCCACGGAGACGACGAATTTTTCGGCCTGGATTTTGCGCCAGAGCTTGCTGTCGGGTTCGCGGGTGGCGATGCGGCGAAATCTTTCGGCCGGCTCGAAGACTTCTATCGAGAGCGCCTTGGCGGGCTTTGCGCCGCCAGCCGCTGATGGACGGATTTTCTTCACCGCTTCGGCGATAGCGCGAATGTGTTCCGGGGTGGTTCCGCAGCAGCCGCCGATCAGGCGCGCCCCCAGCTCCGAAGCCTCCTGCGCAAAGAGCGCAAAATATTCGGGCGAAGAACGGGGATACACGGTGCGGTCGCCGACGCGTTTGGGGAATCCTGCGTTGGGCATGGCGGACAGCGGAAGCCCGGAGCAGGAAGCGAGGTCGCGCAGAATCGGGAGCAAGAGCTGCGGGCCGATGGTGCAATTCGCGCCGATGGATTGGATATTTTTTTCTTTCAGTTTTTCCCAGGCGTCCTGCGGGCGAGTGCCGCCGAAGGTGCTGCCTTCGTCGGAGTAGGTCATCTGCGCGACGATGGGCAAACGCGAGAAGGAACGAATGGCGTCGATCGCACGAAGGAGTTCTTCGATGTCGCTGAAAGTTTCCAGGATGAAAAAATCCACGCCGCGCTCTTCGAGCGCTCCGGCTTGCTCCTTGAAGATGGCGAGGATTTGGTCCTCGGGAAGCTCGCGGACGTGCTGGACGATTCCGAGCGGGCCGATGGAGCCGGCGATCAAGACTTCGTGCTTGGCGGCTTCGCGCGCTTCGCGGGCGATTTTCACGCCGCGATGATTCAATTCCGCGACGCGGTCGGCCATTCCAAACTGGCCGAGCTTGTGACGGTTGGCGCCGAAGGTGTTGGTTTCGATGACTTGGGCGCCAGCTTCGAGGTAGCGCTGGTGGACGTGGAAAACGGCTTCGGGGTCGAGGGTGTTCAGCTCGTCCACACAGCGCTGCGGGCCGACGAACTCGTAGAGCAGCGAGCCCATGGCTCCGTCGGCGACGAGGATGGAGTCGCGGAGGCGCTGGTTGAAGTCTTCTATTTTCATTGGGCAGCGAGCTTAGATTTTCGGACGGCCATAAACACACGAGTATAGCATCCGGAAGCAAGCTTCCTTCCGCGCTACGTGCAATTCTAGAACCGGTTAGAATGTGCGCTCTCCTTTGTTTTCAGTCGGTTACGCGATTTCTGTTTGCGGTACAGAACCGGTTAGAAGTTGTTGTGGAGCGGCCGATTCGATGATGTCTGACGGATGTTTCCTTACACTTAGTGTGAGTCCCGGAACGGGATTTGTGAGGCTTCGGGCGTCCGTTGCGGGTATGGCCATGACTTGGACGATGTGAGTGGTGGGAGTGTCGATCCATTGGCCCGCGTCGTTTATGCGGGTGTACGCGCGGATGGCTTTTACCAAGCCTTCGGCGGTGGGGACAACGCACTCGGATTGCTCGATGACAAATTCGAGGGAAGAGCGAAGGGTGAGATTGCGTTGTTTGAAGAGGTTAAGCGCGCGCGCATGGCGGTAGATGGCGGTGGGCCCGCCTGTGGCGTTGAACTCCCGGGCGATGAACTTCACCTTGCGCCACTGACAGAAAGCTTCTTCAATGGCTTCGCGCTCGGGATGATGACAGATGGTGCAGCGGCGCTGGTGATGGGACAGGTCGATTTCGGCTTGGGTTTTTGTGGGCTTTAACGCTAGAACTCCGGCGTGATGCGGGAGGGCGCGCCACCCTCTATGACGTTGTCGGCTCTGTCAAGGGACACTTCGAGTTTGCGAGCCTCGGCGAGTCGCATCTGGGGACGGTTCACCGAGCACGACACCACGGAAGAGAACTTGCGAACCCTGCAGGGATGGTTACGGCGCTATGGACGTCCGGTGGCCCAGTACACCGATAAAAACAGCATCTTTCAAAAGGTCGGCCCTCAGCCACTTCCCGAACAACTGCGGGGAGAGCCGCCGCGCACGCAGTTTGGGCGAGCGTTGCACGACGAGCACCCTTGGAGAAGACCATGGAAGCGGACATTTCTACCTTGCGTTGACATGCAAGCCGCGAACCGATCTTGTTCCGCTTGCATCCACATATCTACGGAAGGTTGCAGAAGTTGGCGGCTAGCGCGTGCGCGAACGAACGCGATTTTCCTGTAGCCACTCGTCAATGCGCGCTAATGCCTTCTGCAAATGTTCGACATCGCCGCCAAAGCCGAATCTCACGAAAGATGCCATTCCCAGTTGTTCGCCGGCAACCAGAAGGACGTCCTTCTTCTCGCGCAGATCTTCCGCCATTTGCGCGGAATTGCGTCCTCCGCGCAGCCCGGCCCAGGCAATTGCGCCGGCTTTCGGCGGCACGTGCGAAAAGGAGTCCACATGGTTTTCCAGCCAAGCGCGCAATGCAGGGTAGTTGCGCACCAGAATTTCCCGCGTGCGCTTCAGAATCCACGCGCGGCGCTTCGGTTCCAGCGCAACGGACGCCAGCCGGTCCGTCAGCATCGTTGGCGCGATGCTCGCGTAATCGTGATATCCCCACAGGCGCTCCACCATCTTCGGCGCTCCAATCACCCAACCCGTGCGCAATCCGGGCAAGCCATAGGCCTTCGAAAGCCCCGCCGTGCATAGTATGCGATCGTATCCGCCCCAAGAACTTGGGGTCATTGCGCCGTCAAATTCCGCGCCGCGATAAACTTCGTCGGCAAGAATCCAAGCGCCCACTTTTTCCGCCGCAGCCACGATCGCTTCGCGCTCCTCTTTTCGCAAAACAGATCCCGTGGGATTGCTCGGATTGCAAATAGCTACCAGTTTCGTCTTTGGCCCGATTAGACGGGACAGCTCGCTGATATCGATTCCCCACTGAAGTTCCTCGCGCAGCCACAGAGGTTTTACCGTCGCGTCGAACGACCGCGCTAGCCCCGCAATCTGCATGTAGTTGGGCATCATGAAAACGATTTCATCGCCGGGTTCCACAAGCGCCCAAGTGGAAATGAAATTCGCTTCGGAGCCGCCGCAGGTGACCAGCACATTCTCGGACGTAGCTCCCGGATACAACTCGGCGATGCGCGAGCGTAATTCTTCACTGCCATTCGTTTGCGGATAGTATTGCGGCACATCCAGAATTTTTTGCAGCGCGGCGGCATCCGGCACGAGTTCCGAAGCCGTGAGCGGATGCACACCGCTCTCGGAAATATTAAATTCAACTTTGTTTTCCCAGACGGACTGCCAGCGTTCGAGTTCAAAGGGCTGTATTTGCATGCCGGTTGCCTTTGCGCAATACCACGCGCCCAGCGTTGTTTCGTTCGCAAGAAATGTAAGCGACGCCGCGCGTTCTTCCAAGCGAATTCGATATTTCTGCGATTGCCTCCTGCTTGCCCGCGAGAGAGAATGGCACGCGTCATCGTGTTAGTTTTCTTTAAGCGTTGAGGAAATTAGCGGGAGGCTCAATGAATCGGCAAGTAGCCCTTTGTGCCGCGTTGTTTGCGTTCATCTTTGCGAGTGCGCTGCCTCCCGAAGCGCTCGCCCAGGGTGCCGCGCAGGTATCCGCGCCTGCGCCAGAACAACCGAACACTGGCAGATGGTACTTCGCCGTTTCCGGCGATTCACGTAATTGCGGCGATGTGGTAATGCCCGGCATCGCCGCCAGCGTCATCGAATCAAGAGCAAGCTTCTACTGGCATCTCGGCGATTTTCGGGCGATTTTCGAGTTCGACGAAGACATGCAGCACCAACAGGAGCACCTTGCCGTGCCTCTCAACATTATTGATTACGAACAAACCGCCTGGGACGACTTCATCCGGAACCAGATCGCTCCCTTCGGCGATCTCCCGGTCTTCCTGGGCATCGGCAATCATGAAACGATCCCTCCGAAAACGCGCGAGCAATATCTGATTCAGTTCGCAGACTGGCTGGATGCGCCGCAACTTCACCAGCAGCGTCTGAAGGACGATCCTTCCTCACACAAGCTAACCGCCTACTACCACTGGATACAGAACGGCGTCGATTTCATCAACCTCGACAATTCCACAGCGGATCAATTCGACGCGCTTCAGATGGCCTGGTTTGAAAAAACTCTGCAGGCCGCCGAATCCAACTCCCAGATCCGCACCGTCGTCGTCGGAATGCACGAAGCTCTGCCCCAAAGCATTTCCGAAAATCACAGCATGAACCAATTTTTGGTCGGCACCGAAAGCGGCCGCCGCGTTTACATCGATCTGCTTAAGACCCAAAACGAAGCTCACAAGCGCGTTTATGTCCTCGCCAGTCATTCGCATTATTATATGGAGGGAATTTTCAATACCGAATACTGGCGCACCCACGGCGGCGTGTTGCCGGGCTGGATCGTCGGAACTGCCGGCGCGATCCGCTATGCTTTGCCGACGGATCATTCCGGCGCGCGTACGGCCGAAACG
>JBAVQA010000031.1:0-21060 GCA_049693595.1 Candidatus Acidiferrales bacterium | reverse complement strand
CCGGCGGGAACGATTGGGGGAGCCGTGAATGTCGCGCTAGCTCCGCTCGCCGTTGCGTTGGGGGCAAAAGAAAACGTTCCGCACGAAAGAGCAGGGGTGCAAGTCCAAGCGACTCCGGTATTTGCAGCAGCCGCATTGGTGACGACGGCGATGACCGAACCGCTTGTGCTAACCGCGAGAGTCGTGGGGGCTACTGTAATGGCGACCGCAAGAGGCTTAGGGCTGCTACCACAGGCTGCGTTACCCAACGCACAGAGTACAACGAAAACGATCCATAGAGTTGCGCGCTTCATAGCTGCCCTCCCTTCGCTTCGGAGTTCGCACTGCCCTTACGCGCTGCCGGTGCGAGGGCGAAGCCGTGTTCGTTGCGGATTGTGAATGTGTGACCATTCGTCTGAACGACGCGAGTCAGCAAAACTTGCTTGTCATTTACCGTTTTCATCACGCCGGTCACTTGAACCTTTTGTCCCGGTGTAACGTCGAGAGCTCCCTCGCCCCTCATGGCGAACTTTCCCAAACTTGCGTCTATAGTGCCCGACTTTGTTTCCACCACGAGATGAGAACCACCCATCATCTTCATTTCGCGGGTAGCCGATTTCACCACGCTGGTTACCGTGCCAGAGAGCGTTACTTCCTTGGTGGAGTCGTACCAACGATGTACGACGGGTTTAGTTGTTACTGTGGCTGTCTGCGCGTAAATCGGCGTAGCAAACAAGCTCAGGGCCAGAACTGCGAGTGGCCCAAACAGCGGGAACCGCCATTTCATATAGTCCTCCGGAGATTTTCCTTGGAACCGAAGAGACAGACATGGATAGCTCGCATTCTTGCGAATGAATACTGCTCCACGACGTCGTCCCCGATAGTCAAGTTGTGATCGGTGCTGTGCAACGACTCGGCGCAATATAACACAGATAATGAAGTATGTTGCTACATAGTCAATTATATTTTCGCGGGAGGGTAACCCCTGTACCAAGCTCTGGTCTTACGTACAATAGGGGGTTTGAGGTTGCGAATTGAACGCGCACACCAACTCGACTACTGCTTTGCCTGATCCGGCTGGCGGGATTTCGCATGCTTGGCGGGCGCTGCGGCACCGGAATTTCCGGTTGTTCTTCAGCGGGCAGAGCATTTCCCTGATTGGGACTTGGATGACGCGGCTGGCGACCAGTTGGCTGGTTTACCGCCTGACAGGGTCCGCATTCTTGCTGGGCATCGTGGGATTTTCCGGGCAGATACCGACATTTCTGTTGGCGCCGTTTGCGGGTGTGTGGGTGGACCGGCTGAACCGGCAGCACGTTTTGATCGTGACGCAGACGCTGGCGATGCTGCAATCGTTTGCGCTGGCATTTCTTACTTTGACGAAACACATTACCATCCACGAAATCATTTTGCTTAGCGCTATGCAGGGAATGATCAATGCGTTCGACATGCCGGGAAGGCAGGCGTTTCTAGTGGAGATGGTGGAAGACCGGCAGGATCTGGGGAACGCGATTGCGCTGAATTCGTCGATGGTGAATATGGCGCGGCTGGTGGGGCCTTCACTGGCGGGAATGGTGATCGCAGTGTCGGGCGAAGGATCGTGTTTCTTGATCGACGGGATTAGTTATCTAGCGGTGATTGGGTCGTTGTTCGCCATGCGGTTGAAGCCAGCGGCGGTGAAGCGTGTGGCGACTTCGATGTTGGTGCAACTGAGAGAAGGATGGGATTACGTGGCAGGTTTTGCGCCGATTCGGACGATTCTGACGCTGTTCGCCTTAGTGAGCCTGATGGGCTGGCCGTTCACCGTGCTGATGCCTGTTTTTGCTTCGAAGATTTTGAAGGGCGGGCCGCATACGTTGGGATTTCTGATGGGAGCGGTGGGCGTGGGCGCTCTGATTTCAGCGCTGTCGCTCGCGATACGAAAGAATGTGCTGGGGCTGGGGCGGATGATTTATATTTCGACGGCGGTGTTCGGAGTAAGTTTGATATTTTTCGGGTTCTCTCGAAACATTTGGGTTTCCCTGGTGATGATGCTGTTCTGCGGCTTTGGAATGATGCAGCAAATGGCGGCGAGCAACACGATCATCCAGACAGTTGTTGACGAGGACAAGCGCGGGCGCGTGATGAGTTTTTACACCGTGGCGTTTGTGGGCATGGCTCCGTTCGGGAGTTTGCTTGCGGGAGCGATGGCGCACGCGGTGGGCGCTCCGCGCACGGTGATGTTGAGCGGGGCGTGCTGCATAGTCGGAGCGACTTGGTTCGCCACGCGGCTGAAATCGATCCGAAAATTAATTCGGCCGATCTACGTGAATCTGGGAATCTTGCCTGGGCCGGTGAATGCGGTGATTCAAGACAGCTTGGGCCGCTGAAGAAGCTATTTCCAACTCTGGGCAAGGGCGGGAGTTCAAGCGGTCCTGAGAGTGAGGACCATGATGGTTGAGGTGCCATGCGCGAGGACGCGGCCATCGCGCGAGAGCAGTTTTGCTTCGGTGGAAATGATTTGGCGGCCTTGGGACACGACGCGGCCCTCGGCGCGCACGAGGCCGGTGTCCAGCGTGATCGGCCGCGAGAGGTTTCCTTTGGTCTCGATGGTGGCGTAGCGAGAGCCTGTCGGCAGCAATGTGTGGGCAGCGCATCCGGTTGCGCTATCGATCAACGTGAGCGCCCAGCCTCCGTGAACCGTGCCGTTCGGATTGAGGACGTGCGGACCGGGTTCGCCTTCGAACACGGCGAAGCCATCGCCGACTTCGACGAGGCGGAACGACAGCGTCTTCGCGATCGCTGGCCCCGGGATACGACCGTCGATCATCGCTTGGAGCAGTTCCTTGCCGCTCATGCCGGCAGCTTCGGGGTGTTTGGACAAGTCATGGTCGTGGGTCGTCATGTGTGGGTAGCTCCGCCTTTTAGATGTACCCGTGAAGAAGTGGATGCCGAATTTGCATTATTTTTCGGCGCGGAAGGTCTTTCCCGGCCGTTTGTCCGCCAAGCGGAACATGGTTGGGTGGACAGCGTGCGCGCGACGCGCTAACGTTGAAGACGCAGCCTGAGGGAGCAAACATGACATACGATTCGCATCAGAGAGCGGCAGAGTTCCACGAGCAAGCTGCGCACGCCCACCGCGCGGCGGCAGCGCAACACGGCAAGGGAGAGCACCTTTCCGGACACGAGCACTCCAGACAGGCGATGGAGCACGCCGCAAAGGCCTGGCAGTACTCGCAGGAAGCCAACGAACAGTCCGCGATGTTTGTTAAGAAGGATAAAGAGAAGAAGAATTAACTCGTTAGAACGAAATCCAGCCTGCGCTGATGAGCCACAGGGATGTGACGCCGACTAGAATCCATAGGATTACGCCTTGTAACAACGGACGCACTCCGACGGTGCGCAAAGTCGCGCGCGAGATTCCGGTTCCTATCAAAAAGAGTGTAGCGGTGAGGCCCAGCCTTCCCAAATTACTCAGCACGTGCCAGAAATTTGCGAAGGCAGGAATGTACGTGTTGGCGACAGCCGCAAGACAAAAAAACAAAATAAACCAGGGCCACTGAATGTGGCTCTTCGAGCGCTTCAGAATTGCGGCGCCCAGAGCGACCGGGACTATCCACAGGGCGCGGGTGAGTTTCACGGTGGTGCCGACGACCAGCGCGACGGGACCGTAGCGCGCAGTGGCGCCGACGACCGAGCTGGTGTCATGAATGGCCAGCGCCGACCAGAGTCCAAATTGCTGCTGCGACAGGTGCAGCGTCCATCCGAGCAATGGGAAGATCAAGAGGGCAATCGAATTTAAGATGAAAATTGTGCCCAGCGAAATGGCTATTTCTTCGTCACCGGCTCCAACGATGGGGGCGACGGCGGCAATCGCGCTGCCGCCACAAATGGCGGTTCCGGTGGAGATCAAGATCGACGCGGTTTGATTCACGCGCAGAAATTTTCCCAGGAGAAGCCCGAAAATCAGCGCAAAGGAAATGCTCGCGGCGGTGTAGAAGAAACCGCTGCGACCGGCGCGCAGGACTTCTTGCAAATTCATTCCAAAGCCCAAGCCAACCACGGATGCTTGCAGCAAAAATTTCGAAAGGTTGCGACTATCGGCGTGATAAGGATGGACGAAGGATAATCCGTAGAATAATCCGAGGACGAGAGCCACAGGCGGAGAAAGCACGCCGCTGGCGCACAGAATGAACCCAACAAAAAAGAGCGTCTTCGTATTCAGCTTATGTTCTCCAGCGCATGGCGCGCCCGAAGGGAACAGTGAATTTGAGTTAATTTTTGCACAGCTACACTACCATTGAATGCAGGCGGGCTGACCCAGATCAGTCGTCATCGAAGTCGTCATCAGTGGCGCTGGCGGCTTCGGCGTCCGTGGGCCAGTCCTCGAAGTAATTGTTCAGAACGAACAACTTTTGGGCGAGGTCGCTTACTTCGCCGGTCGGCTCCGAGAGTTCGCGCACGGCGATGAGGCCGACGTCTATATTGCGGCGTTCGCCATCGCTGGGCGCGCGCCCGTTGTCGGTCCAGCGCTTCATGGCCGCGAGTTGTTTATTGATGCACTGCAAGGGCGCGTCACCTGGAGTGTGCGCCAACATGCGCGTCACGCTGTTGGCCGCCTCGCCGAGGACGCGATGATAGTCCGCCCTCGAATCGATCTCACCGTACTGGCCTGCCATCCTGTCCCTTCCTTTCAATCGACGCGCCTAACGGCAGCTTCCTCGGGGTAGTAGCTATTCGCAATAGGCGCTATCGAAAGAATATTGAAATGGCGGGCGTCTGGTGTGGATACTAAGGCGTGTGTGCGGAAACTGCAAACGGCAGTGCGGGGTTCGTTTACTCACGGCAGACGGAAGTTATACGGCGCGAGCCGGGAATGTGGGGTCTAGTTTCAGCAAACCTCTATATCCCATTCACATACGCGCTGAATTTAGGCTAGACACGGCTACCCCTTCTCAGTCAAATTATGAGTGCAGATTTGAAGTCTTGGGGAAGTCTGAGGGGGTTAGGCGATGCGACAGGCTGCTCTTCTAATGGGGTCCGTCCTTTTTATGGCTATGAGTGCAAGCGCACAAATAAATGTCGCAAATACGGACGAGACCTTTTCGCAGGTATCTCTGTTGACGCCATCCGGGAACGGGTTCAGCATTCCGGCGCTTCCGGCCTCTCCGGCAGGAATAACGGGGATTCCCGCGGTATCCACGACTATAAACGCGGATCCGCCGCAGTTCGTCCAAAGCGTTTACGAGAACTATCGCTGGCAAGCTTACATAGGTTACGAATACGTGCGCCTTTACGAAGTGCCCGCCATAACGGTGAATTCGAACGGCTTCATGTACAGCTTGGTGTACTACCTTAAGGATTGGATTGCGTTGGATGGCGAGCTAAACGCCACACACTTAAACGAGCTCCACACTGACGGATGGCTCTTATTGGGGGCTGGCGGCGTCCGGTTCAGATGGTCGGGTCCGCGGGGAGTTGAACTCTGGGGACACGCGCTGGGCGGATACTCCCACTTAACGCCGCAAACGGCGTTTGGGGACGAGCACGCGCCGGCCTTTGAAGCCGGCGGCGGCGTAGACATCAATACAAATCGGCGGCGGTTTGCATATCGCGTGGAAGCCGACTTGGTAGGGACGCGTTATTTCAGCACCTACCAATACAGCCCGAAGGTGTCGGTGGGATTTGTCATTAAGTTTTAGCTTTACGATTCTTGGATCTTCGAAAAACGGAAATGGACAAGAAGAAACCGCCAGAGTCAAAGCCTCCGCAACCGAATGTAGTCGATCCGGTGGATGAGGCTTCACGCGAGTCTTTTCCCGCGAGCGATCCTCCCGCGTGGGATCCCAAACCCGAAAAGAAAGATAAGAAGAAAGAAAAAAGCGCCGGTGGGCCTTCGAGATAATTGCCGGAACTTTTTGCCCCGCTTCCTCATCCAAAACAGTGCTCGCAGTTGACGAGAAGCCATGCAGTGCAGGACTGCTAGTCCAATCCCAAACAACGAAAGAGGAGAGCCATGCTATTTGACGAGCTAACAATCCGCGAGCTGACTCTGCGGAATCGCATTGTGGTTTCTCCGATGTGCCAGTATTCGAGTGTCGATGGATTCGCGAATGATTGGCATCTCGTGCATCTGGGCAGCCGCGCTGTGGGCGGGGCGTCTCTGATATTCACCGAAGCGGCGGCGGTCTCTGCCGAGGGCCGCATCAGTCCGCAGGACTTGGGTATTTATAAGGACGAGCACGTCGAGCAGCTCGCGCGAATCACTCGGTTCCTTCGCGAGCAGGGAAGCATACCCGGAATCCAACTGGCGCATGCGGGACGGAAAGGCAGCACGGTTCGGCCCTGGGAGGGGAACGGAGCGGTTCCGGAATCGAAGGGCGGTTGGAAGCCCGTCGCGCCCAGCGCAATCGCGTTTTCTGAAAGTTATGCCAAGCCTATCGCTCTGGACGAAAGCGGGATTCGGGATGTGGTGAAATCTTTTGTGAATGCGGCACAGCGAGCGCTGGAGGCGGGCTTTCAGGTGATCGAAATTCACTCGGCGCATGGGTACCTGCTTCACGAGTTTCTTTCGCCCATTTCGAACAAACGTACGGATTCCTACGGCGGGTCGCTGGAAAACCGCTGCCGACTTTTGTGCGAAGTGGTTACTGCGATTCGCAGCGTTTGGCCCGTGGGCTACCCGCTCTTCGTTCGAATCTCGGCGACGGATTGGATTGAGGGAGGCTGGGATATCGATCAGTCCGTGGAGCTTGCCAAGAAAATTGGGCCGATCGGCGTGGACTTGATTGATTGCTCCTCGGGGGGCATTGCGCCGGGAGCGAAAATCCCCATCGAGGCGGGCTACCAGGTTCGCTTCGCGCGCGAAGTTCGTTACGAAACAAAGATCATGACCGGCGCGGTGGGATTGATCACATCCGCGCGTCAGGCGGACACAATTTTGCGGGAAGAAAACGCGGACATCGTGTTGCTCGCACGCGAATTTCTGCGGCAGCCTTATTGGCCGCTGCAAACCGCTCGCGATCTGGGTTTTGCGGCTCCGTGGCCGGTGCAATACCTTCGCGCTGCTCCGGACGGGACGCCGGCGCGCGAGCCTATTCGCCCTCCGGAGGGGATGGAAGCGGTGGCCGAGCGCGACGGAAATCTGAAGTAGCCGCTTTCCTGCGGACGCTTTCGATATCCCATCCATGTGAGTTTCGCGTCTCGTTGCATCTTGGCGCGTCTTGCCGCGCCTTGCCGCGCCTTGTAGCGAGGAGCTTTCCGCATCGGAAACAGTTCGCGTTAACGCCCTAGTCCGCGCGCTTCAAACCATCTACCATGGCGACGTGACGACCACTTCCGACGCCGGAGCTATGCACCGTCGCATCGCTGCCGCCACGGGCATCGTGATGGCTAGCGTCCTGCTGAGCCGCATCCTGGGATTTTTTCGCGATTGGACGCTGGCGCACCAGATGGGCTCAAACGCGGTGACGGATGCGTACAACGCTGCGTTTACGCTGCCGGATTTTCTGAATTATTTGATTGCGGGCGGGTCTCTTAGCGTCACGTTCATTCCGGTCTTTGCGAAGTACGCGGCGGAGAAGCGGGAAGAAGAAGGCTGGCGCGTTTTTTCCACCGTGATCACGGTGATGGGCTGTGTTCTTGTGGGGCTTGTACTGATTGGCGAGGTTTTTGCTCCGCACATTGTGAATTGGATAGCTCCTGGATTCAGCCCGCCGGAACGCGCGCGCGTGGTTTTTCTTACTCGCTTGATGCTGCCGGCGCAAATTTGTTTTTACGAGGGGAGCATTTTGAGCGCGGTGCAATATGCCAAGGGGCAATTCGTCATACCTTCGCTGGCGCCGCTGATTTACAACATCGGAATCATTCTCGGCGGCATTTTGCTCGCGCCGGTTATCGGCATCACGGGCTTTGCCGTCGGAGTGCTGGGGGGCGCAATCGCGGGAAATTTTCTACTGCAGATATACGGCGCGCATCGTGCCGGGGCGAGCTTTTCGCCCAGTTTCGACGTCAAGCATCCCGGTTTCTGGCTCTTTCTTAAACTTTCAGTGCCGATCATGCTGGCTGTTTCTGTTTCCTTCGCGGACGATTGGATCATTCGCTATTTCGGGTCGTACCTGCAGGCCGCGTCGATTACCTGGCTGACTTACGGGAAGAATTTGATGCGAGTGCCGCTCGGACTGGTCGGACAGGGAGTGGGGGTGGCGTCGTTCCCGTTTCTGGCGCAATTGTATTCGGAGAAAAAATTCGAGGAATTGAATCGCGTTCTGAATACGACTTTCAAAGGACTGATATTTCTGCTGCTTCCGATCTCGGCGTTGACCATTGCACAGAGCGTTCCAGTAGCGAACCTGGTGTTTTCGCACACGCGCATGCACGGAGCGGATCTTTTCGCCACGGGGCAGACGCTGGCATATTTTTCGATTGGGATGTTCGCCTGGGGCGCGCAGTACATTCTCGCTCGCGGTTTTTATGCTACCCGGGACACCATAACGCCGGCGATCGTGGGCACGCTGATGACCGCGCTCAATATTCCGGTTTACTGGTGGCTCGCGCGTCACATGCAATATCGCGGTTTGGCATTGGCCAGTTCGCTCGGCATCGTCGCTTACACTGTGGTGCTTTTCATCCTGCTGAACCGACGCACGAAAAATCCGGACGAGGGCAGCCTGGTTATTTTCTTTCTGAAAATGACAGCGGCATCGCTCGTCGCCGGAGTTGCCTGCTACCGGCTTACACTTTTTCTTGAGACTAAAATGCCTTGGCAAAAAATTTGGGGCGCGCTGCTTCTGTTGGTGACGGTGACTCTGGCCGGAATTCTACTGCTCGTGATCTTGCTGAAGATTTTGCGCGTGCCGGAACTGGATCAGTATTTGCGCAAGGCCTGGGCCTATACGGGCTTGCAAATCTGATTCAAGGCAACGGGTCGAGGACCGGATGCAACGTGACCTGGCTGCCTTTCATCACTTCGATTTCGCGTTTCCAATCTTTCTTGCCGCCGGCTTTGATCGCTATCTGGTGCGTTCCGGCCGCAAGAGAAATTGTTGACGGCGTGTCCCCTACGAATTTTCCGTCGATGTAAATCTCCGCTCCGGCTGTCTCTGACGAGAGAATCAGAACACCGGTATCAGAACTGACGGATGTGGCGGAGAACGCGCGGGCGCTCGGGGACTTCTCAGCCGGCAATTCGGTCGCTGAATTTTGTCTTGCTACAGGAAGCGGGCCTGCTGCGGCTTCTCCGCCCGACGATTTCGAAACGGGCTTGAGCGTTGCCTGCACTTCGTCAGCTTTCACTAGCCAGTACCGGCCGCGGTTGTGGCCTTTTAAGTCGACCCATTCGAACGGACCGTCGGTGATCGTGGTTTCCTGCGAGGCGTAGCCTTCCTTGGAGATCCGGACGACCAGCGGATGCCCGAGGCGCGCCGCAAATACGGTGTGAGGTTTGTGAAAGTAGCCGCCGGGATAATCTATTTTGTAGGGAGTCTTGCCCATCAGCACACCATCGATCTCAACGTTCGCTCCGGCGGGCGAACTGGTGACCTTCAGTGTTTCCGCAGGGGACGACGGTGATGTTGCCGCCGCAAGCACGAGCAGCGCCAGCGAAACGCAGAACCGCCGCAAGTTCAGAATCCGCACGCAAGCTCTCCGAGAGGGTTAGAGGTGGCGTAAAAGCTGTCACTTAGGCCGAGCGCGGGTCAATCCGGTTAAGTACGCAAAGCCGGATGAGGGAAATCCGGCGGTGGCTGCGGACGCTGGGAAAAGGCAATCTGAGCGCGGGCTATTTCAAGTATTCGGCCAGCCAGGCGAGAAAGGTCTTGTACCACAGCTCGCTGTTTTGAGGCTTCAACACCCAGTGCCCTTCGTCGGGGAAAATCAGGAGTTTCGAAGGCACGCCTTGCGTTTGAAGCGCGGTGAAGAATTCGAGATCCTGGGTATAGGGCACGCGAAAATCGAGTTCGCCGCCGACCACCAGCGTGGGCGTCTTGTATTTCCCGAGAGCGGCGGCAAATTCGCTGGGCGACCATTTTTTGTAATTCTCAGGATTCGCCCACGGCGTTCCGCCAAACTCCCATTCGTTGAACCAGAGTTCTTCTGTGGCGCTCATGCTGACTGTGTCGTATGGGCCTGCGTGGCTGATCAGGCATTTGAAACGGCCGGTGTGCGTGGCGATCCAGTCGATCATGTACCCGCCGTAAGAGCCGCCGGCAGCGCCGACTCGCGAGCCGTCGATAAAGGAGTATTTCGCGATGGCCGCGTCCAGGCCGTTCATCAAATCCTCGTAAACCTTCCCGCCCCAATCGCGGCTGATTTCCGCGGTGAATTTCTGGCCGTAGCCCGTGGAGCCGCGCGGGTTGATAGCCAACACGACGTATCCCGGCGCGGCCATTACTTGCTCGTTCCAGCGATAGCCCCACGCGTCGGTCCACGCGCCCTGCGGGCCGCCGTGAATCAGCAATAGCGTAGGGTATTTTTTCGAGGCATCAAAATGGGGCGGGCGGATAAGGATTCCTTCCACCTGAGTTCTTTCCGCGCCTTCGAACCAAAACATCTCCGGCTTGGGAAGATCGAGCTGCGAGAGCCGCGCTGCATTCTGATGGGTGAGCTGGCGGACATCGCTGCCGTCCGAATGCGCCGCGAAAATTTCGGCAGGCATGGTCAAGCTCGTGCGCGCAAACGCCAGCGTTCGTCCATCTTCGCTGACGGCGAATTCGTCGTTGAAATTCCCGCTTACAACTACTTTCGGCGAGTTTCCCGGCGCGGCAGCGATCGAATAGATGGGCATTTCGCCTTTGTCTTCAGCGTTAAAGTAAATCGTCTTGCTGTCGGGGGCGAACGCGTAGGATTCCACGCTGCTGTCGAAATTTTCGGTCAAATTGCTTTGGTTCCCGCTCTTTCGGGCGTAGAGCATCAGCCTCCAGCGGTCGGACTCGTAGCCCGGCTGCATTTGCGCGCGATAGGCGATCCACTGTCCGTTGGGTGAATAGACCGGCCCCCAATCGTTGCCCGGATTCGAGGTGATGCGCTTCAGTCCGCCTGCGCCGGAAACCGGCACGGTGAAAAGATCGCCATTGGTGCTGAACGCTTCGTCTTTATCGGTGTTCGCGGTGAAGCAAAGCTCCTCGCTGTCCGGCGAAAAGGCGATCGGTTCGGGAGCGCCCAGGTTGAAAGGAGGCACGTCGTAGTCCGCGCCGAGCGTGAGATCGCGAGGAATACCTCCGGTCGCGGAGACCACAAAAAGATGGCTGCGCTTGCCATCCGACCAGCCGGTCCAATGACGGTAGAGAAGCTTTTCGTAAATGCGCGCTTTCACTTTGCTCTTTTCTTTTTCGGTGTCGCGTCGCGCGTTACAGGCCGCATCTTTGCAGTCGGGATACACGCTCGAAACGAACGCAATCGTTTTTCCGTCCGGGGACCACAGCTCATTGTCCGCACCGGTGGAAAGGGATGTGAGCCGGTTCGGTTCGCCGCCTTGGAGGTTCATCCAGTAGACTTGCGGGTTGTTTTCCACGCGGCCCGAAAGAAATGCGAGCTTTTTGCCATCGGGCGACCAGCGAGGGCGGGTATCGGTGCCGCCGCGCGTCAATTGCCGAGGCTCGCCTCCCGCCGTGGACACGATCCAGATATTGCGCATACTGCGGTTGGCATCGAGGTCCGGCGTGGAGACGGAGTAGGCGATCCATTTGCCGTCGGGAGAAATCTGCGGATCGCCCAGCCGATGCATAGAGATCAAATCCTGAAACGTGATGGCGCGCTTGCGCTGTTCCTGGGCCTTCAGCGAAAGCGGCACTGTGAAGGCTATAGCCGCAACGACTATCCACGAAGCCATTGCGTTGCGGATCGTTCGCGTGCGCATATTCACTTTTCCTCCAGGATCGTGTCTCGCCGAATTTCAGGCAATTCCGTGTCTTTCCAGCAGAGCGGTCGGATCCGCTAATAAAACGCAAATCCGCAACATTCGTCCATCAGGCGCCCATCAGGTCTTTCGCGTGCTAAGAAAAATCAGCGAGCCGCCCGCGAGCAACAGGAGCACGCTGAAAACTTTTGGAAGTTCGACAATTCGTGTAGTTTCCACGATCGCTTTCTGCGAGTCGATCACAACTTCCTGCTTCTTTGAGGGCA
The DNA here is from genome assembly GCA_049693595.1 of Candidatus Acidiferrales bacterium. GTDB lineage: Bacteria > Acidobacteriota > Terriglobia > Acidiferrales > UBA7541 > Palsa-295. The sequence continues at coordinate 8,982 of JBAVQA010000031.1, read as the reverse complement.
TGCTGAGATTGGGATGAATCAGGGCTGCAATGCCGCACCCGATCAACAAGACCCCTAACACCGCGAATGGATGAATCTTCATGACGTCATTGTCCTAATCCACACGAGCATGGGAAGTTTCTCAGCATTTCCCAAAATTTCGCGCTGGAATGTCGCCGCAAAATGCCGGCCGCATAATCAGGCGCGAAAGGATTTCTTATTGTGCGGTTTGGGTCTCTGCCGCAGCCTGCACCATCGGTTTCAGAATCTCACTCAGGTAATCCGGCTTGCTTTTGTCGCGCTCGAGGTGAGGGCTGCGCAGGCCGCCGTGGTAATCAACGGAACGAGTCTGAAATTGCGCGCCGTTCGCAACGATAAGCTGCATGGGCGCGGTGGCCGACTTCGACCCTGCAATCGCGCGCTGCATTTCCTCCGGAGAGTACTGCTTTCCGGCGACTGCGACGATTTTCATACCCGGGCCGATTCCCGCGTTGTAGGCAGGCCCGCCATGAATTACGTCTTCCACCATCCCGTCATCGGATACGACGATGCCGATGGTGAGGGTCAAATCCAGCCGCTTCGCGAGCGGGTTTTCGAGCGCTTCCATGGCGTTCGGCTCTTCGTCGTACATGAGCTTCCAACCGCTGTTTTCGACGGCTTCGATCGGAGTTTTTGTTGAGGTTCCATCCAGACGCGAGCGAAGGAATCCGGCCCAATCGTACGGCGCCAAGCCGTTCAGAGTGGCGACGACATCTTCAAATGTATACGGCTTCAGGGCGGGAGTGCCTCCGGGGCCGCCATGAAAGATCAGGCAAAAATCGTTCATCGATTTCTTGTCTTTCGTGAGGCTGCGCAGAGTGGCGTCCACATCGAGCCAGAGCAGCTCGCCTTCTTCGTAGAAATCGGTCCCACGCCTCCAGTTCGACCAGTCCTCGGTTGCGTTATACAGGAATGGCGCGGCGTCGGCGGTGTCCTGAAGAGGACGCCAGTTGCGTCCCGGACGGTTTTCATACTGGGCCACGAGCCTGCCGAGTTCCTCCATCGTCTGATCCTGCGTCAGCAAACCGCTTCGAGCGGTAAGAACGAAGCTGCCGAGATATTCTGTGAGGCCCTCATAAACCCAGAGGAGGTCGTCTTTCATGGGAACCTGATAATCAGGAGTGGCGAGTCCTTCCGGGCGGCGATATTTTCCATTCCAGGAATGCGTGTATTCGTGCGGAAGAAGTCCGGCGAACTCGATGAGCTCGGAATCATCGATCAAGCTGCGTTCGGCGGTGCGATCGTCGCTCGATTCGTGATGCTCCAGGCCGAAGTGAGCAACGTCGTCGCTGAGCGTAAGTAAAAAATGATAGTCGCGATAATGGCGCGAGCCGTAAAGCGCGCCGGCTTCGACCACGAGCTGATGGAGATGCATCTGGGTTTCGGGTGTCATCGCCAGCGCGGCTTCGCTATCCGCCGCGATGTCGACGAAGTGGGGCGGATTTTCGCCCGGCGTAAGCTGGATTTCGCGGAAGTAGCGGCCCGCGAGAACTGGGGAATCAACCAGCGTGTTCAGCGGCACCGGCGCGAAATCAATTGTGTCGCCATTCTGCTTGGCGCCGGGAAGCGCCGTGCCATATTTCCATCCGGCGGGGAGTTTCAAGCTTGGCACGAAAGTGATGTCGTGAATGTTGAAGCCTTTGGGGTAGAGCAAAACTTGATTCCAGCTCAGAACGTCCAGGGAATTTGTCGCAGACGCGCCGGCTGAAAATCCGCCCGCCGGAGCCGAAAGCAGAAAATCAAAATCGACGTTCAGCGTCGTTACTCCGGGAGGAATATCCAAATGGAATGAAAACATTTCCACCAAGTCGCGGCGCCATGGGATCGTCTTGCCTCCGCCGCTGAATTTCATGCCGGCAACTTCGATGATCGGGCCGTCGGGCATGTGTTCGCCGGGAATCCATTCCGGGTAATAGAGGGTCAGAGGGCCGGCGGCAACGGGAATTTCCATCTTCACGTGCAGAATCTTTTGCGGCGCTTGCGAAGCATCAACGAGCAAACGAATCGGGCCCGCCGTCTGGGCTTGAACCCTCGCGCTCGCAATCGACATCACAACAGCCAGCACGATCCCCGCCATCCGCATCATTCTCAGCGTCATTCTTGGCATAATTCCCCCTGTTTCTTTCGTGTTTACAATTTTGGTGAAGCGTACGCGATTATTTTTCAGAGCCGAGAGTTTGCCTGAAGCAAAAGCTCTTTGAGATTCGCTCAGAAGTTTTTAACCCCGACTTCGGCGAACAGAAACTGCAGCACATCCGTGTCTTCTTCGATGATCTTGCTCACCGGGCGGCCCTCGCTATGGCCCAGCTTCGTGTCATACATCAGCAGGATCGGCTTGTCTCCCCCTTGCGCCGCCTGCATTTCCGCGGTCATTTTGCGGGCGTGCAGTGGAGCTACGCGGGTATCGCTATCGCCCGTGAGAAAGAGGACGGCCGGATATTTCGTGCCTTTCACCACGTGATGGTACGGCGAATAGGCGTAGAGAAAAGGGAACTGCTGCGGATCATCGGACGATCCGTATTCGGTGACCCAGAATCTGGCCACCAAAAACTTCTGGTAGCGCACCATGTCCAGCAGCGGATAGCCGCATACGATAGCGCCGAACAAATCCGGCCGCTGCGTCATGGCGGCGCCCATCAGCAAGCCGCCGTTGCTGCGCCCGATGATCGCCAACCGCTCGGATCGCGTGTAATGGTTCGCAATCAGCCATTCCGCGGCCGCGAAGAAATCGTCGAAGACGTTTTGTTTTTTCTCGAGCATGCCCGCGTGATGCCAGTCCTCGCCGAATTCTCCTCCGCCACGCAGAGCGGGCATGGCGAACACGCCACCGTGTTCGGCCCATACGACCGCGTCGTCGCGGAACGCAGGTGTCTCGCTGACATCGAAGCCGCCGTAGGCGGTCATCAACGCGGGATTCGATCCGTCGAGTTTGAGTCCCTTCTTGTAAAAAAGGAACATCGGCACGCGCGTTTTGTCTTTCGACTCGTACCAAATTTGTTTCACCTCGAACTCGGCCGCGTTCACCTGTACAGCCGGCCTGGCCCATTCGGCCAGCGCACGTTTCGAAACGTCGAAGCGATAAATCGTCGATGGGATGGCGAAGGATTGGAATGACAGAAAAGCCTCAGGATTACGCCACCTTCCGGTAATTCCGTTCACATCTCCCAATGCGGGCAGTGCGATTTCTCCCGCGACCTTGCCGTCCGCTTCAAAAACTCTTAGTTCCGATGCAGCATTATGAGAATACTGCGCGATGATTTTTCCGCCGATCGGCCGAAAAGTTTCCAGGCGCGACTCGTTCTCGGGGATAACTTCCTTCCAATTCTCTTGCGCCGGGTTCGCGAGAGGAACAGACAGCAGGCGCCACTTGGGAGCCTTCCAATTGGTTTGCAGGTACAACGTGTCGCCGGCGATTTCGCCTTGGAAGCAGGAGTCAATGGTCTTGACGATGGGCGTGATGGGTCCGCCGCGGGCGAGATCCTGAAAATAGACTTCGGATTTTTCACAGGCCGATCCATAGAGAACAGTCAGAAGGAGATAACGCCCGTTTTCGGACACCTCTGTGACAAGAATTTTGTCTGAAGCGTATCCATCGCCGAAGATCTTTGCGTCTTGTTCGGCGCTGGTTCCCATCGCGTGATAATAGGCACGCGGGCCGTCGTCAGTCAGCTTTGAATAGTAAAATCCGCTCCTATCGGCCTTGAAGGATGCTCCGGAAATGTAACGCGCGCGAGGCAGGGAATCGGGAATATCCTTGCGCGTGTCCGTATCGATGAAATGAATCGACACTTCATCCTCGCCGCCTTTGCGGACGCCGTAGGCGACGAGCTTGCCATCATTGGACAGCCCTTCGAAATTCACGCTGGTGGTGTGATCGGCGCTCAGCGAAGCCGGATCGATGAGCACCTCTTCCGGTCCGGTTCCTCGGCGCATGTACAGCACGAACAAATCCTGGCCTGCGGCGCGCTTGGAATAAAAATAGCGGCCGCCGCGTTCGCTCGGCAGGCGAATCGTGTCCACCTTGATCAGTTCGCCCAGGCGTTTGGCAATCGCTTCGCTTCCCGGGAGCGTCTTCAGCAGGCTTTGGGTGCAGGCGTTCTGCGCATCAATCCAAGCGCGTGTTTCCGGGGCGTTCTGATCTTCGAGCCAGCGGTAGGGGTCGCTCACTGCGACGCCGTGAATGGTTTCCTTTACGTCTTCCACGCGCGTCGGCGGCGGGCAGTTCATCTTATTGTCCTGAATATTGTCCTGAGCCCAGGCGGGCGCAGCACTCGCGGCAAAAATCGCAAGTGCGAGGAACAAGAGATACTTTGGCTGGATTCTGGAATGAAAAGGTGTGGAGAAAACGCGCGAGGTCAGTCTCATCGCGGCTCGTTCCGAAAAGCTCGTCTCCAAATTGTGCCTCCGTTGGCAAGTCTCAAACGACCGGTGTGGCCATCTTTCGCGGCGGATTGAAGAAAGGCAACTCCCTGGTTATTGCTCGCACTTTATGACGCACGGCTTCGACGGTAAGTTCCATTTGCAGCTCGATTCCGGCGGCGGCGTGTTCGCGATTCAGGCTCGCGAGCGCGATCATTTTTTTCAGCGTCGGCGACCAGGTGGTGGAAGTGGCTTTGCCGACCTGCAATCCGCCGCGATATACCGGGACGGGAACGCGCGACGCCGTGCTTTGCACTTGCGGCCCCAGGCCCATGGCGTCGTAGAGGCGTTCCACGTCTTCCCAGTTGATCTCGAGCCCCATCAAAAGCCGCTTGGGTCCACGGCGGCTCTGTTCTTCCAACGCTTGGCGGCCGATGAAATGTTCCTTTTTCAAATCGACCAACCTGCCGAGGCCGATTTCGTAGGGCGAATATTTCTGCGATTCGATTAGCGCGCGCTTGCTGCTGAAATAATCCACTTCGATGAGTATTAGCCCGGCTTCGATTCGCGCTACGTCGAGGGCCAGCATTCCCGCGGGGTGCAGGTCGAATTGCCGACCAGTTTCCATTAGAGCGTCCCACACTCTTGGGGCGTCGTGCCAGGGAATCCAGATTTCGTAGCCCAGGTCGCCGGTGTATCCAGTGCGGGAGATGTCCACTGGCACTCCGGCGATTTTTCCGTGAGTGAAACGAAAATACTTCAAATTCGCAATGTCGGCTTCGGCGGCTTTCATCAGCAGCCGTCCGGATGTGGGTCCCTGCACGGCCAGCGCCGCGACCTTGTTGGAGATGTCTTCGATATTTACATCGAGGCCCAGCGCGTTTTGGTGAAACCAGCGCATGCTCGGGTCGGCGGCGGTCCAGCGATAAACATTTTCCGCGAGGCGCGAAATGGTGCCGTCGTCGATTACTTTGCCTTCTTCGTCGCACCAGCAACAGTAAATCACTTGGCCCACGGCAACTTTGTTGATGTCGCGAGTAATGACGCGGTTGACCAGCTTCGTGGCGTCTTTGCCGGTCAAAAAATATTTGTAGAGCGGGGAGACGTCGATCATCGCAGCGGCGTTGCGAATCGCGTTGTACTCGTGGTCGTGGTGCATTTCGTAAACGCTCACGGCGTAATAGCCCGACCATTCACGATAGTTCATGCTTTCGCAAAGCTTCGAGGTTCTGTCGTGGACCGCAGTTCCAATCGGCAAAGAAGCTCCTGTCTTCCTGTAAACGGCCTGCAAAATGCCGCACAACTCGGCGCGTGATTATAGCGCGCGCCGCGCTAACTCTCGATAGGTCGTTTACCGTACGAGTGAAACCAACCCGTCGGAATGCCCTTCGGTTACTTCTGAACCATTTCGACATCGAGGGTGATGGTGATGTCGTCGCCGATTATCTCGTCCCCTCCGGGAAGCTTGTTGCTCAGGTAGGTGAGTCCGAAATCCTGGCGATTGATCTTCGTCGTAGCTGACGCGCCCCTGCGCGTTCCGCCCATCGCTTGGATGGCTTTGCTTGGCCCGGACACGTCGAAAGTCACTTCTTTGGTGACGCCGTGGAGCGTCAAATTTCCGCTCATCTTCGCGGTTCCTTCGCCAGTCTTCCAAATCTTCGTGGATTGAAAAGTCAGCGTGGGGTATTTCGCGACATCGAAAAAATGCTCGCTCTTCAGGTCGCTGTCGCGCCCCTGCGCGCGTGTGTCGATCGAGGCGACATCGATCGAGGCAGTAACGCTTGATTTGGAGATGTCCTGGTCGTCGAGCTGCACCGTGCCCGTCACTTTCGTGAATTCTCCCTGGACGTTGGAGATACCAAGGTGTCGCACTGAAAATTGTGCGTTGGAATGGGCGGGGTCGAGCTGCCAGGTAGCCGTCTGCGCGGATGCTGCGGAGACGCCGAGACTTGCGGTCAGTCCAATCGCGATTAGCCACTTGTTCATGCGAACCTCCCGAAGATTTTGCTCCCGAGATCTTGTGCGCCGGGAACGCCGGAGATTATAGCAGCGGCAGGGGGCGCCAGGAACCGAAAATGGATGGATGCCAACGGCCGAAGCATCATAGACGAAGGGAAACTGAAGGCCCGGTTCCGCACTCCCACTTGCAAAGCGCCAAGAACTTGGCCGGAGTATGGTGCGCGTCCCGGAGCGCGCCCTTGGAAGTGACGCTTCATCTGCGCTGCGGCAACAAGCTTGACTCGCAATCACGGAATTTTGCTTCTCTGTTGTGAGTCTGCGCCGGCGCTTGTAGAATGCAACGGCTTCTGGGGCGGGCAATTCCGCGTAAATTCATCGCGAAAACTTCATGGCGAAAAGATACGATGTTGTCGTAATCGGCGGCGGGCATAACGGCCTGGTGAACGCGGCGTACCTCGCGAAAGCGGGCAAGAAAGTGCTGGTGCTCGAGCGGCGTTACGTCCTTGGCGGCGCTGCCGTCACGGAAGAAATTATTCCGGGATTTAAATTCTCCGTTTTCTCCTACGTGGTTTCGCTGCTACGGCCGGAAATCATTCGCGATTTGGATTTGCCGCGCCACGGCCTGGAAATTCTTCCTCTCGATGGCACCATCACGCCGATGCAGAATGGCGATTATCTCTGGCGCGAAAACGATCACGGAAGAACGAGGCGCGAACTGGAGCGGCACTCAAAATTGGACGCCGAGGCGTACGAGGAATTCGGCAAGTCGATGGTGGCGATGTGCCGGTTCGTAAAACCGATTCTCGGCATGATCCCGCCGGACCCGACCTCGCTCGACCCGCGCGATTTGAAAAAGCTGGCGTTTCTGGGCAAGCGTTTTCAGGACCTCGCGGCGGAGGACAAATACAACCTCGTGCAGCTGATGACCATGAGCGCTGCGGATTTTCTCGATCAATGGTTCGAGACCGACGTGCTGAAGGCCACGATGTCCGCGTCGGGGATTATCGGAACTTTTCTTGGGATTCGCTCGCCGGGTACCGCGTACGTTTTGCTGCATCATTACATGGGAGAAATCGACGGCGCGTTTCGCTCGTGGGGATTCAGCCGCGGGGGCACGGGCGGGATTTCCAATGCAATCGCCGGCGCGGCGAAAGAAGCGGGAGTGGAAATTCGCACGGAAGCGGCGGTGAATCGCATTTTGATCAAGAACGGCGTGGCGCAAGGAGTGGTGCTCGAAGGCGGAGAAGAAACATACGCGGATGTGGTTTCGTCCAGCGTGGACCCAAACCTTACGTTCCTGAAATTTATCGAAGAGCGCGAGTTGCCGGGGGATTTTCTGGAAGAAGTGCGGCGCTACAAGTATCGCGGCTCTTCGGGAAAAGTGAATCTCGCGCTCGACGCGTTGCCGGATTTCACGTGCCTGCCGGGACCGGGACACCATCTGCGCGGCGCGATGTCCATTTCGCCTTCGATGGAGTACATGGAGCGGGCGTACGACCAAGCCAAGTACGGCGAATTTTCGCGGCGGCCGTACATCGACATGGTGATTCCGACGCTGACCGATCCTTCCGTCGCGCCACCGGGAAAGCATATTCTTTCCTGCTTTGTGCAATATGCGCCGTACAAATTGAGCAGCGGGAACTGGGACGAGCAGCGCGAAGCGTTTGGCAACACGGTGATCGATACCATCGCCGAATACGCGCCGAATATAAAAAACATCATTATCGGGAAACAATTCATCACGCCGCTGGACATCGAGCGCCAGACGGGGCTGACCGAGGGGAATATTTTCCAGGGCGAGCTTTCGCTGGAACAGCTTTTCTTTTTGCGTCCGGCGGCGGGTTGGGCGCGGTATCGCACGCCGATTAAGAAATTGTATATGTGCGGGTCGGCGACGCATCCGGGCGGCGGAATCATGGGCGCCCCGGGACGGTTGGCGGCGCTCGAAATCCTGAAAGACACAGGCAAGGGGAAAAACTGAACGTGGCAGCGCAGCGCGAAATCGTGATTCTTGGCGGCGGTCACAACGGGCTGGTGATGGCGTTCTACCTGGCGAAAAAAGGTTTGAAGCCGCTCGTGCTGGAACGCCGCGAGATCGTCGGCGGCGCGGCGGTGACCGAGGAATTCCATCCTGGCTTTCGCTGCTCCACGGTGGCGCATGCGGCCGGGCCGCTGCTGCCGGGAATCGCGAGCGACATGCATCTCGCGAAGCACGGCCTGGAAATGATCGAGCCGGGCGTGCGAATGTTCGCGCCGTCGCCGGATGGACGCGCGCTGATTTTGCGCTCCGATGCCGACGCTACCGCGCGAGAAATCGAGAAGTTTTCCAAGCGCGACGCTGCGAGTTATCTGGAGCTGGAAAACCGTTTAGCGCGCGCGGGCGAAATCATCGCGCAACTGTTGGCGCTCACTCCTCCGGAGATCGATAAGCCCTCGAAAGAAGACATCTGGAAGCTGCTAAAGGTTGGGCGCAAAGTCCGCGGCCTCGGAAAAAAAGAAATGATGCGGCTGATTCGCTGGGGCCCCATGGCCGTGGCGGATTTCGTCGCTGAGTTTTTCGAGACGGATTTGCTGCGCGCGGCGATCGCTGCGCGGGGAATTTTCGGCGCGGCGATGGGGCCTTGGTCCGCCGGCTCGACCACGCTC
>JBAVQA010000030.1:0-2220 GCA_049693595.1 Candidatus Acidiferrales bacterium | reverse complement strand
CTTGGGAAAATTCCAGAACATCACTGAGGAGACTATAAAACAGGTCCAGAATATTTTCAAACGATTCCTTTTCGCGCTTGGCGAGCTGGGCGGTGGCGGCGAAAATCTGGCCGGATTTTTCTCCGGTCACCGCTTGTTCCAGCAGGGTCAAAATAATTCTGCGGAGCCGCGATGATTCCTGCAGATCGAGCGTGAGCGCCATCCCGGGGCTGCCGCAGGACAGTTGCGCGAGCAGTTCGCGTTCCGGGGCTTTCGCGTCGGTGCGCTCCTTCAGGAAGGCTTCCATTTGTTCTTCGCGAACCGGGGCGAAATGAAATTGCAGGCAGCGCGAGCGGATGGTGGGCAGCAAAGAGTCCGGAGTGGGCGCGAGCAGGATCAGGGTGGCGGAGTCCGGCGGCTCTTCGAGAATTTTCAGAAACAGGTCGGCATCGTTCCAGCGCATGGTGTCCGCGCCATCGAGGATGAACACGCGGCGATGGCCATGCGGCTGGAAGTAAGCGGCGCGTTGGACGGCGCGCAGTTGGCCGACGCGAATCATGGGGCGCGCGACGGGAGTGCGCAGCCGCACGGGGTCGGGAACGATGAGCCAGACATCGGGATTGGTTTCGATGAGGAGCGGCATGCGCTCGACCATGGCTGCGTCGGCGCTCTCACCGCGTTCGGCTAGGCCCAGTTCGATCAGAGGCGCAGGATCCGCCAGGCGCGCGATTTTTTTGCAGGGTTCGCACTCGCCGCAGAAATCGTCTTTCAGGCGCTCGCAGTTGGCGGCTTGGGCGAACATGCGAGCCAGCGTGTATTTTCCGATTCCGCGCGGGCCGGTGAAGAGAAGCGCGCTGGGGACGCGTTCGCGACGCAACATTCCGCGCAGGGCGCTGACGATGCGTTCGTTGCCGAGAAATTCGCTGAAGCCCATATTATTTGTTCGCCCGCAGAGACGGAGTGGCGTGCGCTTGCACGACTGCAAGGATTTCCTGGTGAATCGATTCGGCTGAGCGTAGCGCGTTCGCGCCGGTGTCATAACATTCGATTTTCAGCCAATTCGGCTGATGCGCTAGCTGGTCGTACACTTCCGAAGTTGCTGCCAGGTGCGCGAGATTGGATTCCTGGATGTCGCGCTGCAATTTTGTGTAGTTGCGGGCGGCTTTTTCGCCGATCAGGCGGTGAGCTTCGGCGGGAGGCACGCGCAGATAGATGACGAGGTTTTCGGCGGGCAGGGCGTACACCTGATATTCAAGCTGCCTGAGCCACTGCAGAAATTCGGTGCGTTTTTCGCGCGGGACGCGAGCGCCTTGATGCGCGAGATTCGATCCGACGTAACGGTCGGCGAGCAGCGTTTTTCCGGAGGCGAGATCGGATTCGATCTTCAGCTTGGCTTCGAAACGGTCGCCGGCGTAGAGCAGGGCAGAGAAGTGCGCGTCCACGGCTTCGAGCGAGCCGAATTCGCCATTCAGGTAGCGGGCAGCGAGCTTGCCGAAGAAACCGTCGTAACGCGGGAAGCTGATTTGCGCGGACGGCACGTTGCGCGAAGCGAAGGCGCGCGCAAGCATGTCGAGCTGGGTGCGCTTGCCGGAGCCGTCGATTCCTTCGAGAACGATAAATTTTCCGCGGGAGGGCATGGAATTGGGCACGAGTTTAGCATAGTGCCGTGAGGGCGGGCTCGGTCGCGGCTGAGAAGCCGCTTGACCGGCGGACGGGCTCCGTTGCCCACGACCTGTGTTCCGTGGGGAGGCGGGGCGAAAGGGCGGAAGCTCAGGGTGAACAGGAATGTCGGCTGCCATTCCTGAACTGCTTACTGCGCCGGCTTTTTCTGCGCTCCACATAGCCTCATTTCAAGACTAACACACGATGCATGAGCGGCGGTTGGAAGGAGCAGCCACCAAAGCGGAAGCTGCGAATTTTTGGGTCTACCTGGGAGTAAGAAGCCTCAGGTCTAAAGACCTGAGCTACATTAAAGACAGAAACGTCAAAATCCGAACCTTTTCTGCACGAACAGCAGAAAAGATTTGGCACCCCCGCGAGTTTCAGTCGTGCTTTAGGCGAACTCCGGTGCCGCGCGGAAGGGTTTGCCACCCGCCAGGGGCGTCGAAGCCGCTTCACTCACTCGATGATCATCCGAAACGTCCCTCGGCAGTTGCGCGCGCCGCAGCGGCATGGCACACGACGCAAATTCACGGGATAGTGGTAGTTCCACGTCAGTTCCTCACCCGCCCGGATCTTCCT
>JBAVQA010000029.1:0-8465 GCA_049693595.1 Candidatus Acidiferrales bacterium | reverse complement strand
ACGGTGTGGTGGGCTTGAAAACGCATTGCAAGATTGCGCTCATCGCGCGCCGCGAGCAAGGCGGCAAGATCCGCCAGTACGCTCATCTCGGCACCGGAAACTACAATCCTTCCACCGCTCGCTATTACACCGACCTCAGCCTGCTGACCAGCGATCCCCGCGTCACGGGCGCCGTGCAGAACGTTTTCAATTATTTAACCGCCTATTCCGAGCGCCCGCAATATCTGCCTCTTTTTGTGGCTCCTCTGAATTTGGGAAAAAGCTGCTTGAACTTGATCGATCGCGAAACCGCTCATGCGCGCGCCGGCCGCCCGGCGTTTATCGTCGCTAAAGTAAATGCTCTGCTGGACGAAAGAATCATAAAGGCTCTCTATCGCGCTTCGCAGGCGGGCGTGCAGATTGAACTCATCGTGCGCGGAGCTTGCGCTTTGCGCCCGGGCGCGCGCGGCATCAGCAGCCGCATTCGAGTCAGAAGCGTGGTCGGCCGATTCCTCGAGCACAGCCGCATTTTTGCTTTCGGCAACGGAGGCAACACGGAAGTCTATCTGGGGAGCGCCGACTGGATGCAGCGCAACATTAACGAACGCGTCGAAGTGATGTTCCGCTTGAAGGATCCCGCTCTATGCACTCAGGTTTTCACGCAGGTTATTTCGCCGTACTTGGCCGACACGGAAAAGACTCGGATTCTATTGCCTGGCGGCGACTACGTCCGCTCGCGCAAGGCCGGCGAGTTTTCCGCCTCACGCAACGGATTCCGCTTTAACGCTCAGGAGTTTTTGATCGGCTTCTCAGAAGCTCACGACGACGCGCAGGCCTTTCCGCCGCTCCCGCGCTTCGTCAAACTCCCAGCTCCTCGCAGAGCCGGAGGCAAATCCCCGCGATCAGCCGCTGGCGCGGAATCTTCGCGCTCATAGTAAGTTCATGCCTAAGGCAGCGTCCCGTACACATCGATCTCGGTTTGCGTGCCGATATACAATTTGCCGTTCGCGACCGTCGGAACGCTGAACTTTATAGCGTCTCCCGCCCCGTCTCCTGCGGATATGGCGCTGTTCCACAATGGCGTCAGAGTACCCGCTTGATACGCGTACAGCACTGCCGGACCGTTGCCGCTGCGGTCAATCAACCAGATAATTCCATTCGTGCTGCCGTTTGCGGAAACTGCCGGCGTAGCACCCGGAAAGCCGAATGTTTGGGTGGAAGTTTGGCTAGGCGATGTAGGCAGCAAACCGTTGCTTAGAGGAAAAGCCTTCAGAGAATCATTTACACCCGCGTAATAAAGCGAGCCATTGAAGTAGGCAGGCGTGCTGAATAATCCCGCGCCTGAGTCTTGAGCTGTTTCAAGCTGAACTTCCTGCACGATCTGAGGGTCCGTACCGTTGCAGTTCGTCTGGCAGAAGTGCAAATTATTTGCCGTCATCTGATCCCGGTTGATCAGATAAATTAGTCCTTGCTTCCCACCTTGCACCAATTCATGCGTGTTGCTTCCCGGTTGATCCGGTAGCAACAGAACGCCGCCCGCCCCTAAGTCCTCGTCGCCCCCGTCCCCACCGAGCATGCTTTCGTTCTGAGGTGTGAAATAGTCCAGAAGCGAGAGCGTCGAAGTTCCCGCGTAAAAGAGTTTCATGGTTGTGTCGCCCAGTTCTGTTGCTGGTATGTTCGTTGTATCGAATGTGCCGTTTCCGGAGGCGATGAAAATGTTTGCGTTTGAATCTCCGGCCACACCAGCACCGGACATCCAGTAGCCGCCATCACTGTTATTTGGCGTCGTGACAAAGACAGACTTTTGAGCGAACGTCCCGGCGTCGTAGGCAAGCAGCCAGCCGTGCCATGGCGAGAAGTCGCAATGCGAGGCGTAGGCAAGATAAAGTGTCCCGTTCACCCACAGCAAACCCGGCCGGTTCAACTGGTGAAGTCCATCCAACGTCAGCGTGCCGCCGCTGCTCCCATCTCCGGTTCCGGGAACCGTTGCTGTGATCACTACCGGTCCAGGCGATTTTTCCGCGCCGGTGGTGATGTCGAGCGCATGAAGCCGGTGAACGAATGTTCCGTTTTCGTCCGACTTCGCTTCAACGTACATCGTCCCACTGCTGGGATCTATCACTGGCGTGCTGGTGATGCCTACCTGTGGGGTCAAATCAGTACAGCCCGGGAGAGCGGTCGCCACAATCATTGTCGTTGCGCCTGCCGCAGCTCCATGCGCCGTATCAATCACGTTCGCGTGCCACAGCAAACCCGCGTTGGTTCCCGTGTTGCTGTCGGCATCAAACGCGTACACGCTGTCGCCTTCCGTCGCCACGTAGATGACGTTGTGCACGCTTCCCCCGATCGTCACATTTGGGACGTACAGCGGCTGCGCGTAAACGTTTCCATCCACCGCTTGAGAAAATAGCTTGCCGAAAGTTGTGGTGTTTACGTTTGTCGGAGTCAATATCGACTCGCTCAAATTCTGCCCCGTCCGCCCGATATCATTGTGCTGCGTAAACACCCCTGCGAACCCGTTGCTGTTGCTCGCGTGATTTGTCACACTCAGAATCGAGACGCCCTTTATCGCTCCCACTGCCGCCTGGATCGACGTGTACCCCACTACGCTCGCAAGCGTCTTGCTCGTCGCTACTCCTGCCGCGCTCACCGAGGCTACGCTGCCCGAATTCGAAGATGTCCACGTCGCGCTGGACGTCAGATTTTGCGTGCTGCCGTCGCTGAAGTGCCCCGTAGCCGTAAATGTCTGCGTTGCGCCATTGTCCGCGATTACGGGATTTTGCGGGCTCACCACAAGCACCTGAAGCGTTGCGCTGCCGGAAGTCACCGTGAGAGTCGTCGACCCGCTGATGCTTCCCGAAGTAGCCTGAATTTTGCTCGTGCCTGCCGCCACCGCCGTAGCCAACCCGCTTGCGTTGATCGTGGCCACCGTCGTGGTCAGCGAAGTCCACGTCACCTTGCCGGTCAGGTTTTGCGTGGAATTGTCCGAGAACGTGCCTGTCGCCGTAAACTGTTCCGTCCCAGTCGTCGCAATCGTAGGATTCGCCGGCGTCACCGCTATCGATACCAGTGTGGGCGCAGTCACCGTGAGGATCGTTGAACCGCTGATCGCCCCCGAAGCAGCCTTAATCGTGCTCGTTCCCGTTCCCACACCTGTTGCCAACCCGCCCGAAGCAATCGTCGCCACTGTCGTGGTCAGCGAAGTCCACGTCACCTTGCCGGTCAGGTTTTGCGTGGAATTGTCCGAAAAAGTTCCGGTCGCTGTGAACTGTTCCGTCCCAGTCGTCGCAACCGTAGGATTCGCCGGCGTCACCGCAATCGACACCAGCGTGGGCGCCGTCACCGTGAGCTCCGTCGTTCCGTCCACAGCTCCCGAAGCAGCTTCAATCTTGCTCGTTCCTGTCGCCACGCCGGTGGCCAATCCGCCCGCAGTTATCGTAACCACTCCGGTTGACTGCGAACTCCAAGTAACTGAGCTGGTCAAATTTTGGGTGGAGTTATCCGAAAACGTTCCGGTCGCTGTGAACTGCTCCGTCTTGCCCTTCGCAATCGAAGGATTCGCCGGCGTCACCGCAACCGATACCAATGTGGCGGCGGTCACCGTGAGTGTTGTCGAGCCGTTAACGGCTCCTGAAACAGCCTGAATCGTGCTCGTGCCTGCCGCTACCCCTTTGGCCAGTCCCCCCGCCGTAATCGTGGCTGTCCCGGTGGTCTGCGAACTCCAAGTCACCGTCCCGGTCAAGTTTTGCGTCGAATTGTCCGAAAACGTTCCCGTCGCTGTGAACTGTTGCGTGGTGCCTTTCGCAATTGAAGGATTCGCCGGCGTCACCGCAATCGATACCAGCGTTGCGGAAGTCACCGTAAGCAGAGTGGATCCGCTTACATTGCCCGATGTCGCCATGATCGTACTAGTTCCTGCGGCCTTTGCCGTGGCCATCCCGCCCGTCGTGATCGTCGCTGCATTCGTGTTCTGGGATTGCCAACCCACCGAGCCGGTAAGATTCTTCGTCGAGCCATCGCTATAGTTCCCAGTCGCCGTGAACGGTTCGGTCGTACCGGTAGCAATGGTTGGATTTGCAGGCATCACAGTGATCGAACTTAGGGTTGGTGCACTGGAAGGAGGCGTGCCGGCACAGCTTGACAATAGCAGCAGAGCGCAAAGGGAAAGTAGGACCGAAGTCCATTGAAGATTAGAATGTCGCAGACCTAACATGATAGAAGTCCCTCCAGCGATTTAAACTTTCCGGCGCTCTGCGCTGCACCCACATGCTCGCGCAGGTCTTTCCTAGGGAACACCGACACCACAGGCTATTATGCGGAGGGACGGGCCGACCCGCGAATTATAGCAACTCCTCGGCCCCGAAGGAAAGACCCTAAAGTCGAACGATCTGACCAGACGGAAGCCTTCTCGACCAGGCTGGCCGGGATCTAAGTTAGCAACAGCCGCCGTCAAACTCGTTATAATCCCCGGGTGGAATTGGACTTCCAGTCCGCCTTCTCCTGGCTCCTGGGTCCCGAGCCCATAGACCCCACGCGTCCCGGCCATCTCTGGCCGCGGTGGATTTTCCTCCGCGCCCTCGGTTTGATTTACTTCTCCGCGTTCTATTCCCTGCTGTTTCAAATCAAGGGTTTGATCGGCCCCAATGGAATCCTTCCCGCCACTGATTATCTGAAAGCTGTTGCCGCAGCATTGCCCGCACAAAAATTCTGGTTCGCACCCACACTCTTTTGGTTCAGCGCCGGCGACCGGGCCTTAATGGCCGTCTGCTGGCTGGGGCTCGTGGCCTCCATCTTGCTGGTCGCAAATCTCTGGCCGCGCGCCTCGCTCGTAATCTGCTTCGTATGCTTCCTGTCGTTTGTCTGCGCCGCCCAGGATTTTTCCAATTACCAATCCGACGGCATGTTGCTCGAAGCCGGCTTCCTCGCGCTGTTTTTCTCTCCTCCGGGATTTCTGCCCGGCCTCGGCCGCGCAAACCCGCCCTCTCGCGCCAGCCTCTTCCTTCTTCAATGGGAATGGTTTCGCATCTATTTCGAATCCGGCGTCGCCAAAATCGCCAGCGGCGATGTTGCTTGGCGCAATTTCGCCGCCATGGACGACTATTACCAGAACGGCCCACTCCCCACATGGATCGGCTGGTACGTGCAGCAGTTGCCCCACTGGTTCCACGCTTCCGCCGTTTTCTACACTCTCGCCACCGAACTCGTCTTCGTCTGGCTCCTGTTTCTCCCCCGGCGTTTCCGCATCCTCTGCTTCTGCATCGTTACGCCCTTCGAAATTTCCATCATCCTCACCGCAAACTACGCTTTCCTGAACTATCTGGTTTTCCTGCTAGGCTTCCTGCTGCTCGACGACCGCGTGATCGCATGGATCGTCCCAAGCTCAATCCGCGACCGCATCGAAGCATTAACCTCGCTGAAATCCCGCAAAGCCCCTACGCCGATCGAAGCACCTGTAAACGAAATCCCGCGCATAACCTGGCGCGAACGCCTCACCCCGCTTCGCAGAACCATCGCCGCCGCCTGCCTCGGCTTCATTTTTTATTGCGCCACCGCACAGCTTGTCTGGATGCTGTTTCCCAGCGCGCCTCTTCCGCAATCGCCCTTGCGCGCGCTCGAACCTTTCCGCATCGCCAATCGTTACGGCCTTTTCGCCGTAATGACTCACGGCCGCTACGAAATCGAATTCCAAGGTTCGCCGGACGGAAAAACCTGGACCCCCTATCCCTTCCGCTATAAACCGCAGGACATCCACGAAGCCCCGGGAATTTACGCCCCCTACCAACCCCGCTTCGAATGGAATCTGTGGTTCGCATCGCTCGGTCCCTGGCGGGAATCTCGTTTCGTAGTTTGGACTGAAGAGCGCCTAATCAAAAACGATGCAGACGTGCTAGAACTTTTTGCCAAAAATCCCTTCGCCACCGCGCCGCCTAAGCAGGTCCGCTCCGTAATCTACCAATACTGGTTCACCGACCTGCCCACCAAGCGCGCCACCGGCAATTGGTGGCGCCGCGAACTCCTAGGCGATTACGCCCCCGCCCTGGAACGCATGCCCGACGGAAAAATCGCCATCCGCGACGTCCCCATCGCCGAACCCCCCGAACCTTAACGGTGAAAGAGGGCCTTTCACCAACCTAGTGAGCTAGACGAATGTCACTAATTATTATACGCGCCTTGATGAGCAGCTTGTGCAACCTCGTACTTTCCTTGCTGTGGATCGATAAGCGTTACGCCGCCGTGTCCTTTAAAGAAGCCGACTTGGATGTCGACGCGCACGTAGTACGTTTCTCCAGCCTTCGCGTCCAATTCCATGCCGGTCGATTTATCAGTTGAATAGATGCGATGATTTCCAGGCGTAATGGAAAATCTGATGCTGTCCCCGTTGTGCAAGTTCCCGACACGCGCATCGTCGACGAAGACTGACGGCCTGAGTGCGGACCCTTGAAATCGCCGCGGCCGATAGAAATATATCGTGGCCTGTGCTTGTTGCACGCTGGGCGTCGACACGGACTCTGCGGGCTGCTGTTGCGCAGGAATATCCGGCTGTTGAGCAGGCGGGACGGGCGCTGATTGAGCCTGAGCCAGCGGAGCGGTTGTCGAGGCTGTTGCCGGAGACGCTACTGCCTGTGCTGGCGCTGAAGCTTGTGGGGTCGGCCGGCATGCTTGCGGGCCAAACACCGTTTCGCCCTGATAAACGAAACCTCCCGATTCAGAAACATTCCTGCACATCCACTTCGCCGGGTCCGGGTTTTGAGCGCTGGCCACCGTCGCACACGCCAATAGAGACAAAACCGCCATAGTTAGCTTCATTTTTCCCCTCGGAATTTAGTAGGTAACGATTTTTGCGTACGGTCTACGATGTCAACACTGAGGAATACCCGCCATAGTACTTTTCCCAATTCGTTAATAGCTGAAACACACAGATTTTATGCATTGAAGGCGCCGATTGAATCCGTAGGGGCGCAGCATGCTGCGCCCGCTGGTACACCTCCCGGCATGAACAGACATGCCCAGGCTTTGACTTAATCTGTCATCCCGAGCGAGGCCGATTTTTGGCCGACGAGGGATCTGCTTTAGCTTCTTTGGCGTTCTCGTCCTTGAAGTCGCTGCACTCTATCGCCCACTCATAAATTCCGAAATCTCCGCAAACGGCACCGCCTCATCCCCAAACGTAAACGTCCCCTTCTCCGCGATCTCCCTTGCCCCTCGCAAAAACGCTCCAAACGCCGCGCGGGTCAACGCCGACCCAACGCTAATCCTTCGCACTCCCGCTGCCGCAAGGTTCGCAACCGTGAACCCGCTCCCCTTCCCGCCCGCCAGCACATTCACCGCACGCAGCGCCACCGCCGCACAAACCGCGCGAATCGCTTCCAGGCCAGGCAATCCCGGCGCGAAAAGTACATCCGCCCCCGCCTCCGCATAAGCTTCCAACCGCCGTAGCGTGTCTTTCAAATCCGCGCGCCCGTGCAGAAAATTCTCCGCCCGCCCCACCACCACAAACGGAAACGGCAACGCTCGCGCCGCAGCCACCGCCGCCGCAACGCGCTCCACAGCCAAAACGTGATCGTAAATCGGACAATTCGGATCGCCGCTCGCGTCCTCCACCGAGCCGCCCACCAGTCCCACCGCCGCCGCTTTGCGTATCGTCTCCGCCACAATCTCCGGCTCGTCGCCAAAACATTTCTCCAGATCCGCGGACACCGGCAAATCGCTCGCCTCCACAATCTCTCGCGCATGCTCCAGCGTCTCCTCGCGGCTCACCAACCCCGCACCGTCCCGCCGTCCCAATGAGAACGCCACCCCCGCGCTCGTCGTAGCCAGCGCCTTGAATCCAAGCGAAGTCAAAATCCTCGCCGTCCCCGCATTCGACGGATTCGGAATCACAAATGTCCCCGGCCCCTCATGCAGCGCGCGAAACCGCTTCCCTTTCTCCGCCTGACTAACGGCCATCTCTCTCCTCCTTTCGACAAACATCATACCTCTCGTTCGTCTCTGATTTAATTTGTCATCCCGACAGAGGCCGCCTTTTGGCCGACGAGGGACCTGCTTCTGCTTTATTCAACGGCATTGGATCAGAGAACTCAGTGGTGAACTATCAGTGTGGTACTATCCGCCTTAAAGTCATGTCATCCGGTAGCATCGCTGAAACGAAAGACTCGACTAACCCCCGAATTTCTCTACAATCCTTGTGCAGCGTGGAGTGGTCAATTCCCTAAACAAGAGGCATTAATGGCAAACACATTCTTTTCGAGGTCTCCTTTCCAATCCAGGGGATTTGTCTTTGTTATGGTCCTATTCATAGCTTTTATTCTTGCGAGCGCCTACGTCTTCTACAATTTCTGGTCTCGAATGTCTTCGTCTATGGCCATGGGATTGTTAATCATGTTGTATCTCGGTGTGGCTGGTCCCCTGCTCCGAGCGTTTCAAAGGCACCAAAGGCTTCACGAGTTATATCTCACCGGAAAGATCTCAGACGTTGGACCGGAGGC
>JBAVQA010000028.1:0-6398 GCA_049693595.1 Candidatus Acidiferrales bacterium | reverse complement strand
TTCGACCACTGTCCTGGTAATTGAAAAGAAGGAAATGATTCGCGTTCTTCACGTGGAACACGCGTTTTCAGACCGTTTCATCACTTATATCCTTTCCAGGAACATCCGGGTTGAAGAAGATTTAGTCGACCAGCTTTTTAACTCCAGCGAGAAGCGGCTGGCTCGCACTTTGTTGCTGCTGGCACGCTATGGTAAGGAAGACAAACCCCAAAAGATGCTTCCCAAAATATCGCAAGAGATGCTCGCCGAAATGGTCGGCACCACGCGCTCCCGTGTGAATTTTTTTATGAACAAGTTCAGGAAATTGGGCTTCATCAAATACAATGGCGGGCTCCACATCGATACCTCGCTTCTGAGCGTTGTCCTGCACGAGTAACAATCTCGCCGCCATCGGCCTCGCGATCCGAGTGAACTCGCAAGGGGTGGCCGCCTGCCATTAGGCTGCGGATTCGCTGCGGTCGCGGACAAACATGACCGTGGGGTGCCCCTTATACGCTGTGAGCTGGGATTGGCGAAAGCCGCATTTTTCGGCGACGCGGACGGACGCGAGATTGTCAGGGTTGATGATGCAGGCGGTTTGCGCGGAGGGGAAGCGCGAGTCACCCCAGGCGACGGCGGCGCGGACGGCTTCGGTTGCGTAGCCTTTGCCCCTTGCTTGGGAGGTGAAGACCCAACCGATTTCCGGCAGGCCTTTGAGCGCCGGCAGGTAGCGCTTGTAGTCGGCGAATCCAACCTCTCCGATAAGATTGCCGGTCGTTTTTTCTTCAACCAGCCAGTAACCGAAACCTAGCAGCGACCGGTGGCCAACGTAACGCAGCAATCTCGCCCAAGATTCCTCTTCGGTGAGAGGCTTGCCGCCGATAAAGCGAGTGACTTCGGGGTCTGCCCACATGGCGGCGGAATGGACGAAATCGTCGAGGGCATGGCCTCGGAGCTTGAGCCGCTCTGATTCGAGGATGGGCACTTCTATACATGAATTGAGAGGGCGAGACATTGGGTGAGTCTATTGTTCTCCGCGCGCAACTTCAAAGCTGGGAGTTTACTTGGAAGCGGCGCGGGTGGCTGGGCTTGGATTGTTTTCTGAGCGCTGAGTGTTCGGACAACGAGCGTGCCCCAAAGACTCCGGTGGTCCCGAAGGAAATTCGGGAGGCAGGCCCTGGCGCAGACCTGGTCAACACCGCGGGAATAATCCGAGGGAAGCGGCGGTCTTAGGAAATGAAAGCATTTGAAGATCAAAGGAGAGAGAGATGAAAGTCGTTAACAAGTCGATAGGGCAAAAATACGCGACCGCTGCGGCGGCAGTTCTCGCAATTTTCGCGGCGATATCGCCAGGAGCGAGCGCGAAACATCGAGCCGTCAAGCCGGCGCCGGAACCAGCGTCTGTGATCGCACATTTACCGCTGACGGGAGCTTCGGTGAGTCAATTGGTGCTGCAGCAACACGGCAGCAAACAATATTTGTACGTGGAGCAGGCTTCCAAGGAAGGCTTTGCGATCGTGGACGTCACAAAACCAGATCAGCCAAACGTCGTCAGGAGCGAGTCCTGGCCGAATGAGTCGTCCACCGGGAGATTGGAAATGGTCGCGGGGCGGCTGGCTCTTGCCGAAGCGTCAGAAACCGCGGTGGTGGAAACTGTTTCTCGCACGGAGACTCTAAAAGTGCTCGATCTGAGCGATCCGGCAAATCCGCGGACGATCCTAACTTTCTCCGGCGTAACGAGCACACTCGCGGATGATGCGCGCAACTTGGTTTACATTACGAACAGCGAGGGACTGTGGATCTTGAAGCATCAGCCGGAACAGGCAATGGCTTCGGAGATACATGCATGCCGCTCGGAAGATGCCAGTAACGATGTGACGGACTGTCAGTAAGCAGCTAGGACACCGCACGCGGCCCGTGCCGTTCTCGATTCGAAGAGCGCGGCACGGGAAAGAGCCAAGTGTGCAGTTCGGTGGGTGGGGAGGAGCCGACTACCCGCCGCTAACTAGGAAGAAGCTCTGTGCTGTTTTGAACAGTTTTTTTGCGGCCCTGCCCGTATAATTTATGTAGAGAGACCCACATTTGGGTTAACGCCCGAATATGCCCGAATATACCTTTGCGCCTATTTGAAATTCACGAACAGCCATGGTTCCCGCAATTCCTGCGGGATCAATTCGTCGACGAGCTGCAGATGGTTCTCGACGTCACGAAGACTTACGAGCCGATCGCGCACCTGTTGCGAATCCGGCTGGAAGAGTGCGGTTCTGACCGCGTGGTGGACTTGTGCTCGGGGGCCGGCGGACCCTGGCCATCCCTGGTGCGCCATTTCAAAATGCAGGGAGCGAAGCCACCCGAAGTTTTCCTGACTGACAAGTATCCGTGCACAAGAAAACTTCAGGACTTGGAGTTTCCTGCCGCGAATCGCATGCATTTCCTGAAGTACTCGGTCGACGCTACCAAGGTCCCGGGACACCTTGAGGGATTCAGGACGCTCTTTTCCTCGTTCCACCACTTAAACCCTACCGAGGCGCGCAGCCTGTTACAGGATAGTGTTAACAAGCGACAGGCCATCGGCGTCTTTGAAGCAACCTCGCTTCACGCGTTCACGTTGCTCTCTGTATTGTTCATTCCCATCGCAGCGTGGTTATTCGTCCCGTTCCGGCGTCCCTTCCGTTGGTCGCGGCTTCTTTGGACCTATGTAATTCCGGTGATACCTTTCGTGCTTTTCTTCGACGGCGTGGTTTCCTGCTTGCGAGCGTACTCACTCAGGGAACTCCATAAGATGACCGAGGAAATTGCCGCGAGTGGATATCGATGGGAGATCGGGGAACAACCCGGCGGACTATTGCCCGTCCGGATCACGTACTTATTTGGCTTTCCACAGAGCGTCTCCGCCGAATCAGCAGATTAAACCTCGCAAACCGGGTCGTCGCCTCCGAATCAACGGACTGAACTTTCTAATCGTTTCTTCGGGAATATTTTCGGTCCTCCGCGTGTCTGGATAAGTGACTGCAGAGCGCAGAGAAACTAAGAATCGCAAGGGCAGTCAGGAGGATCGACCAATGAAAAGCAATTTGCAGGACCCGATACAAGGGAAGGCTATCAAGTCAGTGGCGCGAGCGGTGGTCGTGTTTCTTGCGATCGGAATTGCTGCGGCGCCAACCATGTTTGCCAAACCGAAGCCGAAGAAGGCTGCGATATCGAATTTGGGCGTCATCGCGCACTTACAGCTCGACGGCGGAACGGCGACGCGGATGCTGCTGGTGCAGAAGGGCGAAAAGCAATATCTGTACGTTGGCCTCAGCTCGTCATCCAGCGTTTGCATATTTGATGTTACGAAACCTGGGGACCCACGCAAGGTCGAAAAGTTTGAAGGAGCAGGCGGTGCGCAAGCGTCTGACTTCCAGCTGGTTGGCGATACGATGGCGGTGACCTCTCGCAAGGGAGAAGCAACGGCAATCTCGTCTAATGCCGCGCCCCGTTCGGTGACAATTCTGAACATGACTGACCCAGCGAATCCACAAGAGATCCAGACGTTCGCCGACGTTACCAGCGTTGTGGCCGATGATGCCCGCGGACTGATTTATTTGTCGAACGGCGATGGACTTTGGGTGGTGCAAGCCAGGCAGCCGGCGAAAGCCGAAGCTGGGAACTCTTACGGCGGCTAGTTTTGTCTTCCTTTACTCCTCAGATACCGGGGCAGGCGGCACCCACGCTCGACGCCGCCTGCCCCGGCCTCCTTTAGAAGCAGCGAATTTCCTCACATTGGGGCGGGTGCAGTTACAAAGTCCTGCTGAAGAGCCCCAAAAGCCCGGCTAGAATTGCGGATGAGGGAGGGCCTTGGCGCGCTCGTCGATGGAGGCGGGGAAAACGGGGGAGCCTTGAGGAGGCTGACCGCGCGTGATGGCCCAGTGCTCGATCCAGCCGGTGCCACTCTCACCGACGAAAGTGTCGGGCAGGCTGTAGGCCGAATCGCTGAGCGCGTCTTCGAGAGTGATGAAGCGATAGCCGCGTTTGCGCATCATGTCGAGCAGTTCACCGATGTGGTCAGCCTCGAGTTGATTGGCGTGAAGCAGGAGAATCTGCTTGGGCTCGTAGCCGATGAGGTCCTTCGAGAGCTTTTCTTCGTAGGCGAACATTTCGGCGTGGTAGGAAAGATAGGAGCTGACGACTTCCTGTTGGAGAGCGGCATCGCCGCGTTTTTTGGCATCGGCGTAAACACCGGCGAAATTCCAATCCCAGGCGTCGAGGGTGACAGGGGCGATGCGGTAACCGCGCGCGACGAGGAAAGCCTCGGCTTCGCGGCGGGTTTGCAGGTCGCGGCCGGTATCCAGATAGGGATGGCGAAAATAACGGAGCTTCTTGTTGTGCTGCGCGAGCAAGAGCCGGGTAACGGTTTCACCCTGGATCACGGAGTCTTCAAATTCCTGAAGGCCCGATAGGTTCAGAGAGGTGTGGCCGAAAGTATGGTTTCCCAATTCAAAACCGGCGTCGAGCCACATGTCGAGAGCTTTGATTCTGTCGTCCACTTCGCCCCAGTGGTAGTAGAGCTCTTTTTCGTTGACGAAGCCCACGGCAGGAACTTTATTTTGGGTGAGAGCGGCGAGGAGCTTGGCGGTCATTTCGGTGATGGATGCGGCGGACATGGAATTCGCCGCGGCGGCGGGCAAATCGTCTATGGTGATGGCGACCTGGCGGTCGGGCGGAACGTCTGACCGGGACGACGCATTTCCGAGAGCAATGGAGAAGGCAAATATCACGCCCAGAAATGCCAATACTAGCTTCATAGGCACCGTCCTCCTGTCCGCATTTCTGAAAGCTGAGGCATGGCGAATACTAGCACGCGATTGCGGGTACCATCGTGGGGTGTTTTTGTTGGGCACAGAGTATGCGCAACTGAAGTAAAGGTACCTTGGAGGTACTGGTATAGGTGGTAGACTACGCCGTTCCTTGACTGGACTGAACTGAACTGAACAAGACGAGGTGCGTTGACGGTGGAAGTACTTTGGCAGGACCTACGTTTTGGGTGGCGCATGCTGCGACGAAGCCCTGGCTTCGCTATCGCAGCGGTGCTGACGTTGGCGATCGGGATTGGCGCGAACGCAGCGATTTTCAGCGTCGTTAACTCGGTAATACTGCGCCCGTTGCCCTTTCCCGAGTCGCAGCGCATCGTGTGGATTTGGGAAACCGACGAAAATCGCAACGTGCATCGCGGGACCGCTTCGCAGGCGGAATTCCTTGACTGGCGCGACCGGAACCATTCGTTCGAACAACTTGCCGCGTGGCGCGAATTATTCTTCACACTGACGGGGAATGGCGAGCCGGAGCAGAATTGGGGTTCGCAAGTGAGCGGGAATTTTTTCCGCCTATTTCGAGTGAAGCCGGTACTTGGACGCGATTTCCTTGCCGAGGAGGAACAGCCGGGCCACGAGCGAGTGGTGATGCTCAGCTACGCGCTGTGGCAGCGGCGCTATGGAGGCGACCCAAGCATTCTGGGCAGCAGCATCACGCTCGACGACCAGCCTTACACCATCATCGGAGTGCTTCCCCGGGACTTCAGTCTTTTTGGAACCAGCCGGCAGTTCGACGTGTGGGTGCCGTTCGGATTCGATCGCGCCAAACTCAATCGCGAAGAACACGAGGTGCTTGTATTCGGCAGGCTGCGGGACGGCGTGGAGACGGCGCAGGCACAGGCCGAAATGGAAACGATTCAATCGCAGCTTAAGAGAGAGTATCCGGCCTTCGATCAAAAGAACGGCATCGTGGTCAAGGGATTCCATGACGATCTGGTGGGCGGCTTGAAGCCCATGCTGCTGATCCTGTTTGCTGCCGTTGGATTCGTTCTGCTAATTTCGTGCGCCAACGTGGCGAATCTGACGCTGGCACGCGGAGCCACGCGAGAGCGGGAAATCGCGTTGCGCACCGCGCTGGGCGCCAGCCGCGATCGCGTCTTCCGTCAGCTTCTGACGGAAAGCATTGTGCTGGCGCTGATCGGAGGAGCGCTGGGCGTTCTGATAGCGTATGTTGGGCTGCATCTCTTGCGCGGATTTCTGCCGGTGACGGGAGGCAGAGGCGAAATCCCGCGGGCGGACTCGATCGGGATTAATGGCGCGGTGCTGGGCTTCACGCTTGGCGTCTCCTGGTTTACGGGGATTGTTTTTGGGCTGGCGCCGGCGATTCAGATTTCGCGCCACGAATTATACGAATCGCTGAAGGAGGGCGGCCGCGGTTCAGGGGGAGGGAGGCGCAGCCGCTGGATGCGGTCAGCGCTAGTTGTCTCCGAGGTAGCGCTGTCGGTGATGCTGCTGACGGGAGCGGGTCTGTTGATGCGGAGTTTTTTCCTGCTGATGTCTGAGAACCTGGGATTCAATCCCGCGAATGTGCTGACGATGCAAGTGTGGCTGCGCGAGACGCACGTT
>JBAVQA010000027.1:0-10075 GCA_049693595.1 Candidatus Acidiferrales bacterium | reverse complement strand
GGCGATTCCGCGCCGTTCCTTTGCACCCGCCGCTGGTCACCATAAAGTACTCAAGAACAAGTTTGACCTGCTGATACTCGCCAGTTGGGATATGCTCGCAGCTCACGGGAGTTGAACTTCTCGGGAGTAATCCTTATGAAAGCTCTCCGTTCCCTGGTGCTCTTCGCGCTAAGGGGGCAGTACATGAGAATCAAATTCTTGGCGGTGGTTTTTCTGTTTACTACGACCGCAGTCCCGGCCCTCTGTAATAACAAGCCAGCGCAGGAATGCAAAGTGACCTTCGGAGTGGTTTATCTTGACAGACTGAACAACACGAACAATGGCATCCCGCAAAAGGATGTGAAGGATGCCGAAAAGAAACTAAGTAAGTTTGGTGATGTCTGCTACGCCGCAGACAAGCAGCCTGACCTAATATTCTTCATCCACACCACCCCCGCTATTTACCACGGGACGCACGTCTATACCGACAATTCAACGTCAGCCGCAGCGGTGACTGACGGCAACGGCAACTCAGCAGCGGCTGCCGCTTCGAGTTCTACAACTACTGCTGTGCCCTACACGGTGGACTACTCAGTGTTCATACTGGACATTGAAATCCCGCAGCCAGACGGTTCGTTTAAGATTCTGCGGACTCCGGACCAGAAGGGCCTCTACAACACTCTTTACGGCATCGGGTACGGCAAAGGTAAGCATCCGATTCCCAGCGTCGTTGTGGCGGCTGCACAGTGGTTGCATGAAAATAATCTCGGGAAATAGCACAACCGTCTATTCGTTGATAGCGTTGCAGCAAAGTAAGCGCGAGGAGTCATACCCGCCGGAACGCCGCTCACCGCATACGTTGACCAGGACACCTGGCTCGCGCCGATCAACTGACGCCGCGCCAAACCGATGCATCTCTGACCCGCGAGTAATTTTTCAGGGACATTTCTCGATCGAGGCCGCGGTTATTCGAATCTGTCGCTGCAGCGCCGGCTACCGGGAAGCCGAAGTCGTTACTTACAAAAAAACAATCGCGCCTCGCCTCGTCGCGCTTTGGCAAATACGATCGAGTTCAGAAAACATCAGGCCTGCGAGCCAGCAAAAGCGCTATAATCAGCGACAACAAGCACAGGACATCCTGTGGCGCGGGCCTTTCACCGCATCGGATGGTAAACACCATGTCAAAAATCGAGTCGCTGAAGGCCCAGATCGAGAGTCTACCCAGCGAGGAATTCGCCGAGATTTTCCGCTGGTTATCCGAAAAGGACTGGGAAAGATGGGACAAGGAAATCGCTGCCGATTCTGACGCCGGCCGGCTTGATTTCCTGGAGCGTGAGGCCCATGAAGAGCAGGCCAAGGGAAAACTCAGGGATTTGTAAATGCATCTTGCCACCAGTCGTTTCTGGATTCTTCTCGCTGGCCTGCCAGAAGGAATCCAAACGGTAGCCCGCAAGAACTTCGAACTGCTCAAGAATAACCGCTCCCATCCTTCGCTGCACTTCAAGAAAGTAGGAAAGTTTTGGTCGGTCAGGGCCGGCATCAATCATCGCGCTCTGGCTATTCAGGATGGGGAGGACTATCTCAGGTTTTGGATCGGTCCTCATGACGAGTACACTCGCCTGATCAAACCGCGAAGCTAAGTTCGGCGGCGTGTGCCAGGAATAGAAGCACGCCAAACTGCTGCTAATCTCCCCCCGCCAGCGCTTCCCTCTTCCGCCTGTATCGCATAATCAACAATATCGCCGTCACCACAACTGCCACCCCAATTGTCACGTACAACGCCACTTCCCCATGCGCCAAAACCACCGCAAATATCTTCCGCCCGTATACCGCTCCCAAATATCCAAGGATGCTGTACCGGACGAACCGCCCCACCGTCATCGCCGCCAAAAATTTCTTCGGCGAATACTGCAACGCCCCCGCCGCAATCACAAACGGAACCATCGGCATCGGCGGCGGCAGCAACGCCGGCAGCGCGATGGCCCCAAATCCCCAGCGCTCAAACACACTCACCACTTTCTTCGCGTTGCGCTTGGAAAGCCTGTCGTGCAACGCTTTCTCCCCGCGATTCCGCGCCAGCCGGTACGTCAGATAAGCGCCCACCACCGATCCCACCGTCGCCATCACCGCGTAATACGGCCACCACGTCCGCTGATGCGCCGCCAGCACAATGGTCATTGCGTCCATGCTGCCCGGCACAGGAATCACCGAGCTGTCAATCAGCCCCAGCAGAATCAGTCCCGGCCCTCCCAGAGCCAAAAACCAATGCCTCACCACATGCGCGGTCGTAGGCGCGGCAATCGCTAATTTTCCGAGGTTGAATTTCATAGCAACGCCGCCCCATTCCGCAGTGAATCTGTTTTCTTGCGGATATGCTCGATGATTCCTCTTAGGTTTTTCTAGCCACTAATCACTAACCACTGCCTTGTTCCCAAACCTGGTTTATATAGCGGGCGCCGCTCCGCACGCTCTAAGCCCCAATCTCGTCGCGCTTGCGCTGGACACCACACTCTAGCACCAGGATGTTACCGCCCCCGCCCCAGTTCCCCAGCAATTCCGACCCCGCGCCTATCGCATTCTTCCAACGCGGACATCCCCACTCTTACGAAACATCATCTTAGTGTGTACAGGGCAAAGTCACGCTCATTGTGGTAGCCTATTATCGGACTTGGGCACTCTGTCTTCGGAGTTATGCGAGAAGAAGCGAACCCGCGCAACCCTTTGCGCCGCGCAGTTGACTACGGCGCCTCACAAACTCGCATTGGTTTTTCCCGCTCTGGTTTTCGCCAAACTATCGTCGCCCCACTCTCCGCTTTCTGCACCGTTCCGACCCTAAAATCCTCAAAATCCTCAAAATCCCTTCTGCGGCCTACATTTCTATTCCGTACAAATGGAGCAAATGAAATCTCGGCAAATCCCGTAACTCGTTCAGTGCCAACACAAGTCTCATTTCTATTCAATACTTTTGGAGCCATACTCAACCATCGACGCCCCTGCATTTTGCGTCCTACAACCGGGGTTTTCGGGCGATTCTTTTCATCCACCACCGCGAGGGCCATTTAGGAATGTCTACAACTATCACTGAAATCCTGGGTCGCAAAAGAGAAACCATAGACAAGGCGGTCATCCGCTTCTGCGGTGACTCCGGTGACGGTATGCAAATCACCGGCAGCCAGTTCACCAATACCGTCGCGCTCTACGGCAACGACCTGGCCACCTTCCCCGACTACCCCGCTGAAATCCGCGCCCCCGCCGGCACCCTGCCCGGCGTCAGCGGTTTCCAGGTCCATTTCTCCTCGAGCAACGTGTACACCCCCGGCGACAGCGTGGACGTCCTGATCGCCATGAATCCCGCCGCGCTGAAGATGAATCTCGCCGACCTGAAAACCAACGGCATTCTCATCGTCAATTCCGACGACTTCGGCGAAAGCGATCTGCGCAAGGCGCAAATCACCGTCAGCCCTCTGGAGGATCATTCGCTCGATGGCTATCGTCTCTTCGCCGTGCAGCTGACCAAGCTCACCCGCGCCGCGCTAAAAGACGTCGGCCTCGACGCGAAGAGCATGGACCGCTGCAAAAATTTCTTCGCGCTGGGCATGTGCTACTGGCTCTACAACCGCTCCATGGAGCCCACCCTCCGCTATCTCGACGATAAATTCAAAAACAAGCCGCAACTGGTAACCGCCAATAAACTGGCCATGCAGGCGGGCTACAGTTTCTGCGAGGCCACCGAGGCATTTCAGATCAGCTACGAAATTCCTCCGGCCAAGTTGTCACCAGGCACCTATCGCAATATCAGCGGCAACGCCGCGCTCGCTCTCGGATTCGTCGCCGCGTCGCAGCAAGCCGGAATCCCGTTGTTCCTCGGCTCGTATCCCATCACGCCGGCTTCCGACATCCTTCACGAACTCTCCATGTACAAGGATTTCGGCGTCACCACTTTTCAAGCCGAAGACGAAATCGCCGCTGTCTCTTCCGCCATCGGCGCCTCCTACACCGGCGCGCTGGCCATCACCACCACATCCGGCCCGGGCATGGCTCTGAAAACCGAAGCAATTGGTCTGGCCGTTGCCGTCGAGTTGCCCCTGGTGATATGCGATATCCAGCGCGGCGGCCCGTCCACTGGCCTTCCCACCAAGACGGAACAAGCCGATCTCTTGCAGGCAATGTACGGACGCAATTCCGAAGCTCCCGTCCCGGTGCTCGCTCCCTCTACTCCCGGCGATTGCTTTTGGATTGCCCTCGAAGCAAGCCGCATCGCCATCAAGTACATGGTCCCTGTAATCATTCTCTCGGACGGCTATCTCGCTAACGGTGCGGAACCCTGGAAAGTTCCCACGGTCGCGGAACTACCGCAAATCCCCGTGCACTTCGAAACCAATCCCGAAGGCTTTCTCCCGTACAAGCGCGATCCTTCCACGCTCGCGCGCCCCTGGGCCATTCCCGGCACTCCCGGCCTCGAGCATCGTGTCGGCGGCATCGAAAAGCAGGACGTTACCGGCAACATCAACTACGAGCCGCTGAACCACGAACACATGGTCCGCACTCGCGCCGAAAAAGTCGAAGGCATAGCGCAAGATATTCCCGAAATCGTCCCCGAAGGCGACCCGTCCGGCGATTTGCTAATCGTCGCCTGGGGCTCTACCGCCGGACCAATCACCGCCGCGATGAAACCCATGCGCGAAAAAGGCCATCGCATCGGCCACGTCCACCTGCGCTATCTGAATCCCCTGCCGCGCAATCTCGGCGACATTCTGAAGCGCTACAAAAAAGTTCTAGTCCCGGAAATGAATATGGGCCAGCTCTCAATGATCCTGCGCGCAAAATTTTTGGTTGACGCCGAAAGCTACGGAAAGATCCAGGGCAAGCCCTTCAAGCAATCAGAAATCGAAGCCAAAATCGAAGAGCTCCTGGATTAAGTTTTCGTAGGGGCGGGACTCAGACCCGCCCGCCTTTGAAGTTGAATTTGTAGCGGCGGTCTTCAGACCGCCAGCCTTTGACTTATCTTTTGAATTTGTGGTGGCCGTCGTTAGTCGGACGCCACTGGGGTGATCGAAAAATGACCACGGCCACACTACCGATCTACACAAAAAAAGATTTCCAAACCGACCAGGAAATCCGCTGGTGCCCAGGCTGCGGCGACTACGCCATCCTCGCCGCCGTCCAGGCCGTCTTCGCCGAACTCCGCGTCCCCCGCGAAAAATTCGTCTTCATCTCCGGCATCGGCTGCTCCAGCCGCTTCCCCTATTACATGAACACTTTCGGCTTCCACACCATTCACGGCCGCGCCCCCGCCATCGCCACCGGCGTAAAACTAATCCGCCCCGATCTCGACGTCTGGGTAGCCACCGGCGACGGCGACTCGCTCTCTATCGGCGGCAATCACACCATTCACATGCTCCGCCGCAACGTCGGCCTCAAAGTCCTGATGTTCAACAATAAAATTTACGGCCTCACCAAAGGCCAATACTCGCCCACGTCCGAAGTCGGCAAAAAAGCCAAATCCACTCCGTTCGGTTCCGTGGATCGCCCCTTCAGCCCGCTCTCGCTCGCCCTCGGCTCCGAAGCCACCTTTATCGCGCGCTCCGTGGACGTCTTCCAGCAGCACCTGAAAGAAACCCTGCGAAAAGCAGCCGCCCATCAAGGCTCCGCCTACATCGAAATCCTGCAGAATTGCAATATTTTCAACGACGGCGCCTGGGAAACCATCACCGAAAAAGAAGCCCGCAGCGAGCAAGTCGTCCAACTGGAACACGGCAAGCCGCTAATCTTCGGCAAGAATCGCGACAAAGGAATTCGCCTGGTAGGCCTCGATCTCGAAGTCGTCGCGCTAGGAAACGGCATAAGCGAAAAGGATTTGCTGCACCACGACGAGCACAATCCGAACCCCGTCTATGCTTTCGCTCTTTCGCGCATGGATTCCATGCCCGGATTCCCCACACCCATTGGCGTCCTGCGCGCGCTGCAAGGCGTCCCGCGCTACGAAGATTTAATCCAACAGCAAATCCGCGACGTCCAAGCTAAAAAAGGCAAAGGCGACCTCGCCAAACTGCTCCGCGCCGGCGACACCTGGGAACTAAAAGCCTAAGTAAGCCTCATCCTAGTTTTTGACTTTGTCCTTGAATTTGTACCGCCGGCGTCCCGCCGGCTCTTCGCATTTGAATTTGAATTTGTAGCGGCCGCCTGCTTTTGGCTTTTAGGCGGGCGACTTTGCTTTTGCTTTTGCTTTTGCTTTTGCTTTTGCTTTTGCTTTTGCTTTTGCTTTTGCTTTTGCTTTTGCCTTTGCCTTAGCTTTTGCCTTCATATTTGAACTTTCCGAACCCGCCGCTAATCTCGCAGCTTGCGCCTTTTCCCCGTGGGATCAATCGGCAACGACGCCGTCTTCCAATCCACTCCTTCCGGCCGTTTCCCCACTCCCGCTACATACAAAACCCCCTCCGTCACTCCATCAATCCCCAAATCGCGATCGATCTTCGAATCCGCCATCGCCATGGTGCAAAACGGCGCGAGCCCCAGCCACGTCGCCACCAGACAAAACGTCTGGCACAGATGTCCCGCCTCCGCCAGCACCACGCGATAAGCCCGCGGATAGCGATACTTCCACTGCGTCCGCGTGAACACTCCGCTCAGGAACACAAACGCAGCCGCTTCGGAAAACCATCGTTGCCCGATCACGTAATCTGACATCCGCTCGCGCGTCATTCCGCGCCGCAGCAATTCCAGCCGATGTTTCGTCGCGTCATAGTGATAAATCCCCGGCGCAATTCCCTCCACCTCCCGCGCCACCACGTAAGCCTCAATCGGATGCAAGGCTCCTCCCGATGGAGAAGTCTTCACCGCAAATCGCCCCAACGGCGGAACTGCAACCCACTCGCGCACTCCCCACGTCAATCCCAGCAGCGTCGCTAACTCCGCCAGCGCCAGTTTCCCCGCCGCAAATCTGCGCCACGTTCTGCGCTCCGTCAGCACCCGCGTGAACTCGCCCTCCACGCGCGGCGCGGGCAATACGGTCTGCGCCGCCCGCGGATACTGCTTCACCGGCACGGGCATCGCCTTGCCGTGCGTCAATCCTTCCATGTAACGGCCCATGCGCACCAGGTCCGCCTCAAACGGAAGATCTCGTCCCGTGAAGTGAAAGAAACCCGCGGCCGGATTCCAATCCTTCCACGCGGACATCAGCTGCTCCAATGCCTCAGGCTTGCGGTCGGAACGTTGCAGCAGTGAATGGCGCACCAGTTCTGCGATCGCCGCGCGCAGCGATGAGGAAGAATATTGGGGCAGGTGACGGAAGAGCGCTTCAGCAGAACGCCAGCGGCTAAAAAAGTTCAATACTTCGGTGGCGATCGGCGCGGCGATCGCGCTCTTGCCGGTCGCGTAATTCTCGAAGATCAGTTCGTCGTCGGTCCAGTAGGAAACTAAAGACGGAGACCGCCGGAACCGCGCCTTTTTCGCTTTGGCCATGCCAGATGGAAACCGGAACGCGTGCAGCCGCTGCAGAACTCGTCGCACCCGACCCGTCGCGTTGTTAGGATTTGGTCCGGAACGATTGCCCGTAGTGCAAGGTTGGGCGGCACACAACCCCGATGATCCCGTGCGCTCTCTTCAGGCTGCGCAAATTCAGGTCAATCTTCTTCAGATCTTCCTTGACGACTTTCTTGCGCAGGCCGCGCAGCTTTTTCTCCGCCTTCGCGATTTCCCTGGTGATACTCTTCAGCGTGAAGCTGATTTTAGCCATTCCATTCTCCTCGCCAGCACACTTCCGGCCCCTTCCGATCAACTGTTCGGCGCATCACACTTCGTCCCGATGCGCCTCCCGGCCCAACCACTCTACTTGGCTTTGCTCCGGAACCATTGGCCGTAGTGAAAGTTCGGCGGGCAAATGTGCGCCAGGATCTGGTGCGCCTTCTTGAGGGCGCGCAAGTTTAACTCAATTTTCTTCAAGTCGGCCTTGACGACCTCTCCGCGCATCACGCGCAGCTTTTTCTCCGCCTTCTCGATTTCCTTGGTGATGTTCTTCAGCGTGAAGCCGATTTTAGCCATGCGCTTCTCCTCACCTCGCAAACTGCTGCCTCTATTAAGTGGTAAACTCCGGCCAATCCCGCGAGCGATTCGCGGAACGGCGAGAGTGTAGTTGACGCCCGCCACAGCGTCAACAAGGATTGCGTTAACGCAAAGATTGCGCCGTCACTCGTTCCTGGGACCGCGCTGACGCGCGCAGCCAACCGTGCCGCGCCGCTCGCAACTTCTGCCGGCGCCTCGCGCGTTTATCGCTGCGCATTCCCATTTTCCGGCGCATATGGCAACCCGATGCGCCGCACCAGCTCCGCAAATCGCGGATCGGAATGTAAGCTGGCGAATCGCGGATGCACGGCCAGGTTGATCAGCCGCACGGAGCGCTCGTCGTATGCTTTCTCCAGCCACTGGAACGCTTCGTCTTTTTGGCCCAAACCCACGTAAACCAGCGCTATGTTCAGCGGCGAAACGTATTGCCGCGAAGACATCTGCAAAAGTTCGTGCAATATCCCCAGCGCCTCCGGTTTCTTCCCGGCCACCGCGTACGCGTTCGCCAGCTCTGCCTTGAAAGAAGTCTCGTTTCCAGAAAGCGCCAGCGCCCGCTGCGATTCTTCCAGCGCCTTCGCGTATTCCTGTTTTGCCAGATACGCCTCTCCTAAATATCCGTGCGCCACCGCGAAGCTCGGGTCCATCGCCACCGTCTTTTGCGCCTGCGCCACGGCCTCGTCGTTGCGGCCAGCGAGATAATAGACCCAAGACAAGTTGGCATTGATGATCAGCGAGCGTGGATCCAATTCCTGCGCCAGCTTCATTTCCGAAATCGCTTCATCGCTGCTGCCCGCGGATGCCAGCGCCAGCGCGTACCAGTGGTGACTATTCGCCTCGCCCGGATTCAACTCAATCGCCCGCTTGAATTCATCCAGCACGCCCGGCCATTCCAGCCGGTAAGCACGGATCTGTCCCAGCACGGCGTGCGCGGAAGCCAGATTGTCGTCCAGCTGCAACGCTTTCACCGCCGCCGCTTCCGCCTCCGGCAAAACTTGCGATGACGGAACATCCTTGTAATCCGCCGCCAACGTCAGAGCTCCCGCGAGTCCTGCGTAGGATGGAGCGTACGTGGGATCCAGCTGAATCGCTTGGCGATAATCCGCAACGGCCTCCGTCACGGCTTCACCGGTTCGTTTCGCCACGTAGTAATTCCCTTGCAGGTAGGCGTCGTAGGCGGCGGGAACAACGGTCCGCGTTTTCGCTAGCCGTTCTTGCTCCGGCTGCGTCAACTGAATCTGAATTTGCGTGACGATGTCGCGCGCCACATCGCTTTGCAGCGCCAAAATATCCGTCACCGTACGTTCGTAGCTGTGCGCCCAGAGGTTCTGGCCCGTTTGCGGCTGCACCAGTTCCGCGGAGATGCGCACACGATCGTCGGAGCGCAGCACCGAGCCTTCCACCAGCGCGTCCACGCCCAATTCTTGCGCTATTTGCGCGGGGCTTTCGTGCTTGTCCTTGTACTGCATTACTGATGTACGCGAGATCACTCGCAATTTCTTGACCTGCGAGAGTTCGGTGATCAGCGCGTCGCACATTCCATCCGCGAAATAATCCTGCTTGGGATCGCCCGTGAGATTTTCCAGCGGCAGCACGGCCAGCGATTGGATGGACGCCGCGCCCGCCGCTGGCGATGCTCGCCATTTGAGTTCGACCAGCTTCCACACAAACGCGGTTATCACCAGCAACGCCGCGACAGCCGACGAAATCAAAACAGCGCGCGTGAACCGCGAGCGAGGCGCAGCAGGCTGCACCAGAATCGCGGACGGTTGAATGGCGCTCGCCGGAATCACCGCCGAATTCGTGCGTAAAGCCTCCAGCGCCGCGCGAATTTCGCTGGCGTGCTGATAACGCTGCGCCGGCTCCTTCGCCAGGCAGTGCTCGATCACCGAACGCAATCCCAGCGGTACGTTGTCGCGCAACGGCGGCGGCGATTCGTGCAAAATCATGGAGCTCAATTCGTACGAAGTTCTTCCCCGGAATGGCCGCTTGCCGTTGGCCATTTCATACAGCACCACGCCCAGCGCCCACACGTCGC
>JBAVQA010000026.1:0-2890 GCA_049693595.1 Candidatus Acidiferrales bacterium | reverse complement strand
AGCGAAAGCTACGAGAAATTGCAGCTCCTGGCGGTGATCGGCGAGCAGCGGCTCAATCCGTGACCGCCCTCATCGAGTCAGCTCCCAATGCCAACGTCCGATCGTGTCGCACATGCCGACGCGGAGCTTCCTCGACTTCGCCGTGGCCCGCCTGCGCTCAGCGCTCGCCGCGCTGCCACGGCCGACGCCGTCAGTCCTTCGTGACGGCGATACAGTCGACCTCGACGTCGAAGGGACCCGTCCACTCCGGCACGCAGAAGAAGATGCGGGCAGGCGGGTTCTTCGGGAAAAAGCGCTTGTAGACCTCGTTGAAAGCCTTGAAGCGGTCGGCCGAGATGCACATCACGTTGCACTTCAGCACATGGTCGAGATCCGAGCCGGCGGCCTCGAGCGCCTTCTTCACCTGGGTGAGGATGAGCTCGACCTGGTGTTCGAACGGCGCGTTCGGGAGGATTTCCCCGGTGTCGGGGTCGAAAGGCGGCATGCCCGAGACGAACACCATGTTGCCGGCCCGGGTGCAGGTCGACACCGGCGCGCCCCACTTCTCGAAATTGCTGTCGATGGGTTCGACCCGGATGATTTCCCGTTCCATGCGTTCGCTCCTGGTCCGTGTGGCGTCAGTCTAAGGCCCCCAACCCCCAGGCGCGGGCCGCTCTCATGGCGAAAAGCTCGATCGGAGTTACATGAGGCGCCGATGGACTTCGATTGCCAAACACAATTCGGCGACGTCCCTGGGACGGGCCAACGATCGGCGGGTGCGTTGCTCGATTCGCCGGAGCCGGTAACGCACGGTATTGGGATGACAAAAGAGCGCCTCGGCGACCACGGACAGCGATGGGCTTTCCTGCCAGAGCCGAAACATCTCAAACAGCAGTTCCCGCTCCTGCTCGCTGACGTCGTCGAAGCCGCTGAGTATGGGCTGGACCGATTTGACCATGACTGCGGGCGCGCTGACGGCGGCGCTCCGCTGTCGAACTATCGAAGACTCTTTGAAACGCGACCTCAAACAGTTGGTTCTCTTAACCTCAGTACACTTGCATGCCTCATCATCAGCCGCCTGGCGTGCCATCTACATCCGCCAACCGCACAGGGCGACTGGCCAGTCAGCCTGACCTCAGCGGCGGGTCAATCGGCCAGGACACGCCCGAGCTGGTTGCGCGATTCGATGCCGAGTTTGATGAAGACCTTTTTCAGGTGGTATTGGACGGTGCGTGCGCTGAGGAACAACCGGACGCCGATCTCGGGATTAGACAGCCCGTCGCGGGCCATCCGCGCGATCTGGGCCTCCTGCGCGGTCAGCTGATCATCGCTGGTGGGGACGCTGGGTTTGGGTGCCGTCTCGGCACCTTGGAATCTATGTTCCTAAAAAGCAACAATAGGCAAGCCTAGGGAGCCTATCATGCCAATTCGAATTGGCGATGTCACCATAATCTCAAACTCATCGCGCCCGCTTTTCCAAAAGGTATTCATCAGAGGCGAGCCCGAATTTTCTAAAGTGATTCGTCGCTTCGGCGTCACCGGAGATGACGGCGTAGCGTTTCAAAACGCGGCGCGCATATTCATAGGTTGGCGTAAATACCAATTGTCCGTTAATCGACCGAGCACCCTTGTTCCATTCCGGGCCGCCGTCAAGCTTGTTCCATTCATCTACCAGCGTTTGCGCCCAAGAAAGCTCCTCAGCGGAGACACCGAACACCTCGTTAGCCATCGGGATTAAGCGTGGGAAAACCAATGTGACTCCGTCAAATCCCATTCCCCTTGATGCCCGCATAGCCTGCATGGAAGTATCCGCTCCAAGTGCGCTGAGGCTGACTAGGTCACCTGCGTTCCACTCTTTCCAGCGCGCGACCGCAAGCACTCTCGCGCGACAATAAGTCAACCAGTCTTCGGAGGTCGTAGCTTCCGGACCGAATAGTCTAGCCCCTATCTCCAGCGCGAAATCGTACGCCGCGACGGACAAACTCGTCACGGCCGTCGATGTTCGCGCAACGGTATCGAGATCGGCCAGCATGCCGGGCGTATCGACCTCGATGAGAATCTCTACCTTTCTTGCCGGCGCAAACGAATAGAGACAACCTTCGGCAAGCGTCACGTCCGACGCGCTGTAGGCGTGCGACAACATTATGCTGTCGGCCCCGGCGTCCGCGACCGCCTTGATGTCCTCTACAAACCATGGCGATGCCGGACTGTTGACTCTTACACAAATCTCACCCGCACGAAATCTACCAGCCCCTATCGCATTGACGACCATCTCCCTGGCCTGCAGTTTTGCCGCGTCAAGCTTCGCAATGGCATCTTGAAGATCGAAGACGAGGACATCAGCTTCCAGGCGACGGCATTTGTCGAGGTACTCGGGAACATTGCCGGGAATGATGATCATGGAACGGCGAAGTCTTTTCACAATTCTCTCCTGTAACGGTTATGCTCAGCTAGCGTTGGCAGTTGAATTTCCGCGATTACTAACGCACGAATTGTCAGCTTGGATCAGATCCCCGTCAGACAGCAATTTGGCGATTACCTTTTCTTCAACGCCAAGCTCTCGAAGACATTCGATGCTGTGTTGCCCCAATGCCGGCGGCGGCATTCGAGTCGACGGCAAACAAGCCGCTTCAGACATCGTCAAGGGGCTTGCTGGTACTCGCCAAGTTCCCAACGTCGGATGAGGAATTGATTCAATCAGCCCAGGCTGATTCATCTGAGCGTCTTCGAGCGCCCGGGGCACGGAGCAAACTGGACTCGATGGAATTCCTGCTGCAACAAGTTTCCGCGACCAGTTTTCAGCCGTGTCGTTCCCAAGGCGTTCGTCGATGAGTCGTTTGAGAGATTCCGGATTGGAGATACGTGCCGTAGGCGTACCAAATTCTTCGGACTCTATCAAATTCTCTAGCCC
>JBAVQA010000025.1:0-12244 GCA_049693595.1 Candidatus Acidiferrales bacterium | reverse complement strand
AGCATCGACGTGAATGGTTCCGGCACGCTGCTCACCACCGAAGAGTGTCTTCTCGATCAAAAACGCCAGGTACGAAATCCGGGTTTCGACCGTAGTCAGACTGAAACTGTGTTGCGGGATTATCTCGGCGCAAAAAATATCATCTGGCTCGGCAAGGGAATCGCCGGCGACGACACGCATGGCCACGTCGACGATTTGTGCCGCTTCGTGAACCGCAGCACGGTCGTCCTTTGCCGCGAAAAAAACTCTCGCGAGAAGAATTACAAGCCCCTCGAAGAGAATTGGGAACGTCTGCGCGGCGCACGGTTGAAAGACGGATCCAAACTAGACATCATCGCATTACCCATGCCGTCTCCTCTTTTCTTCGACGGCGTGCGCCTCCCGGCCAGCTACGCGAACTTTTACATCTCGAATTCCGCGGTGTTAGTCCCCACCTTCAACGATCCGAACGACCGCGTAGCTCTTCGCATCCTTGCCGATTTGTTCCCCACGCGCTCCGTCGTCGGAATCCATTCCGTCGATTTAGTCTGGGGATTCGGCACCATTCATTGCCTCACGCAACAGCAGCCCGCTCGCTCCTAGTTTCAGTCATTTACCTTCGCCCTACTTCTAAAAACGCCGCGGTGAAGCAACACAATTGGCAAACGCTGGGCCGCGCACAAAGTTCTCAGCGCCCGAGCCCGCCAAGTATTAATCTTGTACGCATGAGAAAATCACGCCCCCGCAAAGAACCAGCCACGCCGCACGCAGCCAAGCCCGGTCCAGGAAGACCGGCCGTCGCCAAGGACGAGCCTTGCCTCTTCTGCAAAATCGTTTCGCGCGAACTCGAAGCCAAAATTATTTTCGAAGACGAAATCTCCCTGGCCTTTCTCGACGTTCGCCCGCTTTTCCCCGGCCACGTTCTACTGATTCCCAAAGCGCACTACCCCACTTTGACCGATCTCCCCGCCGAACTGATCGGCCCCTTTTTCTCCAGCGCTCAAATGCTCGCCCGCAAAGTGCAG
Organism: Candidatus Acidiferrales bacterium; assembly: GCA_049693595.1. Lineage (GTDB taxonomy): Bacteria > Acidobacteriota > Terriglobia > Acidiferrales > UBA7541 > Palsa-295. The sequence goes on along the minus strand of JBAVQA010000025.1, from coordinate 11,240 downwards.
CAAGCCATGAAAGCAGAAGGCACCTTCGTCGCCATGAACAACGTCGTCAGCCAAAGCGTCCCGCATCTTCACGTCCACATCGTCCCCCGCAAACGCAGCGACGGCCTTCGCGGCTTCTTCTGGCCCCGCCGCCCCTACCAAGAAGGAGAAATGCTCGCCCTCCACGAAGCCCTCTCCAAACCCGCCTAGCCTCGCGCCCCCTTTTTTGGAGTTTACTGATGAGTTTACTTTAACTTGACAATAATTCCCGCTTCCGATATACCGCAACGACACTTGATCTGCGCGTAGAAACTATGAATCTAAAACGGTTCGCAGTTCTACCGTTCTTTCTCGTTGTCGTGCTCTCGGTTTACGCTCGGCAGTCTTCTATAACCCCAACGATAGATTCTCAAGCCGTCTCTATCTTGCAACAGAGTGTAAGTGCGATGGCGACCACTGTTCCTTCGGATTCCATCGCGACAGGAAATGTTCAAATTCAAGCGGGAGGAGCGCAGAGCACTGGAAGCTTCCGTATTTTGACAAAGGGAACCGCCGAGAGCCTATGGCAGTTAAAGTAAGATGATCGCCTCCTACTTGAGCGGGACCTTGTACTACCAGGCGTCAGATCACCAATCGATTCGCGTTAATTTAAATTCCAGCGGAGGTATTGCAGCACAAAAAGGGCAATACTCTTTTGGCGAGGATTGGTACCCAAGCTCCCTCACGAACCGTCACTTCACGTCCTACGAGAGGGATTCGGAGTCGTCGAATGACAACGCACTACACCGCTCTTACATCAATCGCCTGGGCCGATTCTCTGCGACTGACCCGATACCGGGCGGAGGTCAAAACCCCCAGGGTTTTAACCTCTTCAATTACGTTCACAATGATCCCGTAAACAACGCGGACGCGGACGGTCGAGATCCTTTTCCTTCCCCTGCCCCTCTTTATTGTCTTCCTGGTTTTGTGTGCAGTTGCGATGATGGGGGTTTTGATTGCGACAGCGGTGGAGGTGGTTGTAGTTCCGGCTTGTTTGAGGGAAACTCGTGCGCGCCTCAGGAACCGGAGCCCCCACAGCCGAGCCCTTGCAACGTCCAAGCCGTCGCTGAGGCAGGCATTGAGGTCAATTGTTCGATTACAAATAAGAAAACTAGTACAATCAACTTGAAGATACAGGGATCTAGCGTCGGCCAGAACGGTAATTTCGGAAACGCATCCAATTTTAAAGTGACGACCGAAGCCGTGGGCCCAAGCGGCGCAGTGATCCTTGAGGCCCATCGCCCTGATACTCCTCGTGGCCCTTATCACGACATTGGCGACACTACCTCCTGGCATCAAGATTTCAGAGCCGATGCTCCCGGCGGCATTCAGTGGACCGTTCATTATCAGTGTAACAATTGCGGCGGAGTTTACTTGCCCCCCGTCACGACCCAGATAACTTGTGCTCCATGAATACGACCGTGCATAGACGAGCGTCATTCTTAGGTCTCCTAGCACTTTTCGTTTGCGTCCAAGCATCCGCAGACATAGGTTGCCCTACTTCCGGAGTGCTTTTACCCATCCATGCTCCGCCTGAAATCGGAGCCGTGAGGCTTAGCGACCTTAGAATTGCAGCATGGAATGGTTTGGACGCGGTCTTTCTTCTTGAAAATCGAGGAAATAAGGAAATTGTATATTTGACCGTCGTGTTGGAGTATCAAACAAAATCCGGAGATGACTTGGAAGCCGTCGTTTTCGAGGCAGCTCCGGACACGAGGCAGCCCTCAAACAATTTTATCCCGGCAGAGCGCGTCGAGCCGCTTCCGCAGCCGATTCTGCCTGGTCAGACGAAACAGGTAAGCGGGCGCAGCCCCTATACACCCTGCGAGTGCCCAGCGTCGGCGCGTGTCACCATGCTTCACATTCACTTTGGCGACGGCTCTGATTTGGGTTGGGAGGCATCGGATTGGCAGACGGAACCTTTGCTTTACGACTATCCGACAAATCTCTCAATCCCAGACTCAAATTCCTGGAGTGCTAACGAGTACTTCTTCATGGCAACAGTGAATCGCGAGGGACATTTAGTTGAAGTTGCCCCAATCCCCGGCACCCCGGTGGCACCCTCAGAGACAATCGCAGACGGCATGAAGAAACTTACATTCTCCCCCGGTCTTGACAAGGGCAAGCCGCGCACGTCGAACCTAATCCTTAGAGTAAAATTCATTAGGCCGGGAGTCGTGAAAACCGCCCCCGAACGAACTGTACAGGAGCCGATCATATCGAAGCCTGCTGTTTTCATCTCGCTATATCCTCGTGATTCTGGCGAAATAGATTGGAGCTTTGATTTTGGGCGCGGATTTGGTTACACAACAACAATCACTCACCCGAGATACTGAGGGGAGGCCGCACCCTTTCACGGACCATCAATCGATTCGCGTCAATTTGAACACCAGCGGAGGTATTGCGGCACAAAAAGGGCAATACTCTTTTGGCGAGGATTGGTACCCAAGCTCCCTCACGAACCGTCACTTCACGTCCTACGAGAGGGATTCGGAGTCGTCGAATGACAACGCACTACACCGCTTTTACATCAATCGCCTGGGCCGCTTCTCTGCGACTGACCCGATACCGGGCGGCGGTCAAAACCCCCAGGGCTTTAACCTCTACAATTACGTTCGGAATGACCCCGTCAACCGCGCGGACCCGGACGGTCGCTTTGTTGAATTTCCTTCCCCTCTTTATTGTGTTGCCGATAGTCCCTGCGGTTGCGTTGATGGAGGTCTTGATTTTTGCGACAGCGGAGCGGGCGGCTGTAGCTCCGGCTTGTTTGAAGGAAACTCGTGCGCGCCGCCTGAGCCTGTTCCCCCACCGAACCCCTGCAGCGGACTGGGACCGCCGTTTCAAGCGCGCTTCGGACCCGACCGAAGGATAGCTTGCGGGAAGGGTACAAAAGGGAGCACTACACTCTCTATGGGTGGATTACAGCCAGTGATTCAGATTCTCAAAGTTTCAGCCTTCACCAACGAACCAGCATCCGTCAAACTGAAGGTGCATAACGAGCCAATAGGGTCAACCATTTGGCAGGCAGATTTTTCGCTTCAATCTGGGAGGCTGCAAGGATTCCTCATAAGCTGGACAATCTCCTATAGATGCCAGAATATCGATACCGGCGAATGGGGAGCCCCGTTGACATATCCGGGTGCCGGGGACGAGCCACTGGATGTCGCAATAAGTTGTAAATGAATAGGGGGAAGAAAATGCGCTCTCGCGCGATGCTTGGAATGTTCCTAGTAGCTTCATGCTTGGGCTCGATGAATCCTCCGCAGGCCAGTTCTCTCTGTCACTTGCATGACCTACCGCTTACTTATAGGGGCACAATTGGCAGATTTGAAGCCAATGATCTCGAACTAAACAGTCGGGCAGAGGGCGTCATGGTCTTCGTGAACACGAGCCCGCTTCCCATTAGGAGGATTCTCATTCTCGTGGACTATTTCGACGATCAGCATCAACGCATGTTTACGTTGATTTATAACCGCGACTCGGGAGCGCAAAGAATGGGGCAATTCTTCGAAAGAAGACTTCCTATCACGGTTCCCGGCCTAAAGGATGTCATGGCACCGGGCCAGAGAATCGAAACACTTGGAAGTAGTCCGCTCACCGCTGAAACGTGTCCGTCAGCGGGGGAGGTCACCATGGTCGAAGCCACGTTCGAAGACGGAAGTTCGACGTCCTGGTCGGCTGCCCGATGGCACTTGGACGCGGACATCGAAAACGCCCCGCACTTCAAATTTCCGAGACTCTTGGTTCCAACTGGCAATGACATCCTTGCAACAGCGCAGATTGGCTCGGACGGGAAAGCACAAGAGCTGACTCCGCTTGGAAATGTAAGCGCTCCTGCTATCGCCGCAATCAGAGCACAGCTAACGAACTGGACTTTCCTGCCGCCGCTCGAAGATGGAAAGCCGTCGGCAGGTGCGCTGAAATTGCTGTTTCGCTTCTATCCCGACCCTAACTCGAAGTATGTCAGCGTAGCTGAGGTTAAGAACCTGCCGCCGGGCCCATTTGTAGTGGTTGATCTAGTTTTGAAGGAGCCGGAGGGCCCGTATTGGAATTTGTTGTTTGCGAATACGGGGGTTCCAGAGCAACATTAGCCGACGGAACTCCGAACGAGGTTTGCGTATTCCTACGACGCAAATGGAAATCTCACCAACGACGGGCCTACGAAGCAGATTTTGCTAATATCCGCTCAGAATCTTGCGGCACTTAATCCGCAAAGCCACGCACGATTCGTGAACTTCAGAGCATTTCTACCCGGCACAGCCCAATATGTAGAATGCGACGTAACTTACTCAAAACAAACGACCGACCGAGACATTCCTACCCGGGGCCACAACCGCATGTCAGCGGTCAGCTTTCCGCGACGAATTCGTCTGCTCGAGCCCATTTCTAACCGGTTCTGGCCTACAAACAGAAACGGCTGTAACTCATTCAAAACAAATGACCGACACATTTCTAACCGGGGCCAGAATGCACATTAAGCAATCACGATTTCGCAACACTTCCGCCCCAATCTTGAAACAGCCCGCACCTCCAGGCTCACCTTTCCCGAGTAATTTCAACACATTGACGCGCCTCTGCGACTTTGCTATGTTCGCGCATGAAGTTTTTTGGAGGCTGCCAGTGAAGCGTCGCACGATCCGCACCTCAACAGGGTCGCGTAATAGCCACAAGCTACTGAAAAAGAAGACGTTAAAGGCATCCTCGAAGAAGAGCGCTCTGCCTCCCGATCCCGACGCGCCCGCCAAACAGGCGCAAATGAAGTTTTACGAGGAAGCTCTCAAGTTTTTTCAGCAGCAGAAGTTCGTCCGCGCCAAGCAATCGCTCGAGCGCGTTCTGGAAGGTCCCAGCAAAGAGCTCGGCGACCGCGCGCAAGTGCATCTGCGCATCTGCGAACAACGCATCACGCGTCCGCCGGTTCCGGCGGTGAAATCCGCCGAAGAACATTACACCCAGGGGATCGCGCTGATGAATCTTGGCCGCTGGGACGAAGCTCGCGAGCATCTCGACCGCGCGCGCAAAGCCGCGCCGAAAGCTGACCATATCGTTTACGCCATGGCCGCGCTCGATTGTCTGACCGGTGAAGCCGAATCCGCCATGCAAAATTTGAAAGTCGCAATTCAATTGCGTCCCGAGAATCGTTACCACGCACGCAACGACGAAGATTTCTCTTTCTTGCAGGAAGACCCGCGCTTCACCGAGTTGCTTTACCCGGAGCGAGACGGCTCGGCAAACTAACCCTCCGCGATTCCCGTGAAAAAATCTTCGCAGCAGCGTGCCCGGCCCGTTCGCATTGTCGCTCTCGGAGGAGGCACCGGCCTCTCCACCGTTCTCCGCGGATTGAAGGAATATGTCGCCTCACCAAAAAAAGAAAAAGAACGCCGGCCGATCGCGGACCTCGCCGCGGTAGTCACCGTCACCGATGACGGTGGCAGCTCCGGCCGCTTGCGCCGTGAATACAGCGTTCTCCCTCCCGGAGACATACGCAACTGCATGGTAGCCCTTTCGAAAGACGAGCACCTCCTCGGAAAACTTTTTCAGTATCGCTTTCCCGCTGGCCGGGGCCTCGCGGGGCACAGTTTCGGAAATCTCTTCCTCACCGCGCTGACAAATGTTACCGGAGACTTTCCGGAGGCGGTGCGCGTGTCCTCGCAAGTCCTCGCTATTCGCGGGCGGATTTTCCCCTCCACGTCGCAGAACGTGACGCTCGTCGCGGAGTTGGAGGACGGAACAGTGGTTCACGGAGAGACGAATATTTCGCGCTCGCGAAAACCGATTCGCAAAATCCGGTTGGTGCCCCGTCGCGTTCGCGCGCTTCCGGAAGTTCTGGAAGCAATCCGTTCCGCCGATTTGATTTTGGTGGGACCGGGCTCGCTCTACACCAGCATTATTCCAAACCTTTTAATCGATAAGGTGGTGCAAGCGATCAAACGCTCGCGTGCAACGTGCGTTTACATCGCTAATCTGATGACGCAGCCGGGCGAAACGCAGAATTACTCCGTCGCCGATCACGTCCGCGCAATTTACGATCACACGAGCAAGGGCCTTTTCGATTTTGTGGTGATTAATCGCTCACGCGTTCCTGCGAAGGAGCTGCGGCGCTATCGCACGCAGAACGCCGAGCCAGTGGATCCGTCGTTTGCGGAACTGAAGCGCATGGGATTGGCTTACGTTACAGGCGACCTCTTACATCACCGCGGAGTCGTTCGCCACGACCAGAAGCGGCTGACCCGGCTTTTGTTGGATGAGTTCGTAAAGGGCGGCCCCAGCGATTGAGCGACTCACCCATCGGGCGCGGAACCCAAAATTGAAAATGCTTTTCTTGCGCCAGTTTGCCGGTGTTCGTATACTGACCGCCGCTGTATAGAAGGCGTTGAGATGCGGAGCAAGCATTGCCAGCCGCTAGCCGAGGGCTCTTCATAAAACTTCATGGCCTTTGAGCAATTCTGGAGGTTGTCATGGCAGGCGTTACGCAGGATGAGCTGAATGTATATAAATCAGCCGAGGCGCGTTTTGAAATTGCCGCACAGAAATTAGGATTGGAAGAGGGCCTTTATCGTTACCTGAAACATCCCAGCAAAGAAATTACGGTATATATTCCGGTGCCGCTCGACACCGGCCGATTGGAAGTGTTCGTCGGCTATCGCGTCCTGCACTCGACGATTCGCGGTCCGGGCAAGGGCGGTATTCGGTTCGCGCCGGACGTTTCTATTGACGAAGTCCGCGCACTGGCCGCGTGGATGACGTGGAAGTGCGCGGTGGTGAATATTCCTTTTGGCGGCGCGAAGGGCGGAGTGATTTGCGATCCGAGCAAGCTATCAAAAACCGAGCTCGAACGCATCACGCGGCGCTATACGGCCGAATTGAGCGAATGGTTTGGGCCCGAGCGCGATGTTCCGGCGCCGGATATCGGAACGAATGAGCAGACTATGGCATGGGTGATGGACACCTACGCCATGCACGTACGGCAAGCGACCACGGCGGTGGTCACCGGGAAACCGCTTGAGCTGGGCGGCTCGCAGGGGCGAAAAGAAGCGACCGGGCGCGGCCTGATGATTTGCTGTAACAATGCGCTCACGAAACTCAAGATGAAGCGCGAGGGTTGCCGCGTGATCATTCAGGGCTTCGGCAACGTCGGCTCGCAAGCCGCCATACTAATGCACGAAGCAGGCTACAAAATCATAGGTATTGCGGATATTCACGGCGGACTCTATAACGAAAAGGGATTCGACATTCCGAATGTGGTGGACTGGGTTTATGGCCAGCGCAAAGCTTTGCCTGAATTTCCAGGCGGCGGAGCCAAGATGACCGCGCAGGAAGTGCTATTTCATCCTTGCGACATTCTGGTGCCGGCCGCCACTGAAAATCAGATTACGACAGCAAACGCCGGCCGCGTGGATTGCAAGATCCTTTGCGAAGGCGCGAACGGACCCACTACTTCGCACGCGGACTCGATTATTGAGAGTAAGGGAATCTTTATCGTTCCGGACATTCTCGGCAATGCCGGTGGAGTGACCGTCAGCTATTTTGAATGGGTGCAGGACCGCCAGGGTTTCTTCTGGCGCGAGAATGAAGTGAATGAACGGTTGCAGGATGTGATGGACCAAAGCTTCGAACAAGTGGTCCGCTACGCAGAAACACACGGAGTGAATAATCGTATCGCTGCCTACATAGTGGCGATCGATCGGGTAGCTCGGGCGCTCAGGCTGCGCGGAATTTACGCGTAAAGTCGTGGGCGGAATTTTGGCGGGGAGGAAACTATGTACCCTGATTCGATTTCGCCCGGAGCATTAAAGACGGAAGACGAGCACCGCCGGGATATTTGCGCCGTCGGCCGGTGGATTCACGATCGCAGTTACGTTGCTTCCACGGATGGAAATATTTCCCTGCGTTTAGACCCTCAGCACATTCTCACTTCGCCTACAGGAATCTGCAAAGGCATGATGACGCCCGACGATCTGGTGGTGACCGATCTTGAAGGCCACAAAGTCAGCGGCAGAAGAAACCCCTCCTCCGAGTTAGGCATGCATCTTCTGATTTACCGACGGCGTCCGGAGATAAATGCGGTATGCCATGCGCATCCGCCGGTCGCAACGGGCTATGCCGCGGCGGGAATACCGTTGAACAAGGCGCTGCTTTGCGAATTGGTGCTCTCGCTGGGCTGCGTTCCAGTGGCGAGATACGGCACGCCGGGCACATCGGAGTTGGTGGAAGCCGTCGAGCCGCTAGTGGAAGGCTATGACGCGATCCTCTTGGCGAATCACGGCGTGGTCACGTACGGGCAGGACTTGTTGAAGGCTTTTTTCCGAATGGAGACCACCGAGCATTTCGCTCGCGTGGCGCTGGTGACGCAGATGCTGGGCAAGCAGGTATTGTTGTCAGATTGCGACGTAGAGAAATTGTTCGCGGCGCGCGCCCGCTACGGCCTGCAAACCTCTTCGAATTTGGGGCCTGTGTCGCCGGTGACATCGGAAACCTGCGAGACCGAGCGGATCAATTTGACCCGGCGCGAATTGGAATCGCTGGTGGACGAAGCGGTGAAGCAGGATCGTTCGCGGCGGTAGCGTTGCGGTTGGTTGTGTTGCGATCTGAGAGTTCGCCTGAAACCTAATACTCCCCAAAATTCTCATTCGCAAAAAAAAAACGGGCAGCAAACGTTCTGGCGATTGCTGCCCGCGAGCCTTTATTCGTTACTGTGCGATTTCGACGTACTTCATCTTGCCGCCGAAGTGTATCTCTTTAATCTGATTGCTCTCGACCACGACAGCGTTGGCTTGGGGCTTTGCGCTTTCGTCCTTCCATTGGACTGCCACTTCCGCGATAACCTTGCCGTTCTGTAAAAACCTTGCGTGTGCGTCATCGGCAGTGACTGAATATTCTCCAGCTTTCAATTCCGTGCCGCCCAATGTGGCCGGGCTCAGCAGTCTGAGTTCCGTCTTCACAATCGGAATGCCGTGTGACTTAGCGTCCTTCGCCGGAGTCGCGTGAGCTGCGATCGACAGCGCGAGAGCCAATGCTGCAAGGATTGTTAACACCCCATTCATTTTGCTGCGCGACATTTTAATTCCTCCTTAAATCTGACTTAAAGTCTCAGTCGCCCCTTGCACCACCTTAGACGCAGTGATAATCGCGTCGAAAGCAGGGATAGCAAGAAAATCAGAAAATTCATCTTGATCTTATTTTCGTAAGGTTTCTGCATCGAAAACGAACACTGCATTTCCCTAAAGCGAACAATTGCGGTCACAAATTGCTGCAGGAATGCGACGGTATGAATATTCGTACAAGATGATGTCGCGCATTTGTTTCAGACTGAGATTGGTAAGAACTTCAATCCGGCGGAATTTCCGCAGAACGGCTCCGAGAGCTTATTGGTGAAGAAGTCATGAAAAGAACTTCTAGTCCACAGACGGTCTCGGCCACGGGCACACGTATCCGGCGCCGGGACAATTGCCACTTTATTTATACGGGGCTGCACAGCTTTTAGTTCCCGGGCCGGCAGAAGGGGCAATCAAGGACCCAGTCCGGAAGCCCCCTCGCCGGGTGAATCCGCGTCCTGGTTGCGTTGACACTCTAGCGGCGCTAATCAATAATCGCTGAATATGATTGGATCACTGCGCGGGAAGCTGATTGAGAAGCGCCCCAATTTAGTTTTGATCGATGTGGGCGGGGTCGGTTATCAAGTGGTGATTCCGCTATCGACGTTCGCCAGCTTGGGCGCGCTTCATAGTGAATCGACGCTGCTGATTTACACGCATGTGCGCGAGGACCAGCTTGCACTGTACGGATTTTTTACTGCGCGTGAAAAACACTGCTTCGAGCTGCTGATCTCGGCTTCCGGCGTGGGACCTTCGCTCGCTCTGAAAATTCTTTCGGGCATGAGCCTGGAAGAACTGATTCCGGCGATTCGCAAAGGAGATTTGGCGCAACTGGTGCGCATTCCCGGCGTGGGGCGCAAAACCGCGGAGCGCATGGTAGTAGAGTTAAGAGATAAACTGGCCGTGGTGGATGTGCCGCAAGCGGGAAAACCGACAACACGGCCGCAACTTGAATCCGATGTTGCTTCGGCGCTAGTGAACCTGGGGTACGATTCGCGGTCAGTGGACGGCGCGATTGAAAAGGCAGGCGTAAAGGCGTCGGGCGAATTTGAGGAACTGCTGCGCGCTGCGCTGCAAATTCTCGGCGGCGCGTCGATGAAGAAGACGGCCCGCGCCGGACGCGACGAGTAATTGAACTTTCCTGCGGATGAGCGCAAGCTGCAACACCGATAATTACGAGGACCGGTTGGCAGAGAAAACGACGGACGGGCGAAGCCGGATTATTTCGGGGAAGGCGCTGGATGAAGACGCGCGCATTGACGCAAGCGTGCGGCCGAAGCGCATGGAAGATTTTATCGGCCAGTCGCGGGTGAAGGAAAACCTGAAGATAGCGGTGGACGCAGCGAGGAACCGAGGCGAAGCGTTGGATCATGTTTTGCTCTACGGCCCGCCGGGACTGGGAAAAACTACACTCGCGCAGATTCTCGCGAATGAGATGGGCTCGGCGATCAAAATAACTTCAGGGCCGCTGCTGGAGAAAAAAGGCGATGTTACGGCCGTGCTTACTTCGCTGGACCCGCGCGATTTCTTCTTTCTGGATGAGATTCACCGTCTGCAGCCTTCGCTGGAGGAGATCCTTTATCCGGCGATGGAAGATTTTCGCGTGGACTTGATCATCGGCCAAGGACCCGGTGCGCGAGTTCATCCCTATCAGTTAAATCAGTTCACGTTGATCGGAGCGACTACGCGGGCAGGGCTGATTATGGCGCCACTGCGGTCGCGATTTGGGATCGTGCACCGGCTGGAGTTTTACACTCCGGAAGATTTGCTGCAAATCGTGCACCGCTCGGCGAAAATTCTGGGAATCACGATGGATGAAGATGGAGCGCGTGAGATCGCGCGTCGCAGCCGCGGGACGCCGCGCGTGGCAAACCGGCTGTTGCGACGGGTTCGCGATTTTGCGGAGGTTCGGGCTAAGGGCCAAATCAACATTACGGTGGCGAGGGATGCGCTGGCCATGCTGGGAGTCGACGAACATGGACTTGACGAAGTAGATCGGAATCTATTACTGACGATCATCCAGAAATATTCCGGCGGGCCAGTCGGACTGAATACGATTGCAGCTTCTTTGAGCGAAGAAGAAGATGCGATCGAGGAAATTTACGAGCCTTACCTGATGCAACTAGGCCT
>JBAVQA010000024.1:0-11747 GCA_049693595.1 Candidatus Acidiferrales bacterium | reverse complement strand
TCGCTGCCGGAAAACAAAATGGATACCTCTTTCGCTACCGCATCGTGCCCGACCCCTCGGGAAACGATACGAATTTCGAACTCGCCGCCTCCCCGGAATCCTACAACAACGTTGGCCGCCGCTCCTTCTTCCTCGACTCTGAAGGAAAAATTCACGCTGCTGACAAGCATGGAGCCGTAGCAACCTCCGATGATCCGCTCGTGGAAGGCGAAAAGACGCCGTAGCAAACCAGCTCCCTCAGGTATAATGACCGCCAGACTATTTGATCACTTACCAAAATTCCGAAGAGGAAGCGGATGTCACAATCAAAAGTTCTCGCCGATAGAATCTTTCCAGCGGAGGGCCTCGCTGCGGATGTACTGCGGATTGCCGCCGCAAACATTCTTCTCGTGTTGTGCGCGCACGTCGCGTTTCCCTTGCCTTGGAGTCCCGTCCCCGTTACCGGACAAACTTTCGGCGTTCTTCTCGTCGCCATCCTTCTAGGCTCCAGCCGCGGAGCGCTTACTCTTGCCCTGTATTTGCTGGAAGGAGTCGCAGGCCTGCCCGTTTTTCAGCCGCTCGGCCTTCCGGGCCCTGCGCGGTTCCTCGGTCCCACCGCCGGTTATTTGCTGGCGTATCCGCCGGCAGCATTTGTAACTGGCTGGATCGTGGAGCGCGGTGCCTCCGGCGCGCGCACTCAGTTTGCGAGCCTCCGAGCAGGTGGCGCGAAACTTATCGGCTCCCTCGTTTCCGGCGAAGTAATAATTTTCTTGGGTGGCTGCGCGTGGCTGGCCTTGGTGACCGGCGTTGGATGGACGAATTCCTTCCGCATGGGCGCCCTTCCATTCCTGCCGGGAGAAGTCATCAAGATGGCGTTGATCGTTGCTGCAGTGGGCGGGTTGGAATTCGCGCGTCCGAAAAGATCAAACTGACGGCGCGCGTTTTCTGGTTCTTTCAGTGGATTGCAGGTCTATACATCCCAGGTTTCACTTTTCGATATGTCGACCCAAACAACGCCGCAAAAGCAAACCCCCGAAGACGCTCTTCGCGCCGCGAACACCCGCTTTTATTCCGCCTTCGAATCCCTTGACCTCGCTCAGATGGAAGCCGTCTGGTCCCACGACGACGAAGTGGAATGCGTCCACCCCGGCTGGGAGCTTTTGCTCGGATGGGACGAAGTGCGCGAACGCTGGGTTCGTCTTTTCGCAAACGCCCGCCGCGTCCGCATCGCTCTCAGTTCCGTCTGGATCCGCATCGAAGGACGCGTCGGATGGGTAGCCTGCACCGAGCACGTCACCACCGCGTTTGCCGATAGCTTCGACGATGCCATGGTTCAAGCCACCAACATCTTCGTGCTCCAGGAAGAAGGCTGGATGCTCGTAGCTCATCATGCCTCGCCGCTTCCAAATCCCGCCCACTCCACCGTCCAATAGCGCAGTTTGGAGTTCTTCAGGGCGTCGGAACCCGTCAGCTGATTGGTCTCATGACATGCGTTAAGAGTTGTATCAGGACATCCGTTACATCGTGTATCGCCATCAAGATCAGCGCACGGGTTCGCCTTTCGTAGCGCCGGCGTCCCGCCGGCTCTTTTGACTTTCTCCCGGCGAGCTCCCGCGCGTATTGCCGAAGCAACATCCCGTAGGGGCGCAGCATGCTGCGCCCGCTGAAGCTCGCCCAGGCGCTCCGTGTTGCCATCAAGATCAGCGCACGGGGTTCGCCTTCCCTAGCGCTTCACTCCGTCGACGTAGTCCTTCAGGGGGTCGGAGCTTCAGCTCCGACAAAAAAATCGGCGCGCAGCGCCTTCCTTTCGCGGCGCATTTCCCGCGAGCTGTCGATTTTGCGGCTCGCGTCCAAGCACGGGCATCATTTTTCACCCCCGCGCCTGTACGTAAACCAGTACCGTGTGCTATTCTTTCCCTGCACCATTCGGCACTCACGCCGGAACGTCCGCACCGTTCGTACTTTTTGTCGCAGCGGGCACCAGTCTCTACGGTCTCTCTTCAGCCCTAAGCGAATGTAAGCGTTTCCGTGAGCGCCAGGACGGACCCAGCATGTCCACACCGGCAGCTCTACCAAAAACGGCGGAGATTCATCTCGCGCATTCGCCCGATAGCGACGATGCCTTCATGTTTTATGCCTTGGCAACCGGCAAAGTCCGTTTGCCCGGCGTAAAATTCAACCACGTGCTTTCCGACATCGAATCGCTGAATCAGGCTGCGCGAAAAGAAGTCTATGACGTCACCGCCATCAGCTTTTACGCTTACCCTTTCGTCGCTGACAAATACGTCCTGCTCGATTGCGGCGCGAGCTTCGGCGAAGGCTACGGCCCCATTGTCGTCGCGGGACATCCCATCAAGAAAACGGAGTTAGCTGGCCGCAAAATTGCCATTCCTGGTGAACTGACAACTTCCTATCTCGCCTTGAAGCTCTTCGAGCCCAACGTCGAAACGGTGACCATGCCCTTCGATAAAATTTTGGGCGCCGTGCAAGCCAAGGAAGTCGAAGCCGGCCTTTTGATTCACGAAGGCCAATTGCTTTTCTCGCAGATAGGACTGCATCGCGTCGTGGACTTGGGTCAATGGTGGCAGGAAACCACTGGCCTGCCGCTCCCGTTGGGCGCCAACGCCATTCGACGCAAGCTGGGCCCCGATCTCGGCCGCCAGATCGGTCGCGTCATCCGCGAAAGCATTTCTTTTGCCCTCGAACATCGCGAAGCCGCTCTGAATTACGCTCTGCAATTCGCGCGTGACATGGATCCGGTCCTGGCCGACAAATTCGTCGGAATGTATGTGAACCGTTGGACCCTGGATTATGGCGAAGAGGGACGCCGTGCCGTTCGCGAGCTGCTCGCGCGGGGTGCTGCCGCCGGCATGGTTCCCAAGTCCGTGCCCATAGAGTTTCTGAGCAGCGCTGTGAGCGAAACCCCGTCGCGGCCCCAATAAAGTTGTAAGTTCGTCCCGCAGCGCGATTCCTTCCGGTCCGCCGCCGCGTCCCCTGCTAGAATTCTTCTAGGAATATTTTTGCGGACATGAGGAACCTCATTCAACAGGGCTTGGCCCTCCGGGAATTATTGCGCGAACGCATCCTGATTCTGGATGGCGCCATGGGCACCATGCTGCAGCAGGCGAATCTCACTGCAGCGGATTTCGGCGGCCCGCAGCTCGAAGGTTGCAACGAGTATCTCGTCATCAGCAAGCCCGAGGTCGTCCTCTCGATCCACCGGAAATATCTCGAGGCCGGCTCGGACATCATCGAAACCAACTCCTTCGGCAGCACTCCCGTCGTTCTCGCGGAATACGGACTCGGCGCCCGCGCTCGCGAAATCAGCCGCATCGCCGCTGAACTGGCGCGCCAAGCGGCTGACCAATTCTCCACGCCCGCAAAGCCCCGCTTCGTGGCCGGTTCCATGGGCCCCACCACAAGAGCCATCAGCGTCACCGGCGGCATTAATTTTGAACAGCTTCAAAATAATTATCGCGAGCAGGCGCGCGGCCTCATCGAAGGCGGCGCGGACCTCCTTCTTCTGGAAACCTGCCAGGACACTCGCAACATTAAAGCCGGCATCCTCGCCATCCAGCAATTGAGTCAGGAACTAGGCCAGCCCATTCCAACCATGGTTTCCGTCACCATCGAAGCGATGGGGACCATGCTTGCAGGTCAAGGCATCGAGGCGCTGTGGTCTTCGCTCGACCATGTGGATCTGATTTCGCTCGGCCTCAATTGCGCAACGGGTCCGGAGTTCATGACCGATCATGTTCGCACTTTGCAATCGCTCACCAGCGGCTTCGTCTCCTGCTATCCAAACGCCGGCTTGCCCAATGAAGAAGGCCTCTACCAAGAAACTCCCACTTCGCTCGCGCAACAGCTCGAACGTTTCGTCGATCGCGGCTGGTTGAACATCGTCGGCGGCTGCTGCGGCACCACCGAAAAACACATTCGCGCCATCGCGCAAATGGTCGAGAAAAAGTCTCCCCGGCGCCCCCCCGATTCCACTCATCGCGCCGTATATTCCGGCATCGATATTATCGAGGCTGAAGAAAGCACGCGTCCGCTCGTCGTCGGCGAGCGCACCAACGTAATCGGCTCGCGCCAGTTCAAGAATCTCGTAGCCGCGGAACTGTGGGAGGAAGCTACCGAGATTGCGCGGCGCCAAGTGAAAAGCGGCGCGCATATAGTAGACGTCTGCTTGCAAAGCACCGACCGCGACGAAATGGCCGACATCCCGCCGTTCTACGACCAGCTTATCCGCAAAATTAAAGTCCCCATCATGATCGACACCACCGATCCGCGCGCCGTCGAACTTGCTCTCACCTATTGCCAGGGCAAAAGCATCATCAATTCGATTAACCTCGAAGACGGCGAAGAAAAATTCGAGCGCATTTGTCCGCTCGCCCGCTCCTATGGAGCAGCCATCATCGTCGGTTGCATCGACGAAGATCCGGTGCAAGCCCAAGCATTCACCCGCGAACGCAAACTTGAAATCGCCGAGCGCTCCTATAGCCTGCTCACCGAACGATTCGGCATTCACGCCGAAAACATTATCTTCGACCCGCTGGTTTTCCCCTGCGGCACCGGCGACAAGAATTACATCGGCGGCGCTCTGGAAACGATCGAAGGCGTTCGCCTGATCAAAAAACAAATCCCCTACGTGCGCACCGTCCTCGGAATTTCCAACGTCTCTTTCGGTTTGCCTCCCGGCGCGCGCGAGGTCGTAAATTCCGTCTTCCTTTATCATTGCACCAAAGCCGGCTTGGACCTCGCCATCGTCAACGCCGAACGCATCGAGCGCTTCGGCTCCATTCCCGAGCCCGAAAGAAAGCTGGCCGAAGATCTCTTGTTCAATACTCCGCCCACCTCGATACCCGAAGGTCACCCGCAAACCGAACACTTGCGAAACGCTCCGCCTGATTGGCGCGAGCAAACGCCCGACCAGAAAGCCGCCGTCAACCAATTCCACATCACCGCCATCACCGATCACTTTCGCGCATCCGGCTCGCGGAAAAAAGAACGCGCCGCCGACCTTCCGCTCGACCAGCGCCTCGCGAATTACATTCTCGAAGGCTCCAAAGACGGCCTGGTCGACGACCTAAATCGCAAGCGCGCCGAAGGAAACGCGCCTCTCGACATCATCAACGGTCCCCTCATGACCGGAATGGCGGAAGTCGGCCGTTTATTCAACAACAACGAGCTCATCGTCGCCGAAGTCCTGCAATCCGCCGAAGCCATGAAAGCCGCGGTCAGCCATCTCGAACAGTTCATGGAAAAGGCCGACACCGAGAAGCGCGCAAAAGTTATGCTCGCCACGGTAAAAGGCGACGTCCACGACATCGGCAAAAATCTCGTCGAGATCATCCTCAAAAACAACGGCTACGACGTGATCAACCTCGGCATCAAAGTTCCGCCCGAGGAATTAATCCGCGCCCATCGCGAACATAACCCCGACGCCATCGGCCTCTCCGGCTTGCTCGTGAAAAGCGCGCAGCAAATGGTCATCACTGCCACGGACCTGCGCGAAGCCGGAATTGATGTGCCCTTGCTGGTCGGCGGCGCGGCGCTATCGGAAAAATTCACGCGCCTGAAAATTGCTCCGCAGTACAGCACTGCCGTCTGCTACGCGAAAGACGCTATGACCGGCTTGCGCCTGATGAATCACTTGAGCGACCCCGCGCAACGCCAAGCCGTCCTGCGCGACAACACTCACGCCGGAACCGTCGCCGTGGAAGAACCCGCACCGGGCCCGCTCGGCCCCGCCGGTGAAGAGCGCTCCCCACGTATTCGCACCGACATTCCAATTCCGCCCGTCGCCTATCTCGACCGCAAAGCCCGCTCCATTCCGGACCGAAATGAAATTTGGAGCTATATCAACCCTTACATGATTTTCGGACGCCACATGGGCTTCCGCGGCAATTTCGAAAAAGCTCTAAAAGAACGCGACCCGCGCGCCCTCGAACTTTTTCACAGCATGGAAGAGGTAAAACGCGAAGCCGAAGGTTTCATGAAGATTTCAGCCGTGTGGCAATTCTTCGAAGCCGAACGCGAAGGAAATTCCATTGCCTTGTTCGAGCCGGGAAAACTTTCGTCAATCCACAAATTCCATTTTCAGCGCCAGCGCGTCGCAGACAAACTCTGCTTGAGCGATTACATCCTGCCCGCCGCGACCGCCATCGCCGGTCACAACGGTGCAGATAAAAATCCCGCCCGCCGCGATCATCTCGCTCTCTTCGTCGTCACCGCCGGAGCCGGAGTCCGCGAACGCGCCGAGGAAGCCAAAGCCGCCGGCCGTTATCTTTTCTCGCACGGTCTGCAAGCGCTCGCCATCGAAACCGCAGAAGCCTGCGCCGAATGGCTCCATCGCCGCATCCGCGAGGATTGGGGTTTCCCCGATCCGCCCGCGCTCACCATGGCCGAGCGCTTCACTTCTCGTTATCGCGGCAAACGCTACAGCTTCGGCTATCCCGCCTGCCCCAATCTCGACGACCAGGCCGCCATCTGGATGCTCCTCCGCCCCGAAGAAATCGGTGTGCATCTCACCGAAGGAATGATGATGGACCCGGAAGCCAGCGTCAGCGCCCTCGTCTTCCACCACCCCGACTGCACCTACTTCTCCGTCGGCGACCAACCCGATCCGCAATAGCCGCAGTTCCAAAAATCTCGAGCAAACTTTTACGGCGAGGCCGATCAATCAGCGTGTGGCCTACGGCAAAGGGATGCGATACAAGTTGCGGCGGGTGTTCTTGACGCTGTAGGCGTAATCGGATGGGCTGATGGCAGAATCCACGACCCGGGGAATCACGGCTGCAGCTTTTGCGTTGGTGAAGTCCTCGATTCTCGCGATTCCACCAGGGGGCAAGATCGGAAGGCCCGAGTCGTGCACCAGGGGCAGCGGGAAGGTACCGTCGCGCAAAGAAGAGAAGTAAACGTAGATGAATTTTCCAGTGACATCCCAGCTTGCGTCGCAATAGCCCAGGCAGAGCGGTACTATCTTGCTTCCATCCGTTGCAATCGCACTAAGCTGAGCCGTGTACTCCTGATCCGGGCCCGGCGAAGAAGCAACGATCCAACGACCGTCCCGCGACGCTGCACCAAGATCGAAAATACGTCCGGGGATTACCTTGTGGCGGCCGCTTCCATCCGCTTTCATGCGATACAAAAAATTCGATCCATTTTCGACTGCCCGAAAAACCAGGTCGCCATCGGGGAGGAAAACGGCGGAATCCTCGACCGCGCTGGAAGATATCCGAACTGGGGAAGAGCGGCGACTCGTTGGAGCAACCCATAGACTGGACCGCCCGTTCTGGTCGCCCATTTCGAACACGACTTCTTTTCCATCAGCAGAAACTGAGTAGTTTGCTATGGAATACCCCGGTAGGAACCTCTCCGTCTTGCCATCGCTCAAATCCTTGACCCAGAGCTCATAATCCGAGGCTTTGCCGTTGGCCATCAAGTAATAGAGTTTTTTTCCATCAGACGAGAACGACGCTCCGTGCGCATTCCCTTCCGAAGAAATCTGATGGTCGCCGTCCTTGTCGTGCAGCCACACGGTGCTGTCCTCCGAGCCGACCGAGGTAATGAGCGATTTGCCGTCCGCGGACATTGCAATTCCCTCCTGGGTAGTCGGGCCGGGAGTCACCTGCTCAGGCTCTCCGCTCGGAAATCGTTGTCGCCAGATGTGGGACCTGTCCCCTTTCGTCACCGTGAGGTACACCCATTTGCCGTCAGGCGACCAAACGCCCGAAGTGCAAAAACCGTCGAGGGGACCAACGACGCGCACATCGCCAGTTCCCTGGAAAGGAACAACACGGCACGGGAGAAAGTCGCCACGATCGCCCATCTCCACCACCAGCACCCATCGCCCGTCAGGGGAAAGATAGGAATGATGGATCATGCTGCGCTCGCCGGGAGGTGCGTAAACTTCCCGCCGCTGCCCTCGGCCTTCGTCGGTGGTCACCAGCACCATGTGCAATCCTTCTTTGATCTCGGAAAAAAGCAGCCGCTTTCCATCCTCGATCCAGGTCAAAGAGCTCGCGTTGGGGAACATCACATGCGGCTCGCCGCCGAGAACCGGCACTTCCCACACGCTCCAAGGTATGGCGGTGCCATAGGCAATGAGAGAGTTGTCGGCGGAGAAGACCGGGTTCAATTTCTGCAAGGCGTCATGCGTGAGTTCCACGGGCTGGCCGTCGGGCAGAAACTTGACATAAATTTGTCCAGGGCCGAAAAACGAATCGCTTCCGCGTATGAACGCGAGCATCCGTCCATCCGGCGAGAGCGCCGGGTACACGGCGGAGTCCGTGAAAAAAGTGAGCTGCTCCCAGTCCTTGCTCGCAGGAGGGCTACTCCTCGACGAGCGATACAGGAAAAATGCTCCCGCCGCTACTGCCAGCACAAGAATTGCAGCCGCGGCATAGTAGTAGCCTCTTCTTCCTGCGCCCTTCGGCATCACGCCCGAAGCCACAGCCTGTGATTCTGGTGATACCTGTTCCGCTTTTCCTGCAGACGACACATGCGAGCGGCCCGACGTGCTGTCGCGTTTCAGCCTCTGTAATTCTGCTCGCACGTCCGACGCGTGCTGGTAGCGCAGATTGCGGTCTTTCTCCATCGCCCGGTCGATAATTTCTTCCAGCTTCGCCGGCAGATCTGGATTCAGGCGCACGGCTGTGACCGGCTCTCGATTCAGGATAGCGTCGAAAATAACTCCGGAAGTATCTCCGCGAAATGGCAGAACGCCCGTGGCCATCTCGTACAACACCACGCCGAACGAAAAGAGATCCGTGCGCGGGTCCAGTTGCTCGCCTCGCACTTGTTCCGGCGACATATAAGCCACTGTGCCCAACGCAGTGCCTGGGCTTGTCAGGAATTCTTCCGCAGTCGCCGTCGGCAGCGCGGAAACGCCGGGGCCTTCGCCGCTGGAGCTTTGCTTGGCCAAACCGAAATCCAGAATCTTGGCGTGCCCGCGCGCGGTCACGAAAATGTTCGCAGGCTTAATGTCGCGGTGGACGATTCCTTTGGCGTGCGCCGCATCCAGCGCTTCCGCGATTTCAATCCCCAACTCCACCATTTGTTCGAGAGGCAGCGGCTTGCCGGAGATGCGCTGTTTCAGCGTTTCGCCTTCCAGAAACTCCATGGCAATGAATTGCTGCCCGTCTTGTTCGCCGATGTCGTAAATCGTGCAGATGTTCGGATGATTTAACGCCGATGCCGCCTGCGCTTCTCGCCGGAACCGTTCGAGAGCGCCCGCGTCGTCGGACATCTCGCTAGGCAGGAATTTCAAACTCACTGCGCGATGCAGCCGCGTGTCCTCCGCTTTATAGACCACGCCCATCCCCCCGCCGCCGAGCTTTTCGACGATGCGATAGTGGGAGATCGTACGGCCGATGAAAGAGGAGGAGTCCGTCACTCTACGCGCATCCTAAGGTCTTATTACACGCCAAGTCAACGAAGCCGGGCTGCTTCCAAAGTGGCATTGTTAATACTTGCTTCCCCGTGGAGGCAAACACGAGTCGGAATAGCTGTTAGTGTCTCGCAACGTCCTGAGTGAAGGGATGTGCAAACCGTCGCGTTTTGAGAATTATTTCTGCTGCTGTGCTGTTCTGCCGTTGCCATCCGCTGAGTGCGCCATAATAGATCGCAACACGGACTCGAACTTCGCAGCATTGGCAGTCTGAGCCACAGAAGCGACTTTGTCATTCGCGCTCAAATCCGAAATAGACAACGTCCTCGTGCTTCGCGCGGAAATGTATTCCTTTCGAGAATCGCCCTCCAGAGCGCGGAATATTCCTGCCTTGAGGTGCTCGAACACCTGCTCCGCATCCGCCGAAGCTTCAATCACCTCAAATTTATATTCTTCGCTGAGCCGGTCGAACTCCGCCATCAACGCAGTCTGATAATTGCAAAAGCTGTCGTACATGTCGCGTCCCGGATAGACGTCCATCCCCGACTCCCAATAGTCGAATCCGCGGGAGAAGACCACGCGAGGAATAAGCTGGTCGATGCTAAGCCGCAAATAAAATGTCGCATCCGGCTTGAGCGCCACGCTGTAAATACTGCGAACCCATTTGGAATCCATTCCGCGAACGAACGCTCTCGCCATCAGCGAATAAACGTACCGGTCCGTCAGCACGATGAATCCCGATCGCAGCGCCGGAACGATCTCGTTCTCCAGGCGATCGATGAAATCCGTCGCGTAAAAAAGACTCTGCGTCACACGCCCCAGATTATTTCCCTCTTTCGCGCGCTTGAGTCCTTCACCCGCCAGCGTCGAGCGCGCCATCCCCGTATCCAGCACCGCGTGCCCCAATTCTTCGAGCCACGGCTTCAAGAGATTGATCTGCGTCGAGCGTCCAACGCCGTCGGTCCCTTCGATGACGATCAGCTTGCCCGTCAGATCGGAAATTCGCATCCCCGGGAGAAGCTTTCCATACGTCTGCCTCATCGTTGCACCCTCACGTTCGCAGCTTTCTCCAAATGCGTTTTCACGATTTGTCTCACCTGCGCTTGCTGCACTTCGATGGGCAAAGTGGCGTCGACCACCGTCAATCCAAATTCGGAAATCATTTTTTCGTATTCCTTCAGTATCAAGCCTTGAAAGAGCCGGAAGCTTTCTTCCGGATCGTCGCTCAGGTCCAAATCCATCCCCGCTTCGTAATATTTAAGTTCGTCGCGGCCGTCCATCAGCCGCCCAATGGCAGTCTCCAGCGGCACGCGAAAATAAAATGCCACCGTCGGCTTCACTGCAAACCCGTAAAGCTCGCGTACCCATTCGCGGTCCATCCCCCGCGCCACGTCTCGCGCGAACGCCGTATAGATGTAGCGGTCGCACAGCACCACCGCGCCGGCTTTCAGCAGCGGCAAAATGCTCTTCTCCGTCCTGTCCGCAAAATCGGTCGCGTGAATCAGCGAAAACGTCGCAGCCGTCAGCATCTTCTTCTTTTTGCCGAACTTCGTCGTATCCTTCACCAGCGGAGACGAATTCCACTCGCTGAACACGACTCCATACCCTTTCGATTCCAGCCATTTGTGCAGCAGGCTTAGTTGCGTGGATTTCCCCGACCCGTCGATTCCTTCAACAATAAACAATCTCCCGGGAAATCCATCCTCGCCGCGCTGTCGAATTTCCCGCTCGACTGGCCGCACGGGAAAAAATACCTCAAAAGTTCCGAATCGATTGCCCGGTGTAATTTCCATTGCCCTCTCTCGACGCAGATCTACGCTTCAATCCGCTTTCTAGATCGCTCCAGGCTCTGAGTTCCCGGTGGCGACCCAATAAAATCCTCCATCTCACCCCACTTTGCAGCAACATTCTGAAATCCGTGTATCGAACTGGAGACTAGCCATCTCGTCTCTGCAAAATGGTCGCTGGCCCGCTCCATTTTGTTTTTGAGTCTTACTTTGTCGAACAGAAGCGGCATCGCCTCAACGACAGCAAGGCTCGAATTTCGCACGCGTCGACCAAGATTCCAAGCACGGTGATACGGGAACTGCGCCGGGTGGGGAGAGGAAATGAAATCAAACCTTGACGGTTTCGTCGACATAGGCTAACATGTCTGCATGCGACATGTCGCAAAACGACCTGCCATCGAGCATCCCAAGCCGCTCACCGAGCCCGTTCTCCTAATCCTCATGAGCCTGGCGGCCCAACCGCGCCACGGCTACGCGTTGATAAAAGACATCGAGGCTCTAAGCCGCCACCGTGTGCGCTTGAGCACGGGCACGCTCTATGGCGCCCTCCGCCGGCTGCTGGACGCGGGTTGGATTGAACGGTTCGAGCA
>JBAVQA010000023.1:0-38854 GCA_049693595.1 Candidatus Acidiferrales bacterium | reverse complement strand
TCGGCGCCGAGCGCCTCTCGCCTTGGATCTGAAAAATCGCTGCCGTTGCCGGTTCCAAACTGCAAGCGTTGAGGCGCCGGCCTGTCAGGCGCGCCGGAAAGTTCGAATCCCTCGGCGATACCCGTTGACGAGCTGCCGAGTGAATTTGGAATTTCAGCTCGCGGTGGGCCTGGAAATGTGTTCGCGTCCGGCATCGGCGCGTAACCTCGCACGTTTCCGACGGGCGACGAGGAGGATAAGCCGCCAACGCTCTGTTCACCCGCTGCAGCTGCGGCGCGCGCCGCAGGAAATCCAGGAATCGGCCGCGCATGCGATAGCGCCAGTCGCAGCGCATCGCGTGTGAAATCGTGAACGAATTGCGGATGGCGAAAGCGCACCTCGATTTTCGCCGGATGAACGTTCACGTCCACTTCCTCGTACGGCAAATCGAGGAAAAGCAGAACAAACGGGAAAACTCCCGGCGGCATGATGTTGCGGTACGCTTCACCAATGGCATGCAGCAGCAGTCGGTCGCGTACCAGCCGGCGGTTCACAAAAATATAAATCCCGTTGCGATTCGACCGCTGCACTTCCGGCCGCGAAGTGAACCCGCTCACCCGCAGCGTAGCGGCCCGCTCTTCCGCCTCGATCGGCGGTTCGGTGATGGCGCTGCGCACCGGTCCTTCCGTCGGCGTAATTTCCGTCAGCTCGTCCAGCGCCTGCCGCCCGAAAATCTGATATACCCGCTCGGAAAGTTTTTCCACCGGCGTGCAATTCAGAATTTCCTGCGTCGGCGTCTTCAGCAGAAACTGGCAATCGGGATGCGCCAGCGCATAGTGCGTAACGAGTGAAGCGATGTGCCCCAACTCCGTAGTCTCGGACTTCAGAAATTTGCGCCGCGCCGGTACGCAATAAAAAATATCCGCCACGCTAATCGATGTTCCCGCAGGCAAGCCCGCCGGCTTCACACCAATCAATTTTCCACCCGCAAACTCCACGCGCGTCCCTTGTTCATCTTCAGCAGAGCGCGTTTCAAGCAGCAGCCGCGAAATAGAAGCAATCGAAGGCAGCGCTTCGCCGCGAAACCCCAGCGTCGAAATAGAAAGTAGATCGTCCGCCGTGCGCAGTTTCGAAGTAGCGTGGCGCTCGAACGCCAGCAGGGCATCGTCGTGGTTCATTCCCGTGCCGTCATCGATCACGCGAATCATGCGCTTGCCGCCCGATTCGGTTTCGATGCGAATCGAACGTGCCCCCGCGTCCAGCGCGTTTTCGAGCAGCTCCTTCACCACCGACGCGGGCCGCTCCACAACCTCGCCCGCCGCAATCTTGTTCGCCACATTTTCCGCAAGTATGCGTATCCGGCTCATGGTCGGTTGTCAGGCGGTCGGAGTTTTAGCTCCGCCATCCCCGGATTTTACCTTTATCTGAATTCCCAATTCGTCGAGCTGGTCAGTGCCCACTTCCGACGGCGAGTCGGCCATCAAATCTACCGCCGCGGTGGTCTTGGGGAAGGCAATCACTTCGCGAATAGATTTTTCGCCGGCGAGCAGCATCACGACGCGGTCGATGCCCAGCGCGATGCCGCCGTGCGGCGGAGTGCCATACGTGAGTGCGTCGAGAAAGAACCCGAAACGCTGGCGCGCTTGCTCGTCGGTCAGACCGAGCGCTTTGAACATCCGCGCCTGCACATCCTGGCGGTGAATTCGAATGCTTCCCGAGCCGAGTTCGTTGCCGTTCAAAACGAGGTCGTATCCCTTCGAGCGGCATTCCCACGGCGCGGTTTCCAGCTTGTCGAGATCCTCTTCGAAGATTCCAGTGAACGGATGCTGCGCGCTGACCCACCGCTTATCCGCCGCGCTCCATTCGAAGAGCGCAAAGCCGGTAATCCACGCGAATTCCCATTTGCTTCGGTCGATCAGGTTGAGCTTGTCTCCGAGATACAGGCGAATCTGGCCCGCGACGTTCAGCGAAGTGTCGCTGTGCTCGATTTGTTCTTTCGCCGCCGCTGCGACGATCAAATCGCCGGCCTTAGCCCCCACAGCTTCCGCGAGCTTTTTCAGCGTTTCCGGTCCAAGAGTTTTTTCCAGCGGCGAAGTGATTCCTTCGGCCGCTACCTTGACGGCGTAAACGCCGCGCGCGCCCGACGATTTCGCGAACTCGCCCAGCTCGTCAAGCTGCTTGCGCGACCATGAAGCCCCGCCCGGGGCGACCAATGCCTGAACGTTGCCTTCAATCTGCAGTTTTTCTCGCCCCGTCGCGAAGAATTGCGTCACGTCGTGCAATTCCATTCCAAAACGCAGGTCCGGCTTGTCCGATCCGTAGCGCCGCAGCGCATCCTTGTAATCCAGATGGCGAAACGGTCCTTTCGCCTGCACTCCCACAACCGCGCAGGTGCGTTCCATCACGCGCTCGATCACTTCAAAAATATCCTGCTGGCGCGGGAACGACATTTCGAGGTCGAGCTGCGTGAACTCAAGCTGGCGGTCGGCGCGAAAGTCTTCGTCCCGAAAGCAGCGCACGATTTGGAAATAGCGGTCCATGCCCGAAATCATCAATATCTGCTTGAAGATTTGCGGTGATTGCGGCAGCGCGTAAAACTTCCCATGATGGATGCGGCTGGGCACCAGGCAGTCACGCGCGCCTTCCGGAGTCGAGCGCGTCAGCATCGGCGTTTCAATCTCGAAGAAGCCAAGTTCGTCGAGCGCTTTGCGAATCTCCAATATGATGCGGTGGCGCAGCTCCAGATTGCGATGCGGTTTCGGCCGCCGCAAATCGAGATAGCGGTAGCGCAAGCGCGTTTCTTCGCTCGCGGTCACTTCTTCTTCGATCTGGAAAGGCGGAGTCTTCGAATTGTTCAAAATGTGCAGCCGCGTGGCCATCACTTCCACTTCGCCTGATGCAATGTCAGGATTCGCCTTCTGGCGGCGCAGGACGCGCCCTTCCACCGCGACCACGAATTCCGAGCGCAACTGCTCCGCCTTCCCGTGCGCTTCGGGATGCAGCTCTTTGTTGAAAACAATTTGCGCGATCCCGGCGCGGTCGCGCAGGTCGATGAAAATCAGTTGCCCGAGGTCGCGCCTCCGATGCACCCAGCCCATCAGCACGACAGCCTTGTCCGCATCCGCCGCGCGCAGATCGCCGCAATAGGTTGTGCGTTTCAAGTTTCCAAGCGCTTCAAGCACTATTCCGTTCCTCGGGGGCTAAAGCCCCTTTTCCATGCCGATTTGTAATGTCGGAGCTAATGCTCCGACCCCCTAAAAAGCTCTGAGATAACAGGAGTCTTGGCATTTTAGGGGGTCGCGGCTTCAGCCGCGACAATAAGTTGGAAAACTTTTGGGGCTTCAGCCCCTGAGGCTGATTTTTTGCACTTACGCACGTCGGCGCTCCGATTCAAGATATTCAAGCAACTCCAACTCTGAAAGCTTTTTCTGCTCGGAATCGGCGAGGCGCTTCAGGGTGAAAGTGCCGGCGGCGACTTCGTCTTCGCCGATGATCAAAGCATAACGCGCGCCAAGTTTGTCCGCGAGGCCCAGCGATTTCTTGAATTTCATTTCTTCGCCGGGTAGCTCGACGGAGAGCCCGGCGGTGCGAAGCTTCCGTGTGATGTTCACTGCCGTAGGATACGCAGCCTGGCCCATCCACGCGACGAACACCGCAAGGCCGGGAAGATGCGGCAATTTTCCGCCCTCTTGTATCGACAAAATCGCGCGGTCGCTGCCGATGGCGAAGCCGATCCCTTTCGTGGGAGGCCCGCCGAGCAGTTCGACCAAGCCGTCGTAGCGCCCGCCGCCGCACACCGCGTTCTGCGAGCCCAGCCCTTCCGCCGTGACTTCGAACGTGGTGCGCGTGTAGTAATCGAGTCCGCGCACGAGCCGCCAGTTTTCTTCGTACGCGACGCCGCGCGTGTTTAGCTCTTCTTTCAGTTTTGCGAAATGCTCTCGGCAGTCGGCGCAAAGATGATCGGAGATGCGCGGCAGCTTCGCAATAATGGCCTGCTCCTCCGGCAATTTCGAGTCGAGGACGCGCAGTGGATTGGTCTCGATGCGGCGAAGGCTGTCCAGCCCCAGATGATCTGCAACTTTTAACAACTCCTCGCGGAGTTTTCCTACGTATTGAGGGCGGCAATGTTTGTCGCCGATGGAATTGATGTAGAGAGTGGTGCGCGTGAGGCCGACACGATTGAAAAAAGTCATCAGCATTTCGATGACTTCGGCGTCGATGGCAGGCGCGTCGGATTGCCCGAGCACTTCCGCACCAATTTGGTAGAACTGGCGGTAGCGTCCCTTCTGTGGCCGCTCGCGCCGAAACATCGGCCCGATGTAGTACAGCTTTACGTTCCCCGGCAGCGTCTGCATTCCATTTTCGATGTACGCCCGCGCAACACTCGCCGTCGCTTCGGGCCGCAGCGAATAGGTTCGGTCAGCGGCGCTGTCTTCGACCGCGTCCGGATCGTGGCCACTGCTAAATGTAAACATTTCCTTGTTAACTACATCTGTTTCGGCCCCAATCGAGCGAGCGAATAGTTCGGTCTCCTCGAAAATAGGCAAACGGATATCGCGGAAATTGTAGGATTCGAAGACATCGCGCGCCGTCTGCTCGAACCAATTCCACAGCGCGGAATCCGGCGGCAAGATGTCGCGAGTTCCTTTGATGGCACGAAATTGGCGTCTATGATCCGTCATAGGCCGGCGTGCGCGTGACATTCGCAAACGGTTCAAAGTTCTCGATTAGACGCACACGCCCTCCTTTGTTTGCAATAGCTTACGATGGATTCTAATAAATCGAGTTCTCGATTAAAAAAATTGTAGATTTTCTCGCGACGCCCGGAAGCCATTCCGCCGGGGCCGCCGCTCTGCCGAGAATCCGGCGCTCTGCCCATCACGCTATTTTACAACACGCACGCAAGCGATTTTCGGCGTTCGGGGAATTTGGCAGGCCGAACGGTCAATTTCCGGACTCGGACTTGTAGGTTTCCTTGTACTCGACGTAGCGCTGGGCGTAGCGGTCGATGGATTCGAGGTCCTCGGGGGTGAGCGCGCGGCGCAGCTTGCCGGGCTGGCCCATGAAGAGGCTGCCGGGGGCGACAATAGTGCGTTCAGGGACGAGTGTGCCGGCTGCGATAATGCTTCCAGCGCCGATTTTTGCGCCGTTGAGGATGATGCTGCCCATCCCGATCAGGCACCGCGACTCGATGGTGCAGCCGTGCAGAACCACAGCGTGCCCAACGGTAACGTTGTCGCCGAGGATCAAGGGATTCGTGTCCCGCATCACGTGCAGCACCGAACCATCTTGAATATTCGTGCGCGAACCGATGCGCATGAAGTTCACGTCCCCGCGAAGCACCGCGCAAGGCCACACGCTGGAATGTTCGCCGATGACGACGTCACCAATGACGACTGCTTGCGGATCGATGTAAGCAGTTGCAGCAATTTGCGGCGCGTGGCCAAGGTAAGTGCGAATCATTTGTCCCTCAATAGAGAAATTTCTTGTTCATCAATTATTACCTCATACCGCAGCGAAACCATCAGATCGACGTGAGCCGCGCGCCGCCCGCCGCCCGCCGCGCGCACCCACAAATAGTAGCCGGCGCGACAAAGCTCAAGAAGCCTCGCAAGTCCCATACGCTCGGCTCCGGCCAATCCGAAGCGCAGTTTACCGAATTCCCGGCCACTTTGAGGAAAAGCCTGCAAAAGATAATTTCTGACTCTGCTCGCCGAGAGGGAAATAGCATCCTCTTCGACAGCGAAACAGATACGAAAATGCCTCCGCGGCTTGGCTCGTTTATTCCCAACTCTCCTGGTACCCGTGGACAGGAGAATTAATCTGGACTTTGCGCCAGTTGCACCATACATCACAGCTGGTTAGTCTCCTCTTCTTGCTTTCTTACGGGTCCAGCCCGTTAAATTGCGAATTCTTAAAAATAATGGAACTTTTTCCGCTAGGCAGGGTTTTGGGAGTCAATTCGCAATCTTGAAGGAACTGAGAGGGAACCTTGCGTCGCTCAACCATGCTCGCAGCTGCAGTCGTCGTTCTGGCGTTAATAACTACGAGTTGTGCGCTCACACCCCCGGGCTCGACCCCGCCCACTTCGGACACTTTGACGATATCCCCGAGCACTGCGGACGTACGCGCCGGCTCGACCCAGCAATTTACCCCTTCTCTGGCTAACAAGACCTTCACCTGGTCGGTGAACGGAGTGGTGGGCGGAAGCGCCGCCACCGGAACCATTAGCGCGACTGGAAATTACACCGCGCCTGCAACGCTTCCTTCCCCGAACACGGTAACGATTGAAGCGGCGGAGACCAACAAAAGCTCGGTTAATAGCTCTAGCGCCGTCACGCTCTGGAATCCCGTGCCCCAGATTTCCGGCATTTCGCCTGCGCAAGTGAATGTTGGCGCGATTACGCTGATGATATCCGGAACCAACTTTGTCAACGGCGCCACAGCATCGTTCGGCGGCGCCAACTTAACGATCATGTCCGTTTCCAGCACCCAAATAATCGCAACGGGAACGGCTACGGTTGCTCAAGCAGGTTTGGCTGAAGCTGTGGTGGTGACCAACCCCGATCCCGGTTCGAGCAGTTCGAACACCGTGAATGCACAGGTCGTCGGAGCGACCACAATCAGCGCTACGGCAGCCGCACGCTTCCTCGATCAGACCAGCTTTGGTCCTACGGCAACTACGATCGCCCATGTCCAGCAGATCGGTTTGCAGGCGGCGCTGACCGAACAGTTCAATCAGCCGACTACGCAATTCAGCGAGCCGCCATCGCCTGACACTGCCGTGTGCGGGTTTACGAACTGGCGCTGCACGCAGTCAGAATTCCTGAACGTCACGGTCTGGGGAAACGATCAGTTCCGTCAACGCGTAGCCTTGGCTCTGAGCGAGATATTCGTCGCACCCATCGTTCAGGACAACGCCATGCCTTTCTATCTGAATACTCTGGCCGGCGACGCCTTTACCAATTACCGCACCATCATGCAGGATGCGGCGCTTTCGCCGGCCATGGGCGACTACCTGAATATGGTGAACAGCGGAAAGCCTCCCACCGGTCAAATCGCAAACGAGAATTTCGGCCGCGAGAATATGCAGCTCTTCACCCTGGGAGTAAATCTTTTGAATTCGGACGGCAGCCTGCAGACCGATGGCAGCGGTAATCCGATTCCCACCTACACCGAGCTTCAGGTGGAAGCTTTTGCGCGTGCCTACACGGGTTGGACCTTTGCAAATACGGATGGCAGCACTCCGTCAAGTTTCAATTACGCGCACAATTGGCTCAACTTTATGGTGCCGGTAGAAAGCGAGCATGATGAGACCTCAAAAATCCTCTTGAACGGAACCACGCTTTCCGCTGGCCAGTCGGCCGAGCAGGACCTGAAAGGCGCCCTCGACAATATATTTGCGCATCCGAACATCGGCCCTTTTGTCTGCAGGCAGCTCATACAGCATCTGGTGAGCGGCGATCCCAGCCCCGCCTATGTGGCGCGCGTGGCTGCGGTCTTCGCGAATAACGGCAGCGGCGTGCGTGGCGACATGAAGGCCATCCTGACCGCGATTATTATGGATCCGGAAGCGCGTGCGGGAGACGTGCAGACTGGGGATCAGGCTGATACGAACCCTGCCGTCGATGGCGGCCACCTGCGCGAGCCGCTCCTTTGGACTATGAATTTGCTTCGCGGATTAAATGCAGCGCAGACACCGGCGACTTCCTATTTGTACGTTAACTTCATGTCAGGAACGTTGACGTCGGTTGGAGAGGCGCCCATCGACCAGGCAAGCGTGTTTAACTACTTCCCGCCCAGTTACATCATTCCGCAAACCACGTTGAACGCTCCTGAGTTTTCCCTGGAGAACACCGGCTCGGTCATTCCCCGCATGAGTCTTGCCGACAAGATTATTCACAACGGAGATTCAGCGCCGGTCATAGATCTGAGCGCGACCAGCGTCATCGGACAACAAGCGAGCAATCCTGCGCAACTGGTGGATTATCTGGGAATGCTTTTCATGCACAGCCAGATGCCCAGCGATATGCGCACCGCTTTAATCGAGACCATCACCGCCATTCCCGCGACCGACCTACAGGGCCGCGCGGAAGTAGCCGTGTTCCTGGTGGTCACTTCTTCGCAATACAAGATCCTGCACTAATCGCTGGAAGACGGGCCAAAAAGGAGTTTTATGTCACACAGTCGACGAAGTTTTTTAACCAATGCTTCCTTGCTCGCAGCCGGCAATCTTCTGGGCTTCCGGCCTTTCGGAATGCTCAACGCCCTGGCCCAAACATCTTCGGATTACAAGGCACTGGTCTGCATCTTTATGTTCGGCGGAAACGACTCGAATAATATGCTCATCCCGTTCGACACGACCGGCTACAACAACTACGCGACCATTCGCGGACCGTTAGCGCTGGCGCAGAACACGCTGCTGCCGCTTACACCGCAGCCCAACTTTGCGCTGCATCCCAGCCTGCCGGAAGTGCAGTCTTTGTTTAACAGCGGCAACCTGGCGTTCCTGGCGAATGTCGGCACGCTCCTGCAGCCGACCACCCGCGCGCAGTACCAGGCCAATTCGATCGTGCCGCCCAGCAACCTCTTTTCTCATCCCGACCAGCAACTGGAGTGGCAGAACCAGCTGGATAGCTCCGCGGGCAGCACCGGTTGGGCAGGCCGCATCGCGGACAAATTGAATACGCAATACAATCCGGGCGCGCTGGTACCGATGATCGCTTCCATCAGCGGCGATACTTTGTTTTGCAATGGAACCGGCACTTCACCCGTTTCCGTCGGATCCGGTGGGCCCGGCACTCCAAGCTGCAGCGATCAATCCTACTGCTCTTCGCGCCAGACGACAGCGCAACAGTTCGCGAACATGAGCAGCGGCGTCTCGTTGATTCAGGAAGACAACGCCATCACCAACAATGCCTTCACCTATAACACTGTGCTGGCCGGCGCGTTAAATGCTGCAACGCCGCTGACAACTGTCTTTCCGACTACCACTCCCTTCGGCGCTCAGTTGGCGGAGGTTGCAAAACTCATCAACGTGCGCGCGGCTTTGGGAGTTAAGCGGCAGATTTTCTTTGTAGGCGCGGGCAACTTCGATACCCACGCGGCCCAGTTGGCAACGCAGGCAACACTTCTGGGCGAAGTTAGCCCGGCTTTAATGGCGTTCTACCAGGCATTGCAGGAAATGAATTTGGCGAATCAAGTTACGGCTTTCACCTGCTCGGACTTTGCGCGTACCTTCCAGCCAAATTCGGCCGACGGAACGGACCACGCCTGGGGCAGCCACCACATCATTCTGGGCGGCGCGGTGAAAGGCGGGCAGATCTACGGAACGTTTCCAACTCTGGCGCTCGGCGGTCCCGACGATGTCGCCTCCAACGGCCGCTGGATCCCCAGCACTTCTTCGGCGCAGTACGCCGCGACGTTGGCCCAATGGTTCGGCCTGGCCACTGCGGATCTCCCGTACGTGCTGCCGTATATCGGCAACTTCAGCAGCAACAATCTAGGGTTCCTCGGCTAATCGAGAGCGCATCCGGCACACCGCGCCGAAGGGGTGATCTCGCCCCTTTCGTGGACTTGCCGCGCTCCGCTCCACATAGTTGCGCAGGTTCTGCCACAACACTCCCGCGTGTCGTCAGACTAAAAGAAACGGGCGGGACGCCTGCTGCATCAAAAGAGGAATGCGAGAGTGTAGTCTAGCTGCAGCTTTTTGCAGGGCACTGGCGCTTGTAGTCTCACTCCTGCTTTGCTCCTTAGGCGCGCAGGCGGCCGGAACACCCATCCCGCACGGTACACTGGAGCTCGTCGCCGAGAATGAATGGATTACAGCGGGGCATGATTTCGACCTCGGGTTGCATTTTCAACTCGAGCAGGGCTGGCACATCTATTGGATCAATCCAGGCGATTCGGGCGAGTCGCCGCGCATTAAGTGGCAGTTGCCGGCAGGCCTCAGCGCGGGCGCGAAGGAGTGGCCTACTCCGCGGCGTCTCGGCACGCCTACCATCGTCGATTTTGGTTATGAGGACGAGGTGACGCTGATCGTGCCGATGCACGCCGATGCCAAGTTGGCGTCACAGGGGCCGGAGCAGATCGGTGCCGAAGTAAAAGTGCTGGTCTGCCGCGAAATATGCATTCCCGGCAAG
The DNA here is from genome assembly GCA_049693595.1 of Candidatus Acidiferrales bacterium. Taxonomy (GTDB): domain Bacteria; phylum Acidobacteriota; class Terriglobia; order Acidiferrales; family UBA7541; genus Palsa-295. Next base: position 28,733 of record JBAVQA010000023.1, on the reverse strand, counting down.
GCTCAACTCTCGCTCACTCTCCCCGTCAAATCGCAAGCGCCTGCGCCGGATGCGCGGACTAGCGGTTTATTCGCTGCCGCGCGAAAATCATTGCCGCAGCCCGCACCGCGGAACTGGAAATTTAGTGTGGGCGACGCCAAGGACTCTTTCGTACTCAGCGCGAACGTTGGCCATCAAATCACGCAGGCGGTTTTCTTCCCGCTCGCAGAGTCGCAGATTGACAATGCGGCGCCGCAGAATCTCGCCCCTACGGCCGCCGGCTTCCGGCTGACGCTGCGGAAGTCAGCTCAGCTTCTCAAACCAATCGAGCGCCTAAAAGGCGTGCTCGTCCTCTCCGCCGATCGGGCCTACTCGATAGACGCGCCTCTTAGCAAGCCTGGCGCAGCGAATAACACTCGCGACATTGGAATTTACGCGGCACAATCCTTGAAGGAGGCACAACAAAAATGAAGCGCTCGACTCTGTATCCGATACTTATAGCCCTGTTGCTCTGCACAGCTCTGCCACTGATTTTGTCTGGGAAAACCGGCGAAGCGGCGCCGGAGTTCACCGCCACCGCGAGCAACGGCAAGACCGTTCACCTGTCGGATTATCGTGGAAAGTATGTGGTCCTCGAGTGGCACAACAACGGCTGCCCCTACGTGGGGAAGCACTACAACAGCGGCAACATGCAGAAGCTGCAAAAGCAGTGGACCGGCCGCGGCATAGTCTGGTTCACGATTCTCTCTTCCGCGCCAGGCAAGCAGGGATACATGACCGCGAACGAAGAGAACGACTACTTGACGAAGGAGCAGGCTGCACCAACCGCAGCGTTGCTCTACCCCACCGGCCAGATCGGCCATCTTTACGACGCGAAGACGTCCCCGCAGATGATCGTCATCAATCCCTTGGGCGTCGTGATCTACGATGGCGCGATTGATGACAAGCCGACTACCGACCTGGAGGACGTGCCCACCGCGACGAATTACGTCAACCTCGCGCTCGAGCAGGCGATCGCCGGCAAGCAAGTGGTGACGCCGACGACGCGTCCCTACGGCTGTTCGGTGAAGTACGCGGACTCGGCGCACTAACAGAATTACGCGGAATACGCCGCAAGAAGAAAAGGGTTCTTATGTGAGCTAGGCGCGCGGTTAGCAAGCGCGAAGTTAGGCTGGGCTGGACATCGAGGACAGAAATTCCCCGTTCGTCTTCGTCTTTGAGAGGCGGCCCAACAGAAGTTCCATAGCTTCCACGGTCGAAAGCGGACTCAGCACTTTGCGCAACACCCAGATGCGGTTCAGCTCGTCGGGCGGCAAAAGCAATTCGTCCTTACGCGTTCCGGAGCGGTTGATATCGATCGTGGGGAACACGCGCTTATCCACCAAACGGCGGTCGAGGTTGATTTCCATGTTGCCCGTGCCTTTGAACTCCTCGAAGATCACGTCGTCCATGCGGCTGCCGGTATCAATCAGCGCGGTAGCGATGATGGTGAGCGAACCGCCCTCTTCGACATTCCTTGCGGCGGCGAAAAAGCGGCGCGGGCGCTGCAAAGCGTTGGCGTCGATACCGCCGGAAAGAACTTTTCCGGATGGAGGCGTCACGGCGTTGTAAGCGCGGCCGAGACGCGTAAGCGAGTCGAGCAAAATCACCACGTCGCGCTTGTGTTCCACCAAACGCTTGGCCTTTTCCAGAACCATTTCCGCCACTTGAATGTGGCGCTGGGGCGGCTCGTCGAATGTGGAGCTGATCACTTCGCCCTTCACCGTACGCTGCATGTCCGTAACTTCTTCCGGCCGCTCGTCGATCAGCAGAACGATCAACGCGACTTCCGGATGATTCGTAGTGACGGAATTGGCGATGGATTGCAGCATCATGGTCTTGCCGGTGCGCGGTGGAGCTACGATCAATCCGCGCTGGCCTTTCCCGACGGGACAAAGCATGTCCAGCACCCGCCCGGTGAGGTTTTCCTTGGTGGTCTCCAGGCGTATGCGTTCCTGCGGATAGAGCGGCGTCAGGTTGTCGAAGAAAATTTTGCTGCGCGCAACTTCGGGATCCTCGAAGTTGACCGCTTCCACCTTAATCAGCGCGAAGTAACGCTCGCCGTCCTTGGGCGGACGCACCTGGCCGGAAACCGTGTCGCCCGTGCGCAGATCGAATTTGCGGATTTGCGAAGGGGAGACGTAGATGTCGTCCGGGCCGGGCAGGTAGTTGTATTCCGGAGCGCGCAGGAAGCCGAAGCCGTCCGGCAGGCATTCCAACACCCCCTCGGAGAAGATCAATCCGTTTTTTTCGGTCTGCGCGCGGAGGATTTGAAAGATCAACTCCTGCTTGCGCATGCCCGAAGCGCCGGGGATGTTCAGTTCCTTGGCGATTTTCGCCAAGTCGGTAATGTTCTTATCTTTTAGTTCTGCAAGACTAATGCTCATCGAGTTCGTTCCTTCTCTAGCCTGGTTTTCAGGCATGATTGATTTTCTGAATGGACTACGGGCGGGCACAAATTCGAACCTGCCGCTTTTTCTAAACTACTTCATCACGAATGGGCTGAACTACAGACAATCTGAATCCCCCGGTTGCGGGCCGAACCTGCTTAGCAGGATGGGAGAGAGCCGGAGGGTTTCAATTGGTTAATTCGCTGTCCTGTGCAACATCTGTAACAAACTTGGGTTCCACATCGGCCACCGGCGGAAGTCCGGGAACCGGAAGGGGATGTTCGAGCGCGATTTGCAGCACTTCGTCCATGTTCTCCACAAAGTGAACGGACATCTGAGACTGAATTTCCGGCGGAATCTCCGCCAGATCCTTTTCGTTATCCTTCGGCAGAATCACCGTGCGGAAGCCGAGCCGGTGCGCCGCAAGAAGCTTTTCCTTCACCCCGCCGATGGGCAGCACTTTGCCGCGCAGCGTGATTTCCCCGGTCATGCATATGTCGCAGCGAACCGGAATGCGGGTCAGCGCGCTCACGATGGAAGTGCACAGCGTGATGCCCGCCGATGGGCCGTCCTTCGGAATGGCGCCTTCGGGAACGTGCACGTGGATATCGAGGTGGCGATAGAAATCTTTCGGCAACCCGAATTGATGCGTGCGTGAGCGCACGTAGCTCATGCCCGCTTGCGCCGACTCCTGCATCACATCGCCCAATTTTCCCGTAAGCGTCAGCCGGCCCTTGCCCTGCATCAACATCGCTTCGGTGGAAAGCACTTGGCCGCCCACTTCCGTCCACGCCAGGCCGGTGGTCAGTCCGATTTCGTTTTTCTTTTCCGCCAGGAAATCGCGGTATTTCAGGATGCCGAGGTAATCGTTGACGTTGGTGTTCGTGACTTCAATTTCCACGCCTTTTCCGTCGGCCACCACTTTGCGCGCGATCTTCCTGCAAACGTTGGCAACTTCCCGGCTCAGGTTGCGCACGCCCGCTTCGTGGGTGTAGTGCCGAATAATGTGCGTGACGGCTTCGTCCGTAAATTTAAGATTCGCTTTCGTAAGCCCGGTGGCTGCAATTTCCTTGGGCACCAGAAAGCGTTGCGCGATCTGATGCTTTTCGTGTTCCGTGTAGCCCGGGATGCGCAGAACTTCCATGCGATCCTGCAGCGGCTGCGGAATCGTGTGCAGCACGTTGGCGGTGCAGATGAACATTACCTTCGAAAGATCGTATTCCACATCGAGGTAATGATCGGTGAATGCATGATTCAGCTCGGGATCGAGCACTTCCATCAGCGCCGCGGAAGGATCGCCGCGAAAATCCATCGACATTTTGTCCACTTCGTCGAGGACGAACACCGGATTCACGGTCCCGGCCTTGCGCATCATCTGGATGATCTGCCCGGGCAAGGCGCCGATGTAGGTGCGGCGGTGCCCGCGAATCTCCGCTTCGTCACGAACGCCGCCCAGCGACACGCGCACAAACTTTCTGCCCGTAGCGCGCCCGATGGACATCGCCAGAGAAGTTTTTCCAACTCCCGGAGGCCCGACAAAGCAGAGAATCGAGCCTTTCGGATTCTTCACCAACTGCCGGACGGCCAGATATTCCAGGATGCGCTCTTTAATCTTTTCCAGACCGTAGTGATCTTCCGAAAGAATCGTTTCCGCGCGCTTGATGTCGCGAATTTCCTTGGAGCGCTTCTTCCAGGGCACCGCCAGCAGCCAGTCCAGATAATTGCGTGAAACAGTGGACTCCGCCGACATAGGCGGCATCATTTCCAGCCGCTTCAGCTCCTGCATGGCCTTTTCCTGCGGTCCCTCCGGCATGCCGGACGTTTCGATCTTTTTCTTGAGCTGCTCGATTTCGTTCGCTTCGCCGCGGCCCAGCTCCTTCTGGATGGCCTTCAATTTTTCGTTGAGGTAATACTCTTTCTGCGCGCGCTCCATCTGGCGTTTCACGCGTGTATTGATCGAGCGATCGACGTTCAGCTTTTCGGTTTCCACTTCCAGAATGTCCGCGATGCGGTTCAGGCGCTCGAGCGGATCGAAAAGCTCCAGCAGCTCTTGTTTTTCCTCGACGGGAATCTGCAAGTTCGCGGCGATAGCGTCAGAAAGCTTGCCGGCGTCTTCCACACGCACAGCCGCAATCATGGTGTCGTAGTTCAGGCTCTGCGAAAGCTTCACGTACTGTTCGAATAGGGCGGTCACCCGGCTGGAAGCTTCCTGCAGCTGCGGAGTAGACTCCACCGTTGTTGTAACCACGCGAATCGAGGCGCGGAAAAAGCCTTCGTCGCTGGTTACCTGAATGATTTTCGCGCGCGTCGTGCCTTCCACCAGGACTTTGATGTTTCCGTCCGGCAGCTTCACGCTCTGCACGATGTTGGCAAGCGTTCCGACCTGATAAATCTCTTCCGGCTTGGGATCGTCAACTGAGGCGTCGTGCTGCGTGACCAGGAAAATTTTTTTGTCCCCGGCCAGCGCGTCTTCCAGCGCCCGCACGGAAGCTTCGCGTCCGACGATAAAGGGATGCATCATCTCCGGGAAAATAACCATTTCCCGCACCGGCATCATAGGCACGCGTTTTACTTCGGTCTTTTCGCGGTTGAACATCGGTTCCTTTTGGGCCAAAAGTCTAACCAGCCTTCTCGAGCAAGCTCCAGTTGATCTCGCGGCCTTTCACCATGTCGCCGGTGACGACAAAGTCGCGAAGTTTCCGCTGAGCGGGCAAGTGATACATCATCTCCAGCATCAAATCTTCCAGAATCATCCGCAATCCGCGCGCTCCCACTTTGCGCTGCAGCGCCAATTCAGCCACGGTGTCCAACGCGTCGTCCGTAAACCGCAACCGAACATTTTCGAATTCAAACAGCCGCTGATACTGCCGAACCAGCGCGTTTTTCGGTTCGGTCAAGATGCGCACGAGCGCTGATTTGTCCAAGTCGCTCAAAATGCCCATCACCGGCAAGCGCCCCACAAATTCGGGGATCAGGCCGTAACGAATCAAATCGGTCGGCTGCGCCTGTTCGAGTACCTCTATATTGCGGCGCGACGCGGTGGTCGGCTGCACGTCCGCATGAAACCCGAGCGACTTCTGCCCCACGCGGCGCTCGATAATCTTTTCCATGCCTACGAAAGCTCCGCCGCAAATAAACAGGATATTCGTGGTATCCACCGGCGTGAATTCCTGGTGCGGATGCTTGCGTCCGCCTTGCGGCGGAACGTTCGCCACCGTGCCTTCCAGAATCTTCAGCAAAGCCTGCTGCACGCCCTCGCCCGAAACGTCGCGGGTAATCGAGGGGTTTTCGTCCTTCTTCGAAATCTTGTCAATCTCGTCTATATATATGATGCCTTGTTGGGCGCGTGCGACGTCGCCATCGGCGGCCTGCAGCAGCTTCAGAATAATGTTTTCGACGTCCTCGCCGACGTACCCCGCTTCGGTAAGCGTCGTCGCGTCAACGATTGCGAACGGCACATCCAGCATGCGCGAAAGCGTTTGAGCCAAGAGCGTCTTGCCAGTCCCGGTCGGACCGATCAGCAAAATGTTGGACTTCGCCAATTCCACATCGCCCGGCTGCTTGTTGAGAAAAATCCGTTTGTAGTGGTTATACACCGCGACCGCGAGTTTCTTTTTGGTCTTGTCCTGGCCGATTACGTAGCCGTCGAGGAACGCCTTAATCTCGGGCGGCCGCGGCAAACGCCGATTGACCGGGCTAGCCTGCTCGCGCTTCTCGTCTTCCAGAATCTGCTGGCAGACGCCGACGCACTCGTTGCAAATGTAGGAGCGTGGATACTCATTCGGAGAGCTGATGAGCTTCTCCACCTGCTCCTGCGTTTTATGGCAGAAGGAACAACGCAACGGCTCTTCTGGGGTGAACCGCTTCACAAAGTGAAACCTCGCCTGTTGGAAGCTGCGACGCCGACAACGAATCTATTCCTTATTGTAAGACGAAGGGCGGGCCGGAAGCAGAGAATCATCGCTTTAGATACTAACCCTTTGGAACTCACTAGCGGTACTTGGTAATGATTTCGTCGACGATTCCGTACGCTTTGGCCTGCTCTGCAGTCATGATGAAATCGCGTTCCACGTCCCGTTCGATCTTTTCTATGCTCTGGCCCGTATGCCCGGCGAGAAGTTTGTTGAGCGCTTCGCGTGTGCGAAGGATTTCTTTGGCGTGAATATCAATGTCGGTGGCCTGCCCGGACAACCCGGACATCCACGGCTGATGAATCAGCACGCGGGAGTTGGGCAGGGCGTAGCGCTTCTTGGGCGTGCCGGAAGCCAGCAGCACAGCGGCGATGGAAGCAGACTGCCCGATGCAATAGGTGACGACATCAGGCCGCACAAACTGCATCGTGTCATAAATTGCCATTCCAGCCGAAATCGAGCCGCCAGGAGAATTGATGTACACCGAAATGTCTTTCTCCGGATCTTCGGACGCCAGGAACAGCAACTGCGCGGTCACCAGGTTCGCGACGTGATCGTCAATCGGCGTGCCGATGAAGATGATGTGATCCTTCAGCAGCCGGGAGTAAATGTCGTACGCTCGCTCGCCCCGGTTCGTCTGTTCGACCACCATGGGTACGAGGGTTGTTGCACGCGGATAGGCGTCGTCTTTGTGTGTCATAGGGAGAACTTTTGCGCGCTGAGGAACCCGAACCTACTTTTCACTTTTGGCTGTCGTCTCGATCCGGGCGTTGCGGTAGAGCCACTCGATTGTTTTGTCACTTCGCAACTTCGATTTCATCCTATCGAGCACTCCTTGCTTTGTCAAGCGAGCCCGCAATGCCGTTGCCGATTCGCCACTCTGTTCCGCCAGCGATTGAATCTCTTTTTCCACTTCTTCGTCCGTCGCGTCGATCTTTTCCGCGTCCGCGATGCGGTCAATCAGAAGCTCCGCCTTCACGTCGTCCACCGCGCGCTCGCGTTGGTGGTTTCGCAGCGCCACCCAATCGATATTCACCGCGCGTGGGTCCACTCCTTGAGCGGTTAGCGAACGAACGCTGCGCTCAAGTCGTACATTCATCTGATGCTCCACCAGCGCTTCCGGAACCGGGAAATCGTGCTGCTTCACCAGAGCCTCTAGCAGCTTTTCGTGAGCCTGCTCCTTCTGCTGGTCTTCCTTGGCGGCTTCCAAATCTTTCGAGATGAGCTTGCGCATTTCTTCCAAAGTCGAGAACGAGCCTTTTTCGCCCGCGGCGTCCTTCGCAAACTCATCATTTAACTCAGGGAGCTTCTTTTCCTTGATGCCCTGAACTTCCACGGCGTAATCGTAGGCCTTTCCCGCCAGCTTCTGGTCCGGATAATCGTCCGGATATTGCGAACGGAATTTTTTCGTTTCGCCGCTGCTTGCGCCGCGCAAATTCTCCGTAAAACTCTCCAGCGTTTCTTCCGCGCCGATGTGGCAAAGAATGTTGTCGGCTTGCACCGGCTCGCCTTCACCCACCGGTACGCCCGCGAGCTTGATCAGGACGTAGTCGCCGTCCTTGGCCGCTCGCCCCTCGGCCGGAACGAACGTAGCCACGCGCTCGCGAATGTTCTCAATCGCCTTGTCCACTTGCGCATCGCCGGTTTCGATGGCGTCCACGTTGATCGCGAGGTCTTTGTAATCGCCCAGCTCGAATTCAGGCAGCACTTCGAACACCGCGCGGAATCGCAGCGGCTCGCCTTCCTTGAAATCAACTTTGTCCACCGCCGGACGCGTTATGGGAACCAGCTTTTTCTCTTCGAGAGCTTTCTCGATATATTCCGGTACCAGGGATTGCAGCACTTCGCCCTGTATATCTTCAGCGAAGCGCCTGCGGATCAGCGTAACGGGCGCTTTGCCCGGACGAAATCCCGGAACGCGCGCCACGCGCGCAAGATCCCGCGCCACTTTTTCAGTCGCTTTAGTTACGTTCTCGGCTGGAATTTCCAACTCGAGTTCGCGTTTGCATGTTGCTTCTGTCATCGAAGTTTTTCAGGGAATTACACCAAGCCCTGTCCCAATCTGCCGTTCACTTGTTCCTAATCCAAGAAACCTGGCAGGGAAGTGCGGCTGGCATCCACCGCGGTTGAATTTCCAGTATAGGCAAGACGCAGTCTCGCGTCAACTCGACGGACCTCGTTGCTTCTCGGAATATTTCTGCGGAAGAAGGGACTCGAACCCCTACGGCCTTTCGGCCACCAGCTCCTAAGGCTGGCGCGTCTGCCAATTCCGCCACTTCCGCGTCGGCTGGCTCGTTCGATTATACAGGCGACTTGGATTCCTAGAACAGCCAAACGCCAACTAGATATACGCGCCTTTCAGCGACGCGATGAATTGGATTCCAGAGACCGTTTTTCCTTTCAGGTGATCGTCGTTCGTGATGAATAAATCTATTCGGGCTTGGGCCGCGCAGGCAAGTTGAATCGCGTCAGGCGCCTTGATGCTTCGGTCCTGCCGAATCGTTGCGTAGTGTTCGGCGGCCTCCTGATCGAACGGGAGCATCACCGCCGCGACTGTCAGGGCCTGCAAATACGATCGTCGAAGCTCAACATCTCCCTTTTCTGTCGGCTTCACCAAGATTTCTCCCAGCGTCAAAGTAGAGGTGAAAAGCTGGTCGCCGCGGGAAATCATCCTCTGGCGCAGTCCGCTCACGTCTTTTGAAAACTCGCCATAATCTTCGAAGAGATAAATGAAAAGGTTCGTGTCCCAAAATACCCGGCTCATTCCCAGCCCTCACGCAGGCGCCGCACGTACTCGTCGGCGTGCTCGCCGGCCCATATCTTTTTCCCCGACCCGCGCAATGAAAGAAGGGGATCGGTCTGCGCGTTCGGTTTTCTCCGAACATACTCCGCGTCATACCAATCCAGCAGAAATTGGTACTTCGACGGTACATCTTCTCTCGCGGGTGTAATCTTCGAGTCTTCGCGCGCCGGATGGTAGGAATCTCCCGGCCGAAAGAGTCTGCGTCTGGCTTTCCCTGTCTCGAACAACATGCGATAGCGCCCGGGATTGGGAGGCCGGTTCGCCACGCAGTGCTGAATGACATGAACGTAGACGCCCGGCCGCAGTTCTCCGAAAATTTCCTCTTCCTCCGCGCGCGCGCGAATTTCTTCAACGGAGAAATCCTTTTTTCCCGGATGCTCGCGTTGCAGCAGTGCGGCGGCAATCCAGACCTCGTCAGCCACTCTGATCGCTACTTTGGTAGAGGACATACTGTCTTGGTCTCCGTGGATTTTATATATTCTACCAAGTGCTATTGTAATGTCAAAGTGTATACGAACCCATGGAAGGGCGAACCTCGGCAGCCCCCTTGCGCTGGGGAAGTCGAGCTAACTTTGTTCTCCTCCCTCGTCGGCTGACCTTCGAATGCCCTTGCAGCACTCACCCTGTTTTGCTAGCCTTCCCGCCCAACAAGCCTAAGCCATTCCTGGGGAGGAACACCATGCCACACTGTACGAAATGCGGAGCCGCCGTAGCCGACAACGCCGCTTTCTGTCCCGCTTGCGGCGCGACCCAGGGAGCGGCAGCGGCGGCGACGTCCCCAGCGGTCTCGAGCCAAACGGGAATGTCTGAGAACGTCGCTGGATTGCTGTGCTACCTCCTCGGCTGGATTACCGGCCTAATCTTCTTCCTGATTGACAAGCGTCCCTTCGTTCGCTTCCACGCGGCGCAATCAATAGTGGTATTCGGCGGCCTGAATATCCTCAGTTACATTCTGGGAATGTTTCTCGGTGTGAGCGCGTTGACGCATGGCTGGACTGGCGTAGGGGCTGGCGTCGTTCTGATCCATCTATTGCATCTCCTTACCTTCATTCTCTGGATCTTCCTTATGGTCAAAGCGTATCAGGGCGAGAAATTCCGGGTGCCCCTTGCCGCAGATTTAGCCGATCAAATATTCGGGAAATCCTAAGCCGCGAGCTGTTCGTGTCGGCCGCGCCCGCCAGCGTTACTTCTTGACATCCGCCGGTCCAACGTCCATCTTTATTGACTTTCCTTTACGGCGCGCAGTATCCGGAGTGACGGGAGACAGAAGTGAAGCTTCGCCTTTGTTTTCACGATCGGTGTTTCGATGGAGCCGCCTCGGCCGCGGTTTTTACCCGCTTTTACCGCGAACGCATCCATCCCGACACTCAGTTTATGTACACAGGAATGACGCACAAAGCCTCGCAACCCTTCGAAGACGGCATTTTCGACGGCGACGAAAACGCCATCGTGGACTTCAAATATTCCAGTTCGCCTCTGCTTACCTGGTGGTTCGACCATCACCAGAGCGCCTTCCTTACTCCTCAAGACGCCGAGCATTTTCGCCGCGACCATTCGGGCAAGAAGTTTTACGACCCCGCGTTCAAGTCCTGCACGAAATTTTTGGCCACCATCGCCGCCGAAAAATTTGGATTCGATGCCAGCCCGCTCGCCGAACTGATCCATTGGGGAAATATTATTGACGGCGCGCAATTTGATACGCCCGCAATTGCTGTAGGCCTCGCGGAGCCGGCCATGCAACTCGCGCTCGTAATCGAAGCCGCCCCCGAACCGGATCTCGTGCCGAAATTAATTCCGCATATGGCCGTGCTTTCTCTTGCCGAAATGGTGAAGCTGCCTATCGTTCAAAAATATTTGGGCAGCCTGCTGGAACGCCACCGGCGCTCGCTCGATATTTTGCGCGACCGTACCGATTCGCGCGGCGGCGTAATCTATTTCGATGTCAGCGACCTCGACCTCGAAGGCTACAATAAATTCATTCCCTATTTTTTGCATCCCGACGCGGTCTTCTCCGTGGGCGTGAGCGCCTCGCCCATACGCACGAAAATTTCCGTGGGCACCAGTCCCTGGAAAGACGTGTCCGCTGATGTGAATCTCGCGTCTCTGTGCGAAAAATATGGCGGCGGAGGCCACGCGCGCGTCGCAGCAATTTCCCTCGGCCCCGGTGAGTTAGTTCGCGCCCGCCAGGTAGCCCAGGAAATCGCCGCAACCCTTCGCCATTCCACTTAGTTTGTGGCGATCTAATGGCTGTTTCTGCAATCAGGGAATGTAATCCCATGGCCTTCTGCTGTCTTTGGGGACGAGATTTTATCGTGTTACAATACTTCTCTTTTGTTGGGCCGGTAGCTCAATGGTAGAGCAGCTGACTCTTAATCAGCGGGTTGCAGGTTCGAGTCCTGCCCGGCTCACCAACTCCTTAATGTTTATTGGGGTTCCAGAGCAGTAGTCATTCTCGATGTAACTCCCAGTCCGTTCACGTCAGTCCTGTGTCAGCAATCGGCGATGGATGCCTAACTGGCACGATGGTGCGCGACCAACGCGACAAAGAAATTCGATTAGCGTGCGGTTTCCCTGTACGACGCGACCGATCTGGGTGACCGAATCGGAATTGTCAGCTAAGATGCATTGCGTCGGGAGCGCTTGAGAATGAGACTGAAACTGAAAGAACGGCTTGGAGGGACCCTAAAAATGTGGTGCGCGAGCCACGGAATGGTGCTTGCGCAGTATAAATACGGTGACCGGGAAGCACGTTTGCAGGATGTGGTTCGGCTTAAAGCCCAGGGCCGACTCATGCAAAACCCTGCCGAGGGGTGTCAACTGATAAGCGCGCTAAGAGCGACGAAAGGCATTGATGGTGACATCGCTGAAGTCGGAACCGCACTTGGGGGTTCGGCCCGCCTCATCGGCGAATACTCAGGAGGGAAAACGATCCATGTATTCGATACGTTTGAAGGCTTGCCGGAACCGGACGTTAGGGACCTCGGGTTCAAGAAGGGTGCGTATGCCTGCAGCCTGGAAGAGGTCCAGAATTATCTGAAGGGCTTGCCGGTTGAATTTCACAAGGGACTGTTTCCCGACTCGGCGGCCTCATTACGAGCTGGTCGCTTCTCGTTCGTCCATTTGGATGTCGATCTCTACCAAAGCACGCTAGATTGTCTGAGATTCTTCTATCCACGAATGAATCCGGGAGGGATAATCATTTCTCACGATTACATCACTGCAGTTGGCGTCGACCGCGCCTTCGCCGAGTTTTTCGTGGACAAACCGGAGGCGCCAATCGAACTGATTGGGTACCAGGTTATGGTCGTGAAACTGTCACAATGACTTCTGTAGAACAAGAAGGCCGTCGCTGAACGGTTGGCCGCCTGCGAACGCGACCCGCATAAACGTGACCATCGGTTTGGGTCGCGAGGGAATCGACGTTCCAAGGCGAGCTGATCGCGGTGAAAAAGAAAGTCCATCGCGAGGAAGCAGCTCTTGCACCACCGCTCCCGCAAGATGCGAAGGCAGAGCGGACCGTTTCTCGCCGCCATACTTCTCAACCTTCGCCAGATTCGGGTGGTTGTTGGTCCTGCCCGGCTCACCACTTTTCCTTCGTAACGGTAACTTACCGCTGGATTCGGAACGATCGAACGCGGCGTTGATAGATTTAGCGCTGAGCCGTCGCTGCGGCGCTTCCCGGATTCTTCACGTATGTATTGAGCCAGTTATTCATTTCCCAGAACATGTGCAGTATCGATTCGCGGCCCGCATATCCGTGCGCTTCCAACGGGAGCAGGACGAACCGCACCGTCGCGCCATGTCCTTTCAACGCGCTGAAGAAGCGCTCGCTCTGGACCGGGAATGTGCCGGAATTATCGTCCGCCTCGCCGTGAATCATCAAAAGCGGCGTCTTGATTTTGTCCGCAAAAGAAAACGGCGACATCTTGTAATAAGTCTCCGGAGTCTCCCAGTACGTGCGATCTTCATTCTGGAAACCGAACGGCGTAAGCGTTCGGTTGTAGGCCCCGCTGCGCGCGATGCCCGCCTTGAACAAGTCGCTGTGAGCCAGCAGATTGGCGGTCATGAACGCGCCGTATGAATGCCCCATCACCGCCACGCGGTTGCGGTCAACGACTCCGAGTCGCACGCCTTCTTCAATTGCGGCTTTTGCGCTGGCAACCAGCTGTTCCACGTACGTGTCGTTCGGCTCGGCCTTCCCCTCGCCCACGATCGGAATCGTCGCATTTTCCAGCACGGCGTAGCCTTGCGTAACAAAAGGAATCGGCGAACCCCAATTCAGAACGGTGAACTGGTAAGGCGACCCGGTCACTTGTCCCGCCGCCGCTTTCGTCTTGTATTCCGTCGGATAAGCTTCCATCAGCGTCGGAAGCGGCCCGTCTTGCGGCTTGTACCCAACCGGCAGGTAGAGATTGGCGCTCAGCTCAACCCCGTCCGCTCTCTTGTAGTGCAACACTTGCTTCTTAGGAAGCTCGGCATTCCCGTAAGGACTTGGGAAAAATGTGATCTGCTCCGGAGACCCGCCGATTTTCTCCAGATAGAAATTCGGATTTTTTTCCTGCGACTCTCTGCGTATCAAGATCATCTGCGTACTGGAATCCAGAACAGTCCAGGGAACCTCATAGAACGGAGCAGCCGATTGCCACAGCTGCTTCGTTTCTCCGCTTGCGGCATTCGTCAACGACAAGAATGGTTTATCGCCTTCGGGGGACGCGCCTGGACTCCGAAAATAAATGCCCCTTCCGTCCGGAGTTGTCTGAAGTACCGGTTTGCCTGCGGAATTGTTTTCCTCGAGCGGTTGGCCGGGATCGTGATAGCGGTCTTCGAATGAACCTTCGTACAATTTCACTGCTGCTGCGGGATTGGATGGAGCAATCGCCAGTATGATCCGCTTGCGGTCTTTCCAGCGGCGTTCTTCCACCAGCGCTAGGCGATCGTTCGCCCACGTCACGCGCGCGTAACGAACCGGCAAATCAATCAGCTTGCGGGGAGTCGCATCAAACGGTGCGTCGAGAAGAAAAACAGTATCTCTGACGGCCGCTTCCTTTCGCGGGTCCCCTCCATCGCCGGCTTCCACCCACGCCACTGTCGCCGGCGCATCGCTTCGCCATTCGTAATCGCGTGGACCTGTCGGCACCGCATCATTAACACTCGGGACGTTGTCTTGGAGAGGGTTATCCGCCAGTTGCTTGCCGGTCGCGTTGTTCTTCAAATCAATCACCGACACGCGCTCTGGAAAAGTTTCAAACGGAAGCAGGTAGGTGTACGGATGGTGGCGTTCCGAAACCAGGACGTAGTTGCCGTCCGGCGAAGGCGAAGCATCCGTAACGATGCCGGGCTTACCGATTGCCTTATATCCGCCGTCAAGCGAAACGAGAACTAGTCGCGAAGCAGCGTAGTAATCGAAGATCATCTCGTCTTCGGGATTCTTCAAAAGATCTTCGTATGTGCGGCCGGGAGTAAGACGCCCCAGGTTCTCCTGCACGATTGGCCCCGTGGGAATTTCATTTCGCGAGGGGACCGCACCGCGTTCTTTCGGAATAGCTTTGCAGACCAGTCTTTGACTGTCGCTCACCCATTCGCACGGCGAGCCGAACATGCCGTTCAGCGCGATTCCAGGCAAGCGCCGAGCTTGCATCGACGCAACGTCCACGATCCAAAGGCTCAGTCCAGCATCGTCCTTGGAGTCGCTCGCGTTCACGAAGAAAATCTTTCGCGCGTCCGGAGACCATTCCGCCCAATTGATCTTCGCACTTGCGGGCAGGCCGGATACCGCGATCTCTTTTCCATTCGGCAATTCCTGAATCTTAAGCGACGTGATGTAACGCCCCCGGCTCGGTCCGTTCGTCCTCGGATTGAACCGCCGCCCCGCCAGTCGAAATTCCGGTTGCGCCAAGTCCGCGATCGACGGCAAGCCGGAAAACTGTTCGATCAGCATCCATCTCGGCTGCCCCTTGGCCGCCGGCGAAAGTCGGATCGTCGGAGTAGGCTGCACATCCACTAGTTCGACGATCGCTTTTGGCGGCTGCTGGTATTTCAGGTTTGTTTGCGCGCGCACCACAGCGCTCGGCTGCGCGAACATCCCCGCAACGGCGGAAAGAAAAATCAGACTCGTAATTCTCAGTGTAGGCATATGGGTAGGAACCGCGATTTTAGCTCCAGAAGTCCCACGGAACATACCGCGCAAGGGAATTGCGCGCAATAATTATTCTTCTGGTCTAACCGAAGCCGCCAACTCCGATGAACAGGAATTTGGAGAGCGAAGATTGCTGGATCTAGGCCGTAGCAACACGGCCCTAAGCGCCTCCGATCTGCTCGCCGAAATTAGAAAAGAGGTAGTCTCTTTTTGCAACGGAAGCTTCCAGGATGATTTTACCCTCGTCGTCATCGCCGTGAAGTAGTCAGCTCCGCGTCAAACGCGACCCCCGTTTCTGCGGCATTACCCGCCTTTCGTAGCGCCGGCGTCTCGCCGGCTCTTTTGACTTCTTTCCTAGCTCGGCTCCTACTTGCCTTGCCGTACCAAAATCCCGTAGGGGCGCAGCATGCTGCGCCCGCTGCAGCGCTGCCCAGCCTCAACCAACGTCCTCGACCCGCCTTTCGTAACACAAGAGCAAAATCGAAAATCCCGGATAGACTCGAATACCTGTGTTAGACTCACCGACATTGTATTTCCCCATGGATTAGTACTTACTTTTAGGAGGTACGCCATGTCGCACTCCGGAGCTGTTCCTTCCCCCGAATTCAAGCTCGAAGTCGAAAAGACGCCTGAGGCGGCAACGGTTCGCTGCACGGGCCGGATCACATCCGGCACAAGCGAGCAGCTCAAGAGCACCGTCCGCCCTCTGATTCCCGACACCAAACGAATTGTGCTCGACCTTACGAATGTAAGTTTTCTGGATAGCTCCGGGCTGGGGACGATCGTGGGATTGTGGGTGACGGCGAAGCAAGCCAAGCACGAGCTGAAAATCGTCAACGCGAATCAGCGAATCATCGACCTTTTTCTAATGTCCAATCTGGCGCCCATCTTCGGTGGCCACGACGAATATCTCGGAGTTACACCCGACTAACCGATTCCTCCGCGCTGTTCCTTCATTAACGCGCTTGTCGCCGGACTAATCCCCCGAAACTGCCCGCTGCGCCTCTGCCACCTCGGGTCTTCCAGGCTTGTCGGCGTGGCTGCAAACGTCCAATAGCTTGCGAAAATATCTTTGACTTGCATCGCTGTTTCCGCCGAGCTGCGCCGCGTGCGCCGCTCCATAGAGTGCGCGAAAGCGCCCCGGCTCCTTCTTCAACGTCGCTTCGAATTGCTCCAATGCTTGCGCAGGCTGGTTCATCTGCAGCAACATCTCGCCCAGCACCTCGCGAGCCGGGGCCAGCGGCCCGGGCGTCACCGCGCTTTTCTCCGTCCCATCTTCCATTTCCGCTGCCGACTGCATCTGCCGCAGAGCTTCCTCTTTTTTCCCGGCTGCCAGCGCAGCCCATGCCCCGACCGCAAGCTCCTGGATTTCCACCTGCACCGCCCAGTAGTTTTCGCCGGACTTCGAGAGCCGCTCCTGAATTTTTTGCAGCGCTGTCGCTGACTCGTTCGCCTTCTCTGCTTGCCCCAGTCGCGCCGCGCCTAATCCCCGCGCGAACCACGTCATCGCATCGGTATAAGGAAACGGCGTCTCCCGCAGCGCGAGTTGCGCGGCCTGCTTCCAGTCCTGACGTTCCAGAGCGTACCGTGCCGGGATCGCCGCCAGCGCAAAATATCCAGCCGCGGGGCTGCCGGCTCCGCTCAACACCGCCTTCGGATCGAATCGTGATGCGATCTCCGGCAAGCTATTCACTATCCGTCGCGCCGCATCATCCTGCCCGGTTTGCAGGTAAGCGTAAATCTCGTAGTCGCTGGCATGCAACTCTTCTGCCGTCTGACCCTCGCGCCGCGCCGCTGCTGCTGCCGCTATGTTGCTATCGATGGACTCTTGCCAGTACCCCGTTCGTGTGAAGGTATGCGACGGCATGTGCAGCGCATGCGGCGCATCCGGCGCAATTTCCGAGTAACGCCGCGCCGCCACCAGCGCCCGCTCTGCCAGCGCTGGCACGTCGTAAGTATGAATAATGTAATGTGCCAGCCCGGGATGCGTCGGCTCTTCCTCGAACAATTTCTCGAGAATCGCTCCGGCTTTCAGCCGGTCGGCGTAGGTCTTGTCCGCGGGATCTTCCGAAGCCGCGAGCGCCAAGGCGTAGAAGATTTGCGCCTCATGGTCTTCCGGATATTTCGCTGCGACTTCCGCCACGGCGTCGCGATAGGCGATCAAGCGCGCTTGCTGCGGCGTGCTCGCGTAGTCGCTATACAACTTGCCGACGGCCGCGATATACGCCCGTTCGCGCTCCGTCTTTGCGCTCGCAGTCTTGCCGCGCTCCGCGCTCTCTTGTCCTGCCTGCAACTGGCTCTTGTCTTTCGCTTCCGGTGCGAAAGGATTGCTCCAATCGCTAAGCGCGATTCCCCAGTACGCGATTCCGCACGTGGCGTCCTCCCCCAGCACCGCGTTGAATCCTTCTATGGCGCGGCTGAACTGGAAAGAATGCAGCAACGCTACCGCGCGGTTGAATTCCGTCTGCGCCACCTCGTCGCACGATGTGGCAAAGTGCACCGTTCCCAGTTTTTCGCCATTCCCGCGCTGATGCTCGTGGGCTATGCCGTTCGACGCCGCCAACGTCAGTAGAATCGCCGCAACGAGCTTCCCTCCGACCATTTGCCCCCCATCCGCGTGTAGTATAGGGCCGTTCCAGGATGTGGCGGGCTCGGTCCGCAAGCGACGAACAAATAACTCAACTATCGAGAAGGCGCGAAACAAAGCTAGAATGTGCTCCGGAAAACCCTGGACCGTCCTCTCCCTGTCCTTTGAAGGGCACTGAGCGCCGTGCGAAACAAGTCTCGGGCGCAGCTCCGGCTTTCGTAGCGCCGGCGTCTCGCCGGCTCTTTTCGCCTTATCCTATACGTTGTCATCCCGAACCCCGCTCGAAGGGCAATCCGGGCGACGGCTGGAAATACGTCCCGCGCTGGCTTCAAATCGTCCTGTGGATAATTGTTATCGCCGCCATCATCCTCGCCCCGTTCCTACTGCGCTGGATCTCGATCTGAATGTCGATTGGGCGAGTGGTGCACCCTTCTACATCACACCGGAGTTCGCTTACGCCGAGTACGTTGAACAACTGCGAAGGCGGGCGATTCGCCGGGGTCGTTTCGCAGAGCACGGGTCGCGGCCCGCGGAGCACGTGTCTCGACGCCCTCTCACTGCATCTAACTAACTGTAGATTGAGCAGGTTGCAACTTTTCCACCGTGCCGGTGTTTGTACAGAAAGGCGCCTAAAGCAGATCACTGTCTGCGCCGACAATGTATTCGGAGGTTTCATTTGTCGTTGAATAAACGCGCGCTAGCCATCTTCGCTTTTGCTGCGGTACTGGTGTCCGCGCTCGCGTCCCCCGCGTTCGCCGATGCCGGAATAATCCTGAACGAATCGCTCGACACCAGCGTCGCCCGCATCACCGGCTCCGGCCATAGCGACGTCTATCTCTCGAATATCTGCCCTGATGACTCGCCCGTGAAAATGCGCCTGTGCCGCCCCGGCGAGCAAGGCTCGGTCATCAGCAATTACACCACTCTGGGCGAAGACCAGCCCTACGAATGGAACATCGTCCCGCTCAGCGTCTATCTGTATGGTGTAGAAGACCCCAGCGACCGCCCGTTGATCAGCTCACGGGAAATAAAGATCGCGCTCGAAGAGCGCTACCGCGAAAAATATCTAGCGACGGTCTGCACCAACGCGCGCTGCCGCTATAGCAACGGCGCCGAATGGCGCGAAATGGTCGGCGCCACCCTCGAACGCAGCATGTATATGTTCGTGGTGAACACTTCCGTCGAGCAGGACCGCGCCCTGATCTCTGAATTCAATTCTCAGCCGAATGTGAACCACTTCCACGGCCTCACACGAAATTGCGCCGATTTCACCCGCCGCGTCATGAATTTCTATTTCCCCAAATCAGTAAAGCCCGACTACGTGAACGACTTTCTTATCACCACTCCGAAAGCCGTGGCGCACTCGCTGACGAAATACGCGCAGGACAATCCCGAGCTCGATTTCCGCGTCCTGCATTTTGCGCAAGTCCCCGGAACCATCAAGCGCAGCAGCGAAAGCCGCAGCGGAACCGAGCAGTTATATCACTCGAAAAAACTTTTGATTCCGCTGGCCGTTTTTGCCTGGCAAGCGGTTCCGGCTGTCTCCGCTTCCTACGCCATCACCGGCCACTTCAATCCCGAGCATGTGTTCGAAGCGCACCCGTCCACGCAGGCCGTCGGAGCGGACGACTATCTCCGCGATCCTTCTGCGCGCGGTTACACGGTTAGCGTCCAGCAGCTAGCAGCTGAAGAAAAGCTCAAGCGTGAAGAAATTGTCGGCGCCAAGGACGAATGGGCCCAGTATCGCGACAACCTGGACGTCGCTGTGGAGCAAGCCATCCACGACGAAATCATTCCCAACCGCAATTATTTGAAACGCGTCTTCAAGATCCTCGGTGAAGGAAGCTCGATTTCCGTCGATGCGCGCGGTGACCTCTGGATGGCTTTGCCGGAGCAGGAAACGCCCGTCCGCGTAGGTTTGAGCGCCGGCAATATTTTGGCGCCGGACTCTGATACGCAGTTCGCCTACCAGATCATTCTCGCGCGCATGGAAAGTGAATTGAACAGCCCCAAGCACAGCCGCGAAACTGCGGTGGAATTCAGGCAGGATTGGGCCCGCGCGGAAGAGACCCGCTTCAGGAGCCAGATCTTCGCCGCCGCCGAACAAATGCTGTACTTGCCTGGGGGGACCGAATGAGCTCACCGGAGGAACTTCAAAAAGAGTTCAACACCGTGCGCAACAAGCAGCTTGAGTTTTTTGACCGCCTCGGCCGCCTCGAAGCCCAGATCACACAGTTCAACGAACGCGTCCGCAAACTGGAAGAAATCGTCGCCAGGCTAGAAAGGAATTCCCAACGCAGTACCCCCTACCAGCGCTAGCCCCCCGCGGATGAGTCTGACGGACCTAATTGTGGCCGGCGCTGCCGAGCTCGCGAACGATGTCTCCCACGAAAGATTTTGCATCGCCGAAGAGCATGAGGGTTTGGTCGAGGTAGTAGAGCGGATTGTCTATTCCCGCGAAGCCGGGACTCATGCCGCGTTTGATGACCATCACAGTGCGGGCTTTATCGACGTCGAGGATGGGCATGCCGTAAATCGGGCTGCCCGGATCGGTGCGAGCCGCGGGATTGGTAACGTCGTTCGCGCCGATCACCAGCGCAACATCCGTCTGCGGGAATTCGCCGTTAATTTCATCCAGGTCGAGCAACTTGTCATATGGAATGTCCGCTTCCGCCAGCAAAACATTCATGTGCCCCGGCATGCGTCCCGCAACCGGATGAATGCCGAACTTCACGTCAACGCCTCGCTTAGTCAACGCGTCGTAAAGTTCGCGCACTTTATGCTGCGCCTGCGCGACGGCCAGACCGTAGCCGGGAACAATCACAACTCTGTTCGCTGCGGAAAGAATCGCGGCAGCTTCTTCGGCGGTGGCGCTTCGCACGTTTCGCGTTTCTTGCCCGGCGGCACCGGCCGGTTGTTCCTGTCCGAACGCTCCAAAAAGCACATTCGAAAACGAGCGGTTCATAGCCTTCGACATATTCAAAGACAGAATGAAGCCCGAAGCTCCGTC
Organism: Candidatus Acidiferrales bacterium; assembly: GCA_049693595.1. Lineage (GTDB taxonomy): Bacteria > Acidobacteriota > Terriglobia > Acidiferrales > UBA7541 > Palsa-295. The sequence continues at coordinate 7,878 of JBAVQA010000023.1, read as the reverse complement.
CAGCGCCCCGGCCACGATCAGCAGTTTACTATCGAGGACGAATCCCATTGCCGCCGCGGAAAGTCCGGCGTAGGAATTCAGCAGAGAAATCACCGTGGGCATGTCCGCGCCGCCGATCGGAATGATCATCAGCACGCCAAACAAAAGAGGAATTCCAACGATGAAAGGGAACACGTGCGTATGGCCCGGATGGATCACGACGAAAGCCGCCAGGCCGATCGCGATTGCCAGAACTCCGAGGTTGACGATGTTCTGTCCCTTATAAGTAATGGGACGCTGCGGCAAAACTTCCTGAAGTTTTCCCGCGGCCATCAGGCTGCCGGTAAATGTGAGCGACCCGAGGATCACTTCCATGCAAAGGACCGACATGGTGAATCGCGAAACGTCCGTGCCGCGGAGATAAAATTCGGCGGTACCGACGAGCGTGACGCAAAGCGCCCCGAACGCGTGGCTGAGCGCGGTCCGTTGCGGCACGGCGGTCATTTGCACCATGCCCAGAGGAACGCCGATGATCGTACCCAGCACCAGAGCGATCGCGATCCATTTGTAGTCCACGATCCCGTGGTTCAGCAGCGTGCCAGCAATGGCCAGAACCATTCCCAACTCGCCGGCCCATACGCCGTGCCGCGCAGTGCTTGGCGAACTCATCCATTTCAGCGACAGAATAAAAAGCGCCGTGGCGACGAGGTAAGTGATTTCGATGATGTTTTGGGAGACCTGCATCTAGTTCACGATTTCTTGGCGCGGCTGGATTTGAACATCTTGAGCATGCGGTCGGTGATCAGAAAGCCGCCGACCACGTTGCTGGTGGCTGCAACAATCGCGATCGTACCAAGTACCGTCGAGAGAGTGCTCTTGTGCGCTCCGACGAGAAGGATGGCGCCGACGACGGCGATTGCATCCAGCGCGTTCGTCAGCGACATGAGCGGAGTGTGGAGCAGGGGCGACACGCGCCGGATCACTTCAAATCCGATGAATGCTGCAAGCATGAAGACGTATAGATCGGTCATCAAATCGAATTTCATCTGTTTATTGTCCTCCTTGTTTCACGGTGAGGGCCGGCAACGCGTAAAATTCTCTAACCCGAGGGTTGACGATTTGGCCTTCCCGGGTTACCAGCGTGCTGTGAATAATTTCATCTTCGAGATTCAGCCGCAGCTTTCCGTCCTGCACCAAATGCAAGAGAAACGCGCTGAGATTGCGGCCGTAGAGTTGGCTGGCATGGTAAGGCACGCGGCCGGCGATGTTGATCCAGCCGATTATGCTGACGCCGTGTTCGATCACTACCTCGCCCGTCTTGGTAAGTTCGCAGTTTCCTCCGCGTTCTGAAGCTAAATCAACTATCACGGAGCCCGGCGCCATGCGGGCGACCATTTCTCCAGTAACGAGCACGGGCGACTTTTGGCCGGGGATTACAGCGGCAGTGATCACCACATCGCTTTCGGCTACCACGCGAGCGAGGAGTTCGCGCTGGCGGCGGTAAAAATCTTCACCCTGCGCCCGGGCATATCCAGCGGAATCCTGCGCGTCCGTTGCTTCGATTGGAAGCTCGACAAATCTCGCGCCCAGGCTGTGAACCTGCTCCTTGGCGGCCGGCCTCATATCGTACGCGGAGGTAACAGCTCCGAGCCTGCGCGCGGTGGCGATGGCTTGAAGTCCAGTAACGCCGGCGCCGATAATGAAAACGCGTCCTGGCGTAATCGTGCCGGCCGCAGTCGTCAGCATGGGGAAGATTCTGGGCAGTGTGTCGGCAGCGATCAAGACCGCTTTGTAGCCGCATATGGTGCCCATGGAAGAAAGCGCGTCCATGCTTTGCGCGCGCGTGGTTCGCGGCATCAACTCCAAGGAGAATGAAGCGACGCCCGCGGCAGCAATTTCCTGTACCGTTTCCAGGCTGCCGAGAGGCCGCAGAAATCCAATCAAAACCTGATCGCGGCGGAAAAGGGGAAGGTCGTCTTTTCCGGATATATCATTCGAGCCGTAGCAGAGTACCTGGACGACGATGTCGGCGGCGCGAAAGACTTCGGCTCGCTGGGCAAGGATTTTGGCGCCCTTCGAGATGTAGTCGGAGTCAGGATAGCCGGCTCGCACGCCTGCGCCGGCCTCCACTACAACTTCGAGGCCTGCTTTTGCGAGACTCGGAACAACTGCCGGCGTCAGCGCTACGCGCAGCTCCCCGGGAAAACTTTCACGGGGAACGCCGACGATCATTATCGAGCCTCCGGAAATAGCGGCTTAAGTTTGGCCGAGAGAAGTGGCCGAGGCAAGAGTCTCTTGATGTAGGATGCGGAAGAATCCATTCGATTTAGATTTCAGACCAACTACTAACGCAAAAAAAGTTTGTACGAACAGCGCGAGTCAGCAGGATTGACCAACACCTACGTTCCAAAGCGCCGTTCAGAAGGCACATTCTATCTGCAAAGCTGCTAAAGTCCACCGACAATCGGCAGCGATTTTTGTGTCGATTCTGAAACCTCGGTGAGTGCAGAATCAGATGCCGACATTTGTGAGGGAAGAATGAACCCGAAGGACCAGGCCTGGCGCAATTGGCCGCTCGTGCGGATCGAGAAGGAATATTCTCCGAGTAGTTGCGTGCCCTCGATCGAGCCGTTTCTAGCGGAGTATGCGCTCCGGAGCCGCAAGGCGGAACAGGCGCTCATTTGCCAAAAGGATTTGCAGTGGGGCGACAAGCCGGACGAAACCTTGGATTTTTTCCCCGCTGCTTCGCGCGATGCGCCGCTGCTCGTTTTCATTCATGGCGGCTATTGGCAGGAATTGTCAAAGAATGAATCGCTTTTTGCGGCGGCTGATTGTGTGGCGAACGGAATCGCGTTCGCGGCTATCAATTACACGCTGGCGCCGAAAGCGGGTGTCGAGACGATCGTCGATCAATGCCGGCGAGCGGTTGCGTGGCTTCACGGACAGGCTGGCGCGCTCGGCTTCCATCGCGACCGGCTGTATCTTTCAGGGAGTTCGGCCGGCGCTCATCTGGCGGCGATGCTGCTTTTGAAAGGGTGGCAACACACCGCCGGTGTGACAGACAATGCGATCGCGGGCGCGATTCTGCTGAGCGGCGTGTACGACATCGAGCCTTTAGTGGGGACGCGCGTTGCAACGCCGCTGAATTTAACAGCGTCGGATGCTGCTGGGTTGAGCCCCATGCGCTTGGGACTTGGGCGGCCCGTGCCGACGATCGTCGCGTGGGGCGAGAACGAGACAAGCGAATTCAAACGCCAGAGCAGAAGCTATGCTGCGCGGTTGGAGGCAGCGGAATTTCCGGTTTCGGTCTTCGAAGTCACTGGAGCGAATCATTTCGATATTGTTTTTGGTTTGGCCGATCGGGAAACCGTTTTGGGGCGCGCGACGCTGGAATTGATTTCAGGCTCGGCGCCAAAATGAAAAGGATGCTAGCGCTGTGTCGCGCTCAGGAATTTTTCGGCGAAGGTGTGGACGTCTAGAAACGTGTTGTAAAGCGGCACGGGCGCAACGCGCAGGATGTCCGGCTCGCGCCAATCGCAAATGATCCCGTCTTTCGCGAGAGCGTCGCAAATCGCGCGGCCAATTCCAATTACGCGCAGCGAGAGTTGCGCTCCGCGGTGCGCGCTTTCGCGCGGCGTGATGATGGAAAACTTCTCCGAAGGTTTCTGGTCTAGCAAAAACTCCAAGTAGCTTGTAAGCGACTCACTCTTCGCGCGCAGGTGCTCGATTTTCGCTTCGTCGAAAATATCCAGGGAAGCGCGCAAAGCGGCTGCGGACAAAATGGACGGATTGCTGAGTTGCCAGCCTTCGGCACCCGGGATGGCGTGAAAGTCCGGCTGCATGCGAAAGCGCTTTTCCTTATCGTGGCCCCACCATCCGGTGAAACGGGGCAACTTGGGATCGCGCGCGTGTCGTTCGTGCACGAAACAGCCTGCTATCGCGCCCGGGCCGGCGTTGAGATATTTGTAGCTGCACCAGACCGCGAAATCGACATTCCAGTCGTGTAACTTCAGCGGAAGATTTCCTATGGCGTGCGCCAAGTCGAAACCAACGACACATCCTTTTGCGCGTCCGGCTTCGGTGATGCGCGAAAAATCAAAGGCCTGTCCCGAGTAGTAATTCACGCCGCCGAACATCACCAGCGCGATCTTTTCTCCTTCTCGATCGACCAAGGCTTCGATGTCTTCAGTGCGGATCGCCGATTCGCCCGGACGCGGCGCGACTTCAATCAGGGAATTTGCCGGATCGTAACCGTGATACCGAATTTGTGATTTCACCGCGTATTGATCGGAAGGGAAGGCGTTGGCCTCGATCAGGATTTTGTGGCGCTGCGGAGTGGGCCGGTAAAACGAGACCATCATCAGGTGCAGGTTCACGGTGAGCGAATTCATCGCAACTACTTCTATCGGAAGCGCACCGACCAGCCGGGAAACGGGCGCGCTGAGAATTTCGTGATACGGTATCCAAGGATTGCGCGCGTGAAGCTGCGCATCCACGCCGAGCCGCTCCCAGTCCTGCAGTTCCTGTTCGACGTAGTCGCGCGCGGATTTCGGCTGCAAGCCGAGCGACTGACCGCAAAGATAAACGCAGTCGGAGCCGTCCGGCATTTTAGGAATGTGAAAGCGCTCGCGGAAGTGAGCCAACGGGTCACGAGCGGTTTGCGCGGCGGCAAATTCCTTCGTGGCCTTGAACTCGATGCCGGACACTTAGAGTTGCTCCAAGGGAGTGAGCTGACGCTGAATCATCGATTCCGCTTTCGCCCAATCAAGATCCTCAATGCGATCGATTGAGCCGCACAATTCCGCAAGCATAGCATCCTGTACGAGTCCGCGAGAAAGAGCCAAGGAATAGGGCACACGGTGAAAAGTGACCATTGCATATTTCGGAACGAAACGGCGCGGGAATTTAGCTTCCAGGGCGAGTTCCACTTTTTTCTTGAACAGGAAGCGAGGATCGCCAACGCGGTCGCGCATTTCGACAAAATTCTCCAGAGCAAGGTCCGCGATGGCATCGGTATTTGCCTTGCGCGAGCGCTCAAACTCCGGGAGGACCTTTGGCCAGTCCGCGCCGTGGCGATCGAGAAGCTCGAGCAGGCAGGTGCAATCTTCGAATGCGCAATTCATACCTTGCCCGAAGAAGGGGACGATGGCGTGAGCGGCGTCACCGATCAAAAGCGATTTCGCGTCCACATGCCAGGGGGAACATTTGATGGTGACCATCGAGCCCGTGGGATTGTCGCGAAAATTGTCGCGGAGTTGCGGCATCAACGGCACCGCGTCCGCGAAGTTTGACTGGAAAAATTTCAGGAACTTTGCTTCTGAATCCAGGCCGGCGAAACTTACTTCGCCTTCAAACGGCAAGAACAGGATGCAGGCGAAAGTGCCGTCAACATTGGGCAATGCGATCAACATGTGCGAACCGCGCGGCCAGATGTGCAGCGCGTTCGTTTCCAGAACATGTTTTGAATTGGGTCCCGCTGCGATGGTCAGTTCTTTGTAGCCGTAATCCAGATACTGCTGCGCAAGATTGAACCCGCCGAGCTTGAGCATCGCGAGACGAATTGCAGAGGACGCGCCGTCTGCGGCGATCACAATTCCGGATTCGACGGTCGTTTCGCGGCCGGTTTCTTCGTTGCGGAACCGTGCGATTCCGGAATGCAGATCGAATCCGAGGCAGCGTTCGTTGAAATGAATATTGACGCCTCGCTTTTCGGCTTCATTCACCAGCGCGGCATTCAAATCCGCGCGAGAAATCGAATTGATGACTTCGGTCTCATCTTTTCCGTATGGCTGAAAGGTGAGCTCGCCCGAAAGTGAGTGCATCATGCGGCCCTTCATCGGAATGATGATGCCGCGCATGGATTCCCAAAGGTCGGCTTCCCGCAGCGCGTGAATTCCACGAACGGAAATGGCGAGATTGATCGAACGTCCAGCGGACAACTGAACGCGGCGCATGTCCGGACGCCGCTCGTAAATCGCGACGCGGAAACCGCGTTGAACGAGAGAAATCGCAAGCAGGGGACCGGTGAGGCCGGCGCCGATGAGTGTGATTGTGTCGGATGGACTTGGCATGTGTAGCCGGAATCTCGACGGCTCAGATCAGCAGTGGAAGATTCAATCTCCCAGACGCGAGCGTGCTTCCCACAGCTCCGGAAAGAATTTTTTCTCCAACGTGAGTTTCAGATAGGAGGAGCCAGTGCTGCCGCCGGTGCCCATGCGCACGCCGATGGTGCGCTCGACCATTTGAATGTGCCGCAGCCGCCAGCTCACAACCAGCTCGTCGAATTCCGTCAAGCGCTCGCAAACATCAATCCAATCGCGATGATTGCGTTCATCCTCATACAGCGCTTGCACCGCCTTCGCGCGCGCTTCGAATTGCTCGCGGTCGGTCGCGGTCGGGCTCATCTCCGAAAGCTTTCCGAGCGATTTCAGAGCTTGAAAGAATACGTCGTGAAGCGAATCCTCGCTCAGCCGGCGGTGAAGGATGGCGCGTGTATCGGGCGTGAGTTGGTGGTAGAGCAGCATTTTTTCGTCTTTCAAGCCGCAAAGGAATTCGATCTCTCGAAACTGCTCCGACTGAAAACCGCTGGCCGGATTCAGTTTTCCGCGAAAGGCGAGAAAGTGAGACGGAAGCATGGTTTCCAGGATGGTGAACTGTTCCACGAGCACGCGCATTATTTCCGTGCAGCGTCGAAGCAAACGCGCGGCTTCGTAAACGTCGTCGCGCGAAGACGGATCGCCGCCCGCGGCGCGAAGGTTGGCGACGACAGCGTCCAAATCGTGCAGCAATTCCTTGAACCAAAGCTCGTAGGTCTGATGAATGATGATGAATAAGAGCTCATCGTGATGTACCGGCGAGGAGACCGGGTGATGAAGCGAAAGCAATTCCGGGATGCGAAGATAGGAGCTGTAGGTCAATCGATTTTCAGACTCGGCCGAATCGGCGCTGGATGGGGAGGCCTGTTTGTCGTACGGAGGCGCGCCGCTTCCAAACGGGCAGCCGGCGGAAGTTTCTGATTTTGGCGCACTTGATAATCTGGACGAGGCCGCTGGGTTCGCCGTCGCACTTACGCTGGGCAAATTCAGAAATTTTACAGCGTTGCCGCCGAGCAGCTTCGCTTTGGCTTCCGCGGAAGAACGGCTTTCGCGAATCAACGTGCCGGCGCGTGCCTCGCCCAGCGGAAAAGGATAGTCGGAGCCGAGAAGCACGCGATCCGCTCCCATTACCTCGACCAGAAATTGCAGCGTGCGCTGTTCGAAGACCGCGGAATCGACGCGAATGCGATCCAGATAATGGCTAGGAGCAAATTGCGATACCCCGCGCGCAACTTCGTGGTTTTTCCACGCGTTTTCCAGCCGGCCCAGGAGAAAAGCAAAGCTTCCGCCACCGTGCGCGAAGCAGATTCGCAGACTCGGCGGCAAACGGTCGAAAGCTCCGCTTAAAATCATGGAGACGAGCGATAGCTGCGTTTCGGCCGGCATGGCCACGGTCCAGGGCATCATGTAATTCGGCATGCGCTCGCCGGCCATCATGTCCCAGGGATGAACGAAGACTGCTGCTCCTTCGGCGGCGCAATGCTGCAAGAATTTCAGAATGCCGGGATCGTCGAGATTTTTTTGTCCGACGTGATTGCCGATCTGGACGCCGAGATGTCCGTCGCGCATGCAGCGGGAGAGTTCGGCAGAGGCAGCATCGATATCCTGCAAAGGAACCTGGCAGAAAGATTTCAGCCTGCCTTTCGAGCGCTGGCACATTTCAAGAGCAACGTCATTGAACAACCGCGCGCAATCGAGCGCGTGTTTGGCTTCGCGCGCGTAGGCAAAAAGAACGGGCGTGGCGGAAATGATTTGCATGTCCACGCCGTTGCGATCCATGTTTTCCAGGCGCACGTTCACATCC
>JBAVQA010000022.1:0-8038 GCA_049693595.1 Candidatus Acidiferrales bacterium | reverse complement strand
ATATTTCATCACCGGGTCGGCAACCTTCAGCCGGCGCTCGAGTTCTTTCACCACTTCGCCGTGGCTCGAGCGAATCACCATATAAACGTAATATCCTTCCCGCAATTTCTGCACGCGGTAGGCCATGCGCTTGCGGCCCCATTTATTCACTGAGTCGATTTTGCCGCCCTTTTCTGTGGCTACGTGCTCCAGTGTTGTGATCACTTTGTCGATGTCCGCTTCCGGCGTATCCGGGCGGCAGATAAAAATCAAATCGTAAAGGCGCTCTTCCATGTGTCCTCGATTTCCAGCTATCTATAAAACGGCTGCGATTGCTTGCTTCGTTTCCCTACTGCGAATCTTCTTCCGATTCCGCCGGACCCACGCGGCGATTGAACCGCGCCATCGCATCGTTCGGGCCCTTGGTCAAAATCAACTCCACTGCTTCAGCCGCGTCCGCCACCATCTGTGCCGCAATTTCCCGCTCCGGCTTGCGCATTGGGTTCAGCACGTAATCCGCGCGGTCGCCCACCGGATGCTCCGGCTGGCATCCCATCCGTATGCGGATGAACTCATCCGTGCCCAGCGACCGCAGGATCGACTTAAACCCGTTGTGCGTGCTGCCCACACCGCGCTCGCGAATCCTCAGCATGCCCCACGGCAAATCCACTTCGTCGATCAGCAAAATCATTTCCGCGGGAGCGCATTCATACCGTTCGAGCAGTTCCCGTACAGCGGCCCCGCTCAAATTCATCATGGTCTGCGGCTTGGCCAGAACCACATCCTCGCGTGCCACTTTGCCGCGCCCAACGTAAGACTTCGCTTCCGGCCGCGTTACTCTGATTCCCGCGCGCTCAGCCAGCCCATCCACCGCGAGAAAACCTAAATTGTGCGGCGTCCATTCGTATTCCGGTCCGGGATTGCCGAGGCCGACGATTACTCTCATAAATTGGCCCCAGCTCGCATCCCACTCTCCCGGCGCGTCCGCGCAGCCCGGGCGATTTACTTCTCCTTGCCCTTCTTCTCGCCCTTCTCTGCTTTCGCCGGAGCTTCCGCAGCGGCTTCGCCTTCGCCCTCTTCTTCCTTCTTGCCCTTCTTGATGACTTCCGGCTCCGCTGCGGCCGTCTCTGCAGCCACTGCTGCTTCCGGAGTGGGCTCTTCTTCCTTCTTCAGAATCACGACGTGCGCCAGCACGCGAACCGGATCGGTAAGCAATTTTATTTTGTCGCGGTCAAACGGTAGGTCCGCAGCGCGAAGCTGCTTGCCGATCAGCATTTCGCTCACGTCGATCTTGAATTCCTCGGGAATATCCGCCGGCAGGCATTCCACTTCCACTTCGCGAGTGACCATTTCAAAAACGCCGCCCTGCATCTTCACGCCTTGCGGCTCGCCGAATGTATGCACCGGCACTCGGACGCGCATGCGCACATCCATGGCGATGCGAAACAGGTCCACGTGAAGCAGCTTCCCGCTGACCGGATCAACCTGCCAATCCTTCACCATGGCTTTTTCTGCTGCGCCGTCGGTCACTTGCACGGTGAAAATAGTGTTGTGGCCTGTTTCCGAGCGCAGAATGCGCGCCACTTGCTTCGCGTTCACCGTCAGAGAGATCGATTCCTTGTTCTTCCCGCCGTAAAGGATCGCGGGAACCATGCCCGTAAGGCGCGTGCGCCGCGCCGGACCTTTTCCCCGCCCTTCGCGAACTTGGCCTTCCACTGTAAACGTTTCCATACGTCCTCTTGTCCCGTGCCCGATCTGGCGGGCGAAGGCTCCGGGTTCAAACCCGGTGTTACTCGCTGATTAAAAAGCTCGCCTTACGTTAATTAAACAGTTCGCTGCACATTAATTAAAAAGTTCGCTGATAGAAGTCTCTTCGTGAATCGACTGAATGCCGCGAGCCAGCAGTGGCGCCACGCTAAGCACTTTGATCTTCGATATCTTTCTCCCCGCTTCATTCAGCGGCACCGAATCCGAAACCACAACTTCCTCGATCGCGGACTTGGTAATGCGCTCGGCAGCCGGCCCCGAAAGAACCGGATGCGTGCAGGCCGCGAAAACTTTTGTCGCGCCATGTTCCAGCAGCGCTTCCGCCGTCTTCACCAGCGTTCCGGCCGTGTCGATGATGTCGTCGATCACCAGCGCAGGCCGCCCCTTCACGTCTCCAATCAAATTCATCACTTCGCTCACGTTCACGTCGATGCGCCGTTTGTCCACGATGGCCAGCGGCGCGTCCATGCGCTTCGCAAAATAACGCGCGCGCTCCACTCCCCCTGCGTCCGGCGAAACAATCGTCATCGGTCCCAGGTTCTTCTTCTGAAAATATTCCACCAGCACCGGTGAAGCGAACAAGTGATCCACGGGGATGTTGAAATATCCCTGAATCTGCGGCGCGTGCAGGTCCAGCGTCAACACCCTGCTCGACCCCGCCGTTTCCAGCAAATCCGCCACCAGCTTGGCCGAAATCGCCACGCGCGGCTTGTCCTTGCGGTCCTGGCGCGCGTACGGGTAATACGGAATCACCGCCGTGATACGCCAAGCCGAAGCGCGCTTGAACGCATCGATCATCAGCAACAGTTGCATCAGGTTGAAATCAACCGGATAGCTGCACGGCTGCACCACGAAAACGTCCGCGCCCCGCACATTCTCGAGTACCTGATAGCGCGTTTCGCCGTCGCTGAATCGCCCGTGCTCCGCTTGTCCCAGCGGCACTCCCACGTAATTGCAAATAGCTTTCGCCAGCTCAGGATTCGCTGTGCCGCAAAAAATCTTGAATTTGTCGTCTGCCAAGATTTCCCCTCAACTGGTCACACGCCACCCAAGCGAACGCCCATACTTTTCCCTGGATAGGGTTTCGACGACGAAAACTGAATCTTCCTGGAATGCACGAGCGGCTCGGCGCGCCTGCGCTGGGTTTCGGAAGATTCCGAACACCGCCGACCCGCTACCCGCCAGCGCGGCATCTGCGGCTCCTCGCTCGAGCAACGCGTTCCGGATTTCTCCGAGTCGCGGATGACGGCTGAAGACCGGCCCCTCGAAATCATTCGAGATGCCCGCCCCCTGCCTGCTCCAGCACAGAGCGCAGAACCCCCAAATTCTATTGGGTTTGCTCAGTCTTGTCAATTCCGCAGAAATCCATTCATAGGCGTCCTTCGTGCTCACGCCGATGTCCCGCGGAGACACAACCAGGATCGTCCGCTTCGGCCCATTTGGAAGCGGATAGATTTCATCCCCACGATTCACCGCCAGCGCCCGCCCGCCAAAGAGAAAGAACGGCACGTCCGCGCCAAGGCCCGCCGCAATCTCCATCAGCCGCGGAAGCGGAATCTTTTTTTTCGCAAGCCGCAGCATCCCAATCAACGCTGCCGCCGCGTCGCTCGACCCTCCTCCCAGCCCGCGCGCCACTGGAATTTTCTTCTCCAGGTGGACGGAGACGCTGCCTAGAAACCCGATTTCGCGGCTAACAGCATCGATCGCGCGCCACACAAGATTCTCCGAACCAAGCGGCAATGTTGCATCGTTCGACGTCAAAAAGAATTCAGTACCTGACGAACCGGGCGTGATGGAAAGTTCCAGCGTATCGTGCAGCGAGATCGCCTGAAAAATCGTGCGCAGCTCGTGATAACCATCCGCCCGTTTCCCCATCACGTGCAGGCACAGGTTGATTTTTGCAAACGCACGAATGCGCACCGATCTCTTCTTACTTGTCGCACGAGTCATGCGGGGAGCTTACTGCGGTTTGGCCGTTTCCGGATTGGATTTCTGCGCGGTATGGCGTTTCAGATTCTTCAGCTGCGCGTCGAGATCGTTTACTTTTTCAGCTTCGTACTCCGCCGGAATCACTTTTTGCCACTCCGCAAGAGCGCGCTCCCAGCAACTAATTGCGCGGGTCGTTTGTCCCAGTTTCATATACACGTCGCCCAGGTGCCCCAGAATCGTGGGATCGTGGCTCTGCCGGTCGGCGGCCTTGCGAAGATTTTCCTCCGCCTCCGCCAGTTTGTTCTGCTTGTAGTAGGCCCAGCCCAGGCTGTCCAGATATGCGCCGTTGTTCGGGTCCAGCGTCACGGCCTTCTGGATCATCGCCGTCGCTTCTTCCAGGCGCACGCCGCGATCGGCCAGCATGTAGCCGTAATAATTCAGCACCGCGGCATTGTTCGGATTCACCGCCAGCACTTTGCGGAATTGCTCCTCGGCCTGATCGAATTTCTTCTCGCGCTCAAAAATAGCTCCCAGCATGAACCAAGTGGTCTCTTTGTCGCCGTCGTCGCGCGCCATTTGCTCGGCCTTCTGCGCCGACTGCTCCGCATCCGAATACTTGCGGCCACGCTCCTGTACCTGCGCGATGTCTACGTAAATTCCCTGGTCGCCGTCGTTACCCTGCAACAGGCCGCTCAATAACTTTGTCGCCGCATCCGTATCCGATTTCTCGCCGTACAGCATCGCCAGTGTCACGATCAATCCTTGATCCTTCGGCGACGCCTCCAGCCCTTGCTTGGTTTCGGCAATCGCGCGATCGAGATCGCGGCTCTGCCGATACGCGTCGATCAGCAGAATCTCCGCGCGTTTATGCACTTCAGGTCCAAGCTTGCCCATTTCCTCGAAAGTCCGTATCGCACCGGGATAATTTTCCTGCGCCATATACGCATGGCCGAGTTGCTCGTACAGAATTGCCAGCGCGCTCACGTTGCTTCCTTCGCCTCCGGCGCCGCCCGGCGTTCCGGTTCCCGTGGTCTGATTCTTCACGCCGTTGATCGCATCGTTCAGAATTTTCACCGCGTCGTCGTAGCGCCCCTGCTCTTCGTACAGCAACGCCTCGTTGTAAAGAACTTCCAGGTTGCCCGGAGAAAGCTGCTTCGCGCGCAGCAAAGCCGACTCGCCTTCGTCATATTTTCCCAGCCGGCGGTAAAGCTCCGACATGCGCAGATAATTTTCCCATGTGCTGGGTTCCAATTCGGACAGGCGTTTATATTGATCCAGCGCTTCCGCGAATTTTTCCTGCGACATCAGCGCTTGCGCCAGCCCATGAACGTGGGTCGGGTCGTCCGGATCCTCTTCCACCGCCTTGCGGTAGGCATCCTCGGATTTCGCAAAGTCTTTCGACTGCGCGTAAGCGTCGCCCAGCAGATCGTAAATGTCCGGCGAAGCCGATTCTCCGGCTGCTTGCGTCAGCAGCGTGATGGCTTCCTGCGAGCGTCCTTCGTCCACCAGAAGCTGGCTCAGTTGCTCGAGCGCCGCGCTATTGCTCGGGTCCCGGTTCACCGTCGCGCGTAAAACTTTCTCCGCTTCGTCGTGCTTGTTTTCGAAGCGGTAAAGCCGCGCGAGCCACAGCGAGGAGTACGTATCGTCCGGCTGAACTTTCAGAATGGCCTGGAACTGTTCGACCGCCTTCTCCAGATTTTCCTTCTGCGCCTCGCCGGCGCCCGTATCTCCCAACGTGCGCACGTAAATCCGCGCCAACAGGCGATGCGCGTTCACATCGTCCGGATCGATCTTTAGAACTTCCTGCGCCTCAACCAGCGCTTCATGTATGCGCTGCGACTTGGCATAAATTTCTGCCAGGCGCTCCATGATCACAGTAGAATCCGGCGACAGCGCCAGCGCCCTTTTGTAGGAGTCGATCGACTGCGCGGCCAACTCGGCGCGACCGGTCGCTTCGTACTGCTGCTCTTGCATGTGTCCGAGGGTAAAATAGTAATAAGAATCACCGTCAGAGGCGTCGCTCGCGGCGTTCCCTTGGCTCGACTGCGCGGGCAAAGCGTAAGATTGGGCCGCAGTCGCCGGCTGAGCGGGCGTAGCATTCTGCCCCTGCGCCGCGGGAATGGTTGAAAGAAATGCGAAGACAGCTAAGCTTGCAATTGTTTTCATGCGTTGACCAAACTCCATTATCGTATAGGGGCCCGAGGTGGTCAAAGCATTCCCCGTTGGCGTTCCCTGGCGTCATACACTTAGACGCACGGAAACCGTACTGGGATACCTTCTTCGGCCCGATGCACCGGAAAAAAAAAAGACTTCCCTGGGATGAACGCGAACCAAAATGCAGACTCGAGCGTTTGTAAGCCACAGGTAAGGCAAAGTGGGAGCAAGCTCTCGCACTCCACATGACCGCGCCACCGTCCTATTTGGAGTGCGGCGGTTTGCCGCCGCTTTACGGTCGCTTGTTTCATATTTAACATGTACAAGAGCGGTGTCGAACGCGCATTCCGCGCGCTCCGTATCTATAAGCTTGGTGAAGTACGATAGAAACACACGAGGAGGCATTCGATGACGCGCACCAGAACAAGCATCGCGCTGGTGTTTGTCGTTGGCGTCTTACCACTATGCTTCGGATTGCCGAAAACCGTGCGAGCGCAACGCGGCTCGGCAAGCACCGCACCCGCCCAGACCTCCAGCTCATCGGCAACCCTCGCGCCGGAATCCGTGCTCGACAATTTCGTCTGGCTCGAAGGTCGCTGGCGCGGCGAGTGGGGCCCTCGAGTCGCGGAACAGGCCTGGCTGGGGCCGAAAGCAGGCGAGATGCTGGGAGTTTTTCGTCTGGCCGAGGGCGACAAAACGCTGGTCACCGAATTATTTACGCTGGTGGAAAAATCCGGCGGAGTCGACCTCTACTTGCGCCATTTCACGCCGCAGCTTTTGCCCTGGGAAAAATCAGATGCCACCGTTCTGAATCTCGGAAAATTCGAAGCCAACAAATTTGTCTTCGAAAACCCGCGAGACGGTATGCCCAAGCGCTCCATTTTCACGCGCATCGACGCGGACACCTTTGTAGCGCGCTCGGAAATAATTCCGGAAAGCGGCGAGATACAAGTCGTCGAGATCACATACCACCGGGAGAAACCCGCGCCGGAAAAACCTAATGCCGGAAATGCCGCACACCGGAAAAAACCATAGCCATCCCCAATTTGTTCGCCGCTGCAATCACATCTGCGTCGCGCACTGAACCTCCCGGCTGGATCACCGCCGTCGCTCCGGCTTTCCCCGCTTCCTCCACGCCGTCGGGGAACGGAAAAAACGCGTCGGATGCCACCACGCTCCCCGCAAGCGAAAGCCCCGCCGTAGCAGCTTTGATCACCGCGATCTTCACCGAGTCCACTCGGCTCATTTGTCCCGCGCCCACTCCCACCGTTTGTCCTTCGCGCGCGAAAACAATCGCGTTGGACTTCACGTGCTTGCAAACCTTCCAGCCGAAAAGCAGAGCGCGCAATTCCGCTGCCGTGGGCACGCGTTCCGTGACAACTTTTAATTCCTTTTCGTTTAACTCGTGGCGATCGGCTTCCTGCACCAACACGCCTCCGTAGATGTGTTTGAATGCGAGTTCCTCAATCTCGCCCTTAGCGGCTTCTCGCGGCATTTCAAGCAGCCGCAAATTTTTCTTCGCAGCCAACTTCTCAAGCGCAGCGCCTTCGTAGCCCGGCGCGACGATGCACTCGACGAATAATTTCGCCACTTCCTCCGCCGTCTCGCCGTCGAGCGCCCGGTTGAACGCCAGCACGCCCCCAAACGCCGAGATTGGGTCGCATTCCAGCGCTTTCACGTACGCATCGCGCAAAGATTCCTGCTCGGCCGCGCCGCATGGGTTGTTGTGTTTCACAATAGCGACACCGGGCCGGCGAAATTCGGCGACGAGATTCCACGCCGCATCCAGGTCCACCAGATTGTTGTACGAAAGCTCTTTGCCCTGTAGTTGCTTCGCGCCCGCCAATCCCGCTGCAGGCCGCCCCGCCGGGATGTACAGCGCCGCCTGCTGGTGCGGATTTTCTCCATACCGCATCGTTTGCCGGCGCTCGAGAGCGATGTGAATCCGCTGCGGCAATTTTTCCAGCGCGCCGATTCTCACCTCGCCATTCGCCGCCAGCCGCTCGAGTTCCGTCGCGATCTCGCCGTCGTACCGCGCCGTGCGCGCATAAGCTTTTCGCGCCAACTCCAGCCTCGTCGCTAGGCTCAACTCCCGTTTGCCGCACAGCTCTTCCGCAACCGCAGCGTAGTCTGCCGCATCGGTGATTACTCCAACGCTCTGAAAATTCTTCGCCGCCGAACGCACCATCGCCGGCCCGCCAATATCAAT
>JBAVQA010000021.1:0-16700 GCA_049693595.1 Candidatus Acidiferrales bacterium | reverse complement strand
GGTTTACGCGCTTGCATCCGCGATGGAAGACGCCGGTGAATTCGATTCTCTGCACGTCCGCGCTGATGATTCTGCTGGTGGTGTTGGGGAGCGTCGGCGTGCACGCGCAAGAAGCTTTTCAGGTGCTGTCGAATGCCAGCCTGACGCATTACGAGCTGATGTATATGGCCATGTTTGCGATTCCCATGGTGGGGGCGGCGGCGTTGCGCAAATCGCTGCCATCCTGGCTGAAGTGGGTTTCGTTTGCCGGATTCTGCGCTTCCCTCTTCAGTTTGCTGGTCTCGGTGTATCCGTTTGTGGATGTGGTGAATCCGCTCGCCTACGCGGCGAAAATTGCCGGGACGGTGGTGCTAAGCAATGTCGCTGCGGTGGTGTTCTACAAGTTGCGCAATCGGGGAATACATGGCTAGGCTCGTCGAGAAGACGCATTTGCACAAGGGCTTGGTCGGCGGCGTTGGAGGCCGTGGCAATTCTCTCATTCGAGCTGTATGATTTCGGCGTGAAGAGTCTAGCTAGAAGCCGAGTCGTCGCCGTGCTCTTTCTTTTTGTACCCCTATCCGGTTGCATGGGATGGGGTGACATGTTTGCCCCTAGGCGGCCAATAGCTGGTGATTACTATTTAATGCAAGGTGAAGCAGCGGAGGCTCTGTACCTTTTTGTTCGCGGGAACCAGTCCAGCATCGCCGGTCCGGTGCATCGAATTGGATGGAATCATCAGTACATCATCTATACGGACGACAATAAGCCGACCGAATGGAACGTCATCGCGGTGAAAGAGCACACTCCATTCACGATCAATGACGTTCAAAGAGCACAGGATTCTAGATTCCAGCAAATAGTCATACTTTCATGGTCAGATGCATGGGAAAAGTCGAAGAGCCAAAATTCAAAATGAGCCACTATCGGTGATTCGAGTAAACCCAGTCGGCTAGCACCGGAGTTCGCAGGTCGATGCGCTACCAAGCATCCAAAACTGAAGATGCACATCTTGGGCTTGCCCTTATGGCGGCGGTGGCCTGCGGTCTGGCGGCGTGTTGGTGTTTTTTCACAACTGCATTCCGCTTTTTGTTCTTTTCCGGGCTTTTCAAAATTCAGTTTATCTATCCGCCTCCAACGAAATGGCAAGCAATAGCTGAATTCTATGCATGTTTGGGGCTGGCGATTTTGTTCGGAATTTTTGTTACACACTTGGTGTTTCGTGCGGTTAACCGCTGGCTGAACAGTAGCGGATGACGAATCCGGTGGGCGCCCTCTCGATGTGGTGAATCTGCTCGCGTACGCGGCGAAGATTGCGGGGACGGTGGTGGTGAGCAATGTTGCTGCTGTTGTTTTCTACAAGCTGCGGAACCGGGAAAGACATAACTAGTGGTGGAATGGGGCAGGGTTCACGGCTGCGGATGTGTCACTTTTTTGGACTCGGGGTTGATTTCGAATCTTTTGGATTAGGGATGTGCCAAAATCCGGGCGTGGGCACGATGAATTCGACTCCAACCTGTGTCTTTCCCATGAAGCTGTCGCCACGGCTCGTGACCCGGCAAAGCAGTTCTTCACCATTGGTGGGATTCTCAACGCGAATTATCTGATTGATCTCCGTGGCAGTGGCGAGAAGTATCAGCGCACCGTGGTCGTTCACAATAATAGCTTCCGTCTTCTCTGACACGGAGGACTTGCCGGCGTCCCGGAGTCGAACCACAACTGGGATTCTGATCTGGATGCGTTTGCTGCGCCTGCGATTCTGCGGGCGCAAGTCGGGAGGGGGCACGATGGGCACGAATAAACGTAACAAGTCTGCGCGGAATTCTCAAAGGTTCAGGGCGAGACTGTGCCTTCGGAGGTACGCAGGACGAAGGTTTCCCGTTAGGTGCCTTAGGACCAGTTGGCTAGGTATTGCTCTCGGTCGGGGGTGAGCTTGTCGACTTGGATGCCCACACTTGTCCGATTACGCGACTACTCAGGGGTAGCCAGGCGGTACCTCAGGCGATAGACAACCAGCGCAGGCGCCGTTGAATCACATAAAATCTGGCATGGGGCGATTGCCTAAATACGTGTATGGCACCGTGATATTGCTTCTGCTCACGGCCGGACCACTCGCTCACGCGCAAAGCCAAAACGGAGGCTCTTCTCCCGGCCCAGCGGGCAAACAACAAACGACCGACTCGCCGCATTCAGGAAATCGAATTCGCACCAGCTCTACTGTGGTGCTCGTCCCCGCGTTGGTTAAAACCAAATCCGGCGAGACTGTCTTCTCGCTCACCGCCCACGATTTCATCCTCACAGATAACGGCGTGCCGCAGACTTTGCAGTTGGAGACCGATACGGACTCGCAGCCGCTGGCGCTGGTGGTAATTGTGGAGACTGGCGGGCAGGGCACGCGGCATCTGCACGACTACGACAATCTTGGTGCGGAGCTCGATGCGGTCATCGGCGATGTGCGGCATCTCGTCGCCGTGGTCAGCTTTGACAGCAAACCTCAAATCGCACAGGATTTCACCGACGATACGGACGCCGCAGCAAGAACGATTGCCAACCTGAGCGAGGGTGATCAAGGGGCGGCCATTCTTGACGCGCTCAATTTCGGCATCGACCTTTTGCGCGACGTGCCGCCGCGGTACCGTCGCGCGGTGCTGCTTGTGACCGAAACGGCCGACCGTGGCAGCGAGACGAGCCTGGACGATGCCGTGCGCTCGGTCAGCGATACGAACACAGCGATTTATAGTTTCGGCTTTTCCACGACGAAAACGGCGGTGAAGCACGAGGCATCGAAGGTGCCTTTGCCGGAAGGAACGCCTTACGGGCACGAGCCGTATGGACCGGGCGGCTGCATGAGTCAGGATCCCGGCGCCGACCCGGACGCGCACGGAAATCGCCGCGTTCAGGCGCTGGACTGCGCGAGCGACCTGCTTCCACCGTTGCGATTGGTGCGGATGGCGTTTATCGCCGCGAAAGACGGACTGAAGCGCAACGTGCCCGAGTCCGTGGCGCAATTGACCGGGGGCGAATACTTCGCGTTTACGAACGCAGCGTCGCTGAAGCGGGGGTTACTCGCCATCTCGAATGATGTGCCAAATTACTACTTGCTGAGCTTCCGCCCGGAATCGCCAAGCGCAGGGCTCCATGCCCTGGAACTGACGCTAAGGGACAGACCGGGGCTCCAGCTCAGGGCGCGCAACACGTACTGGCTGGAGGCCGAAGCATCCGTCGTGCCGTGAGCCGCACGACGATATCCTCCGGTGAACCGAAGGCATGACAACTCTGACCTTTACCTGATAGGAGAGCTTGCCCCGTGGGCCGGATGTGACACTCGTGATCGATCGCGCGGCGGAGGAACAGAAACATCCCCGCCTGAAGGCGGCCGCCACAACCTCAAAACAGCACATCCGCAGATGACAATCCTGACCGGATTGTCACCAAGTGCTAGGTGCCTTCGGACCAGGAAGCTAGGTATTGCTCCTGGTCGGGGGTGAGCTTGTCGACCTGAATGCCCATGGAGTCGAGCTTGAGTTTGGCGATGTGGCGGTCGATATTCTCGGGGACGGAGTAGACCTCGTGCTTCAGGCTGCTGGCGTTCTTAACCAGGTATTCGGAGGCGAGAGCCTGGTTGGCGAAGCTCATGTCCATCACGGAAGCAGGGTGGCCTTCGGCGGCTGCGAGGTTGATGAGGCGGCCTTCGCCGAGCAGGTAAAGCTTGCGGCCATCTTTCATCACGTATTCGTCCACGAACGGGCGGGCCGGCTTTTTCGAGCTGGAAAGCTTTTCCAGAGCGGGGATGTCGATTTCGACGTTGAAGTGGCCGGAATTGGCGATGACCGCGCCGTCTTTCATGCGTTCGAAATGATCGTGCGTGAGGATTGATTTGTTGCCGGTGACGGTGATGAAGATATCGCCGATTTTAGCGGCGTCGGCCATGGGCATCACGCGGAAACCGTCCATCACGGCTTCGAGAGCGCGGACGGGATTGATTTCGGTGATGATGACGTCTGCGCCGTGGCCTTTTGCGCGCATGGCGACGCCTTTGCCGCACCAGCCGTAGCCGGAAACAACCACGCGGAGTCCCGCGATGAGGAGGTTTGTGGCGCGGAGGACGCCGTCAATCGAAGATTGGCCGGTGCCGTAGCGATTGTCGAAGAGATGCTTGGTGAGCGCGTCGTTCACGGCGACGATGGGATATTTCAGCGTGCCGTCTTTGGCCATGGCGCGAAGACGGATTACGCCAGTGGTGGTTTCTTCGGTGCCGCCGCTGATGTTCTTCACCAGGTCGGGGCGCTTGGTGAGCAGGATCGTGACGAGGTCCGCGCCGTCGTCCATGGTGATCTGCGGTTTGTGATCTAGCGCGGCGTTGATGTGCGCGTAATAGGTGGCGTTGTCTTCGCCCTTAATGGCGAAGGTCGGGATGTTGTAATCCTTGACGAGAGAGGCGGCGACTTCGTCCTGGGTGGATAGCGGATTGGAAGCGCACAGGACAACGTCAGCGCCGCCGTCGCGCAGGGTGATGGCCAGGTTGGCGGTCTCACTGGTGACGTGGAGACAAGCGGACATCCGGACGCCTTTGAGCGGCTGGTCTTTTATGAATTGCTTGCGGATGAGTTGCAGAACGGGCATGTGCTGATTGGCCCATTCGATTTTGCGTTTGCCTTTTTCGGCCAGGGCGAGGTCTTTTACGTCGCCGGTCAGCTTTGGTGCAGTCGTTTCCACGAGAACTCCCTTAAGTTTTTAATTTTGCGGAGAAAATCAAGTATTGCCAGCGAAAAACGAAAACCAAGATGCCGGGCTAAAGCCCGGCGCTACATAAAACCCTGGAAAATTTAGCTGCGCGACACTGCTACGGCGCCGCGCGAGCCGGCCTCTTTCTTGATGGCTTGGGCCTTATCTGTTTTCTCCCAGGTGAAGCCCGGGCCGGTGCGGCCGAAATGACCGTAGGAAGCTGTCTGACGGTAGATCGGGCGGCGGAGATCGAGCGTTTCGATGATTCCCTTGGGAGTTAGCTTGAAGAACGCGCGAATGATCTCGGTGATTTGCGAATTGGGAATCGTTCCGGTGCCGAAGGTGTCGGCCATTACGGAAACCGGCTCGGCAACGCCTATGGCGTACGCGAGCTGGACTTCCACTTTGGTGGCCAGGCCGGCGGCTACAATGTTTTTTGCGACGTAGCGCGCCATGTAGCAAGCGGAGCGGTCAACCTTGGTGGCGTCCTTTCCGGACAGAGCGCCGCCGCCGTGACGGCTGTAGCCGCCGTAGGTGTCCACGATAATCTTGCGGCCGGTCAGGCCCGCGTCGCCCATGGGACCGCCGGTTACGAAGCGGCCGGTGGGATTGATGTAGTACTTGGTCTTCTTGTCGACCATGGCGCCGGGAAGGACAGGATTGATGACTTCGGCCATCACTGCTTCTTCGAGCTTGCTGTGTGAAACCTTGTCGCTGTGTTGGGTGGAAATGACCACGGCATCAACGCGAGCGGGGCGGCCGTCAATATATTCGATTGTTACTTGGGATTTTCCATCTGGGCGGAGGAAATCGACAATTCCCTTCTTGCGGACTTCAGCGAGCTTGTGCGTGAGGCTGTGCGCGAGTTGGATAGGCATGGGCATCAACTCGGGCGTTTCATCGCAAGCGAAGCCGAACATCAAGCCCTGGTCGCCGGCGCCGCCGGTATCTACGCCCATAGCGATGTCGGGAGACTGCTTTTTGATGGCGCAAATTACTCCGCAGGTTTCGGCGTCGAAGCCGAATTTGGCGCGGGTGTAGCCGACGTCGCGAATCACTTCGCGAGCGAGATCGGAGAAATCGACATAAGTAGTCGTGGTGATTTCACCGGCTACGACGACAAGTCCGGTGGTGACGAGGGTCTCGCAAGCAACGCGGCCCATGGGATCGTCCTTTAGGACGGCGTCTAGAACGGCATCGGAAATCTGGTCAGCGATTTTGTCGGGATGGCCCTCGGTTACAGATTCCGAGGTAAACAAGAATTTTTCGTCAGAGTGCGCCAAAAAAGTATCCTCCAGCAGATTGAAAGGCAAGTGCGGGGCCAAATTGCGTTTCGTGCAGTATTGGACCGAACGGAAACGCTAGCATAGGGGTATAGACGTGTCAATCTTATGCACCGAAAGGCGTTAAATGCGGTTTGAACGGCGATTTTCGGGGCTGGAAATGTCGATGCAGGGCTTGCGCCGCTACGGGCGATTTGAGCCACGAGCAGCGAATTTCCGCTCGATTGCGCGCTAGCGGGCACCTGCGGCGCCGGCTCCATTATCGCGACGGAATAGGAGGTAGGCCCGGATGAAGGGATCGAGATCGCCGTTCATGACCTTGTCCACGTCACCGCGCTCGAGCTTCGTGCGGTGGTCCTTGATGAGCTGGTAGGGCTGCATGGTGTAGGAGCGAATCTGGCTGCCGAAGCTGATTTCGGGCTTGGAGGCGTCGAGCTTGTGCAGCGCCTCGCTGCGCTTTTCGAGTTCGAGCTCGTAAAGCTGGGAGCGGAGGACTTTCATGGCCCATTCGCGATTTTTGTGCTGGCTGCGCTCGTTCTGGCACTGAACGACGATGCCGGACGGGAGATGGGTGATGCGGACAGCGGATTCGACCTTGTTGACGTTTTGGCCGCCGTGGCCGCCGGCGCGGAACGTGTCGATGCGAAGATCGTCGGGTTTGACTACGATGTCGATTTTGTCGTCGATTTCGGGGATGACAAAGACGGACGCGAAGGACGTGTGGCGGCGGGCGGCTTGATCGAAGGGGGAGATGCGCACGAGGCGATGTACGCCGCTTTCACCCGAGAGCATGCCGTAAGCGTTTTCGCCGGCGATCTGCACGGTGGCGGTTTTGATTCCGGCTTCTTCACCGGGAGTTGAGTCGATCACGGTGGCGCCGAGACCCTTTTGTTCCGCCCAGCGGAGGTACATGCGCAGGAGCATTTCGGCCCAGTCCTGGGATTCCGTGCCGCCGGCACCGGGTTTGATGGTGACGATGGCGTTGAGGCGATCGTTTTCGCCGGCGAGAAGTGTTTTGGTTTCCAGCTCGGACAGATACGAATCGGCGGAGGCTAGCTCTTTGCTGACGTCTTCGAGCAGAGAGTTGCGCTGCGCGTCGTCGGATTCTTCACGCGCGAGGTTGAAGTAAGTTTCGATGTCGCTGGATTTGGTGTCGAGAGTCTTTTCCGCGTTCACGCGGTCTTCGACCTGCTTGCGCTCCTGCAGGAGAACTTGCGCTTTTTCCTGGTTCTGCCAGAAGTCAGGGTCGCTTACTTTTTCTTCCAGAACGGCGAGTTGCTTTCGAGCGGAGCCGGCGTCAAAGAAAGCTCCGCACGAGCGCGATGCGTTTCTTGAGCTCGGCGTAGCGTTGCTGCAAGTCTTCTATGTGTTCAGCCATTCTATTTCGCCTTTGTACTTCTCAGTGCAAAAATAAGTCAAAATCCGCACCCTCAAAATCAACAGCCAAAGCTAACTTCCGACTTTATCACCGGACGGGCTTCGCAGCTCGCAGCACCGGCTCAGACGGGCGCGGCTTTAGGGCTAGGAACAGAATCGCGATGGTTGCGATCACACAGAGCCAGGAGAACCAATCGCCGAAGCGGGCGTAGGGCGTCATGTCACTGCGAAAATCGTAAGGCGCATCGAGCTGGCCGCGGATATCCAACGGATACTGAGCGGCGGTCCGACCGTACGGATCGATGGATTCAGTGTAACCGTTGTTGGTGTCGCGCAAAAGCCAGCGGCGATTTTCCACTGCGCGGACGCGCGCCATGGCCATGTGTTGTTCTGCAGCGGAGGAGCGCCCGAACCAGCCATCGTTCGAAATCGTAATGAGCAATTGCGCGCCGGCGGCCGTGAAGCGGCGAACTTCGCTGGGGAAAATGGCCTCGTAACAGATGAAGGCACCGAATCTTCCCTGGGGAACCTGCGCGATGGTGTATTGCGAGCCCGGAGTGAAATCAGAGATGTCCGCAGTCAGGCGCTTTGCAAATGTCAGCCACCCGCGTAGCGGAACGTATTCGCCGAAGGGCAGCAAATGAATCTTGTTGTAAGAATATACACGCTGGCCCTGGGGATTCAGGAGCACAGCGCTGTTGTATGCGAGAAACTTTCCGCCGGAGTCCTGCTTCCAATCCAGGACGCCGACCAGAAAATAATTTCCGGAGTTGATCGCGATTCGTTGCGCGCGCTGGGCGAAGAGCGCTTCCTCAAAACTGAACGGCGCGGGAACTTCCGGCCAGATGACTATTCCAGGAACGCGGCGCGCTGCATCCACGCTGATGCGCCCGAGTTCGTCGAGCTCTCCGGCATGAATTTGCATCCAGTCCGACGGATAGCTTTCCGACTGCGGAAAATTAGTCTGGACCAGATGCGCGACGTAATGCGGCGTGGCCTGCGGGACAAGATACGGGCCGCCGATCACCACGACGACCAGGACAAACGTAACGATCGCGGCGAAGCTCCAAACGCGCCGGGTTTTGACTAGGATGGCATACGCGAGCAGCGAACCGTATGCAGCAATCAGAAAGCACAGGCCGTAAATGCCGGTGACCGAGGTGATTTGCAGCAGAGCCAGGCTGCGAGCGGCGGGATAGCCGGACAAGTCCCACGAGGAGCCGATGATGGGGATGTTCGTGCGGAAATACTCCAGGGAGGTCCACAGGAACGGCGCGAGCAGGCACGCCAGCAACTTGCTTTTCCTCGATGCCAAGGCAACACCGGTGGAAAAAATCGTGCAAATCAGGCCGCCGATGAAACCGATCAGCCCTACGAACCCCGCCGCGATCCACGGGTCGATGTTGCCGTATTGCTTCATGACCGTATCCACCCAGGGGAGGCACACCGGGTAGAACACCTGGCCGTGGAGAAATCCGTAGAGCGGCGCTTCCTTCAGCGGCGCTCCGGCCGAGGCCAGAACGAGCATTCCCATGGCGATCCACGCGAGCAGATACAAATTGTAGTTGGGAAAAGAAAGACCGAGAGCGACTCCACTGCCGATGGCGAGCAGGACTCGCGCGTAACGGGGCAAGTTCATTCAGTGTTTAATTATAGGCTTGAAACCGAATTGTTCGAGGGCGCGTTTTGCGGCTTCGGCTGCGGCCATGTCCGGATAGGGACCGACTTGCACGCGGTAAAAATTGTCCGGCCCGGGCGTGACGACAAAACCAGGAAGCTTCTTCTGCTGGATAGCTTCAGCCATTTCCAAGGCGTCACTTTGGCGCCGGAGCGCAGCAACCTGAAGAAGAATGCCGGGCTTGGAAGGAACAGGCGCCTGGTAATGCTGAGCGAGTTTCGGGTCGGGCACCGCAGGTTTGGATGTGGGCGCTGGGGTCGCCGCGTTGGGCTTGGGGGGCGCGTTTGAAGTCGCCGGGGATTTCGCCGGAGAGTCCGACCAGAGATGATCGTTGTCCTTTTTATCCGGGAAAGGGTTTTCAGGGATCGTGGCCGGTTGGTCCGTTTCTCTGTATTTCGCGGACGGCGCGTTTCTCGAAACCGATTCCGCGGCATGAACCGAGCCACCGAACTGATTGCGTCCCATCACGTAACCGAGCGTGAAAAAGACGCCGCACAAAAGGACAACGCCGAGAAACAGTCCTACGAGATGCCGGCTTTCCAGCACCCGTTCGCCACCACCGCGGCTTCCATTTCGTGCCATCGTCTGTACTCGTTCCTGTCTACTTGCCGGCCAGCTTCATCCACTGCGAAATTATGTCAACGGGCAGCGGGAAGACTATGGTCGTATTCTTTTCCACGCCGATCTCGGTCAAAGTCTGCAAATAGCGAAGCTGAATCGCAGCGGGCTGTTTCTCGAGTATTTCGGCTGCGTCCGCCAATTTCGCGGAGGCTTCGAACTCGCCTTCCGCGTGAATGATCTTGGCGCGGCGTTCGCGCTCGGCTTCGGCCTGTTTCGCGATGGCGCGCTGCATATTCTCCGGAATATCGACTTGCTTGACCTCAACCTTAGTTACCTTGATACCCCAAGGCTCGGTATCCTGGTCAAGGATTTGTTGCAGCTTGGCGTTTACCTTTTCGCGCTCGGAAAGGATGGAGTCTAATTCGAACTGGCCGACGAGGCTGCGCAGAGTGGTCTGGGCGAGCTGGGAGGTGGCGTAGAGATAATTTTGGACCTGCGAAAGGGCGAGATTGGCATCCACCACGCGGAAGTAGCAGACGGCGTTCACTTTCACGGAGACGTTATCTCGCGTGATGACATCTTGCGGCGGGACGTCGAGCGTTTCGATTCGCAGCGAGATGCGGGTGAGCTTGTCGATGGGGAAGAAAACCAGTTGCAAGCCCGCGCCTTTCGCTTCGGGCAGCATGCGTCCCAGGCGCAGCACGACACCGCGCTCCCATTCCTTGATTACGTAAACGGAATTCACCAGCCAGAAAAGAAAAATCAGTACGCCGAAACCCAAGAGGATCACTGGAAATTCCATTCGCTCTCTCCTCGATAAATCTGTTACGAAGACGCCGATTGAGGCGTCTTCACCGGCTCGACTTCGAGCGTCAGCCCGGCAATTTTTTTCACTCGAACGTGCGCGCCCTTGGGGATTTCTTCCCCGCCTCGCGCAGCGGCGCGCCAGAGTTCTCCATGAACAAATACCATTCCCACGCCGGGGGGTTCCACTGCCTCCGTCACTTCGCCTACTTCGCCAATCAGTTCTTCTTTGCCGGTGGTCTGTTTCCAGGTGCGCGAGCGCAGAACGAGGCGCATCAGAATAATAATAATCGCCGCACATGGGATGGCCACGCCCAGAGCCGCGCCCAGGCTCACACCCATTCCCGTGAGCGGGGAGTCAATCAGAAATAGCGCGCCCAGCACCATGGCCACCACTCCTCCCACGCCCAGAACGCCGTGCGTTGGATATTTGGCTTCGAGGACAAAAAGCACGAGCGCGACGACAATGAGCAACAAGCCGGCGAAATTAATCGGCAGCAAGTGCATGGCGAACAAAGCCAGCACCAGCGCGATCACGCCCATCACGCCCGGGGCGAAAGCTCCCGGATGCGTGAATTCTGCGTAAAGGCCGAGAATACCCATGATCAATAGAATGAAAAATGCGTCGGGCTGAACGATACGCGAAAGGAATTTCTCGCGCGAGGTCATTTCGACGGCGGAGATGACGGGATGCGGCAGCGCGAGTTGTACAGTAGCTCCATCAAAGCGCGTAACGGTGCGGCCGTCGAGCTTTGCGAGCAGATCTTCGCGCGAGGCCGAAACGACTTCTATGAGCTTACCGTCGAGCGCTTCTTTGTCGCTGAAGGCTTTCGCGTCGGTGACTGCGGTGGCTGCCAGATCGGAGTTGCGGCCGCGCTTGCTGGTGTAGGCGCGGAGGTAGGCGGTCGCGTCGTTTACGATTTTCTTGCGCAACGTGTCGTCTATTTGAACGGGCTGGCCACCCAATTCGAGGAGCGGCGAAGCGGCGCCTGTTTCCGTGCCGGGAGACATAGCGGCTACGTCGGCTGAAAGCAAAATGAAAAATCCGGCGGAAGCTGCGCGCGAGCCGGTGGGATACACGTAAGTGACGACGGGAACGGACGAGCGCAGGATGGCCTGGATGATCGAGCGCATGGAGGTGTCGAGGCCGCCCGGAGTGTTCATCGTAATGAGGACCAGGCTGGCGTGCTGGTCATTGGCTTGGCCAATGCCACGAACGATGTATTCGGCGAGGATTGGCTCAATCTCGCCGTCGATGTGAAGCTCGACGACGTTGGAAGCGGCGGCCGAAGGCGACCCGGTGGGCGAGGCTGATTGGGCGACGGCGCTGCGGTTGAAGACGACGAATGAGCCTGCAGCCACGCACACAAACAGAATCAAACAGCGAAATGAGCGGAGAGCCATTCCGGCGGCTATTATAGCAGCAGAATTCGTCCGGCTTCGAAAGTTCCGCAAAACATTCATGTACCGGCCCGGCTCCCACGGGAATCGTGGAACATTCAGGTGCGGCACGGCGTATCTTGTGCTGACGGAGTGAGGAGACGAGTATGAAACAGCGGCGGTCTGTTTTCGGCGGAAGGCTGATTGGTCCGACGTGGCTCGGACGGTCGGTTCCGGCGATTTTGATGGGGCTGATACTTTTGGCGGCGGCGATGCCGGCTGCCGCGCAGGACAAGAAAGATTCGGAGGCGAATAAATCAGACAGCGACAGTATTGGATTTATCGCCAGCAAGAACGCCAGCGCGAAAGAGATCGGCTTGCCGATGTATCCGGGATCGCGGCGGCACAAGGACGATTCCGACGATAGTTCGTCCCTACAGCTCGGCGCGTGGGGCGGATCGTTTGGATTCAAGATTGCGGTGGTGAAAATGGAGTCGGACGACGCGCCGGACAAAATCGCGAAGTTCTACCGCAAGGCGTTGTCAAAATACGGCAAGGTCTTGAATTGTTCGGATCCTGCTGAGGCGGCAGCGCAGAAAGACAAACCCTCGAACGGGTTGGACTGCGATTCGGACCATGCGGAGAAGGGAGAAATCATTCTAAAGTCCGGCTCGAAGGAAATGCAACACATTGCCAGCGTCAAGGCAAACGGAAGCGGGAGCGTTTACGATTTGGTGTTTGTCGAGGCGAAAGGATCGGACGACAAGTAAGCTGCTCGCGGAAACTGCGCCGCGAAAGGCTGGCGCTGCGCGCCACCGTTTTTTGTCGGAGCTAAAGCTCCGACCCCCTGAAGATTCGCAAGCCGGTCGCGAAGGCGCGGGGCCGACTAGTTTGATTGTTGCTTCTTCGACGGGGCCGCGTAGGACGGCGGCACTTGCAAGACTTCCTGGACGCGAGGATCTTTGATCACGCGCGTGAAGGCAACGTCGGTTTGCGCGGAGAGGAAATTATTGTAGCCGTCGTCGCGCGCCATTTTCAGGTAGTGCGCGGCACGCTCGGCGTTTCCGTTCTGAGCGTAGGTCTTGGCCACGAAGAAGTAGAACATCCCGGGGTCGGTCGCCGTTCTCTGCTGGATCACGGAGCCGCTGGTTCCATGCCGTTCGAAGATTTCCGGGTCGAGCGCAAGCGCTTGAGCAAAGCTGCTCATGGCCTGGGGATATTCCTTATTGCCGAAGTAAGCGTAGCCCAGGTTGCTGTATAGCGTGGCCGGTTCCGAGTGATATTCAAGGGCCTTTTTGTACAGAGTGATCGCTTTGCCGAAATGCTTTTTTTCGTACTCCACGGTGCCGTAGTTGTTGATGGCGCTGGAAAAGTTTTTGTCGGCGTGAATGGCCTTCTTGTAAAAGCGCTCGGCCTTGTTTAAATCACCGAGCTGCTGGCACGCGACTCCCACTTTGTTCAGCAACTGAGGGCTGTCGGGATCCGTTCCGAGGATCTTGATATATGCGATCACGGCGTCCGCGTATTCTTTGCGGGCCATCAGGATGTCGCCCTGCATTTCAGCAATCTGGCGCGGGGTCATCGCAGAAGAATTGACCGCCGAACTTTCCGATGCTTGTGCCGTCTTGGTGTAACTGACAGGGACTTGCGCGCGGCTCGGTCCTGCGCTCAGGAGAGCTAGCGGGATGGCAAACAGAGTCAATCGACTCATTGCCCGACTCCTTTTCCGCGCTTGGCCTACGGTTGTGGTTTCGGGGTATCCGCAGGCTTCTTGCTTTGTCCGAATATACCAAAAACCTTGCCAAGAAACCCCTTTTTCTTTTCCGCGTCGGCCGGTGGCGTTTGCTCGGCCGGGTTAGCAGCGTTCGGGGGCTGAGCCGCAGAATTGGCAGCGGGAGGAGCCGCGTCTCCGTTCTTCCCGAATAAATGCGATAGCCAGGTACCCGGAGCTTGCGCCAGATGTCCGCCGTGCAGTCCGCAGAGTTGAGTGGGTTCGCTGCCGGAGACGAAATATTCCGTGACTGTTTGCGGGCAAGCCGGGGTGGCAAGCTGACCGCTCTGTGGGTCAATCGATTCGGCCATAACACCGGGAGGAGCTTCGAAAGGCTGCGTGTTCTGGTAGCGAGGCAATGCGACCGCGCGCTTCATGAAGTCCGCCCAGAGAGGCGCGGCCGCCTGGCTGCCGGACAAGCCCAGGTCTCGGTTGTCGTCAAACCCGATCCAGACGACGCAGAGAAGGTTCGAGGTGAAGCCTGCAAACCATCCATCGCGGGAGGTTCCCGTCTTCCCTGCCGCGGGCGCCGTAAAACCCAATGAACGGACAGTTTCGCCCGTTCCGCGATTGATAACGTCCTCCATGAGGCTGGTCACGAGATAGGAGACGCGCGGGTCCAGGACTGCCCGCGTGCGCGGAGTGGCGGATTCCTCCACACTGCCGTCGGCGGCTAGCACGCTGCGTAGGAAGATTGGTTCAGAACGAAGGCCGTTGGTGGCGAAAGGCGTATAGCCTGCGGCGACATCAACGGGCGTCATCTCATACGCGCCGAGGGCGACGGCGGGAGTAGCCAGAATGTTGGAGCCGAGTCCCATTTGCCGCGCGACTTCCACGACGCGCTGGTAACCGATCAGTTGAGCGACCTGTACGGTGGCGACGTTGAGCGAATGAATGAGCGCGTCTCGCACGGTGACGGTACCGTAAAAAGTTTCGCCGTAATTGTCGGGAGTGTATTCCTTGCCGTCGAAAGTGAAGGTGGTGGGGATGTCTTCCACGGTGGTAACCGGGGTTACGACCGGCGTCAGTCCTTGGGCTGCGTTCGAGAACGCCGCGGCGTATACGAAAGGCTTGAACACGGAACCTGGTTGACGATGAGCGAGGGCATGATTGAGCTGGCTTTCGCCATAGTTGCGGCCACCGATTAATGCCCGAATCTCTCCGGTACGGGGATCGAGGGCCACGAGCGCCACCTGCACTTGCGGAACGGCTTGTCCCTTTTTCTTCCAAGCGGCGTAGCGCTTTTCGAGGAGCTTGTCCACTCCCAGCACCCCGGCGTCGACTGCCGCGCTTGCGGCGCGTTGAAGATCGGGATCGAGGGTGGTGTAAATGCGATAGCTTTGGGTCTGGAGATCGGCTTCGGAAAATTGCTCGAGGAGATGGTCTTTCACCATGTCCACGAAGTAGGGGGCGGAACTGCTCTCGACGCCTCCGTTCACGAAGTGAAATTTGTATTTCTTGGCGGCGTCGGACTGCTCCTGGGTGACGTATCCGTTCTCGACCATCTGCGCGAGAACCCGGTCGCGGGATTCGATGGCGCGGTCCACGTGACGCTCCGCGGACGAATAGCGATTCGGCGCGCGAATGATTCCGGCTAAGAAGGAGGTTTCCGCGAGGTTCAGTTCGCGAACGTCCTTGCCGAAATAGGCTTGAGCGCCCTCACCGAATCCGCGAATAGCGAAACTGCCGCGATTGCCCAGGTAAATCTCGTTGGCGTAGAGCTCGAAAATCTGCTGCTTGGAGAAGCGCTGGTCGATCTCAAAAGCCATCAGCGTTTCTTTCACCTTGCGGCGCCACTCGCGCTTGGTGGAAAAGAAAAAGCTTCGCGCCACCTGCATGTCGATCGTGCTGGCGCCCTGCGCGCGATGGCCGATCTTCAAATCGGCGAGCGCGGCGCCCATGACGCGCACGATATCGAAACCGCCGTGTTCAAAGAATCGCTTGTCTTCCGCGGAGAGAACGGCGTTCACCATATCCTTGGGCAAATCGTCAAAGCGGACGATGCGGCGTTTCTCGCGCGAGCTGTCAAAAAGATTGGTAATCACTTCCGGTTCGAGTTCGGCGGAGTCACGAACAGCGCCATCGGATATTTGCGTTATGCGCGAAATAGCCGGGCCGGTAAATACGACGCGCAGCGCATTTCCGCCGTGAAAGAAGGATTGTTCAGAGGGCTTGATTTCAATCGTGTTGCCCTTCACGTGAACTTGCCCAGGCGCTCCGGGCACCTCGCCATCCTGGTAACCGGCGCGCAGGAGATATTCGGTGAGGTCGCCGGGCCGAAGGTCTTCGCCGGTGTAAATGTGTCCCGGTGCGGAATAAACACGAGAAGTGTTCTGAAAAATCTGGCCGGTGAGGCGCTGGTCGATCAGATGGCCGAACTGAATGTAGTAATACGCGAAAACCGAAGTGGCGGCAATGAATACAGCCAAGGCCCCAACCAGCAATGCGATGCCGGTCCGGGAAGTCCAAAATCCAGGGGCGATTCGAATCCGCAATCGGTTTCTCCGCTATAGCTTGAAAGGGTCGACTGAAGCCACCCAGAGTCCGCGACTCAACGCCATGGTCCGAGCGCCATACTCCCTGCTTCCACTATATTTAGATTGCCGATTTAAAGCGAGTGGTTGTCCCCGTGGGCGTGGAAATCCCAATCGTATGTCTTGAATAACATGTTTATTGGAACAGTGTAATTCACGTTGATTTGAGTGGTGTTGTTGTCGCTGATGATTTTAATGTCCGTGCGCTTGGCCGGAACTCCCAGCTCCACAACTTTCTTCCAGACATCCTCGCGGATTTCCTCTTCGGATTTCCTATTGTAGCCGGCGAAACGAGCTTCGGTGTTCATAGCATCCGTAAGCTGGTAATTCGTGAAGTACGGCGGGATGAGCATGACGCCGCAGAAGATCATCGAGCCCAGGAGAATCAAGGTGAGCATCAGATTGATCTTTGCTCCGCCGCGTTCTTTGAATTGGATTCTTTGCGCCTTCACTGTCGATACCTCCGCGGGCCCAAGCCCCATCGGTACAACGATGCTAACACTGTAGTTTCGCGCGGAAAGGGCGGCGAATGAAGGGTGTACGGAATGAGTAAACGCCGGACGATAGGTTCGGGAGGGTTAATACGCGCGGGCGAAGATGGCTTTCTCTTT
>JBAVQA010000020.1:0-1646 GCA_049693595.1 Candidatus Acidiferrales bacterium | reverse complement strand
TCACCGCAAGCCTCCGATTGGCTGTGGACTTTACACCCATGCAATGACGCATGGCAACATCCTACGTTTTGACAAAAGGAATCCATACAAACCGCCTGGGCCTAGGTTTGGTCTTTTTTGCGGATGTGCAGGAGCTTTTCGACTTCGGCGATGACAGTGCCGGATTTGTCTTTGACTTCGACGGTGAAGACGCGCTCGATCTTCTTTTCGGTGGTGAGAGCCTGCTTGATTTCGTGGATCTGCTGATCGGTGAGGCGGAATTTGGCGAAAACTGTTCCGCGTCCGGGCCTTTTGAAGCGGATGGTTGCCGATTTGTCCCAGACAATGTAATCCTTGCCCAGATTTTCAATGAGCATGACCATAAAGAACGGGTCGGTCATGGAGTAGAGCGAGCCTCCGTAGTGGGTGCCGACGTAATTCGCGTTCCACCAACGAAGCTTCATCTCGACGTCAACTTCTTTCCAGCCGGGCGCGAGCCGCTTGATGCGAATTCCGGCGCCCAGAAACGGAGCATAGAGATTCAGGCGCAATCGCATGGGGAGCTTCAAAGTTTTCAAGTTGCGCTCCTGCAAAAGCTAACGGGAAGTTACGGTGCCTTCGCGAATCAACTTAGCGAGTATGTTCGAGCTTCGCGATGTATTCCGCCGGTGTAGACACCCTGAGCTGGCCTTTCATATCGGGAGCCTAGCACTTCTTTGTGTCCAATCTCAAATCGAGCCGAGTGGGTTTAGGCCGGCTAGCGTTAACACTGAAGTTAGATTCAAGATCGAACTGATTCGCGAGCGGTATCAGCGAGCGAGGGCAAATCGAGTGGGAGCAAGCACAAAAAGAAGAAATGAATGGAGTCAGTGGCGGAACAGACTTTAGCGAATGATGGCGTCGGGGCCGCCGAGCGAGACGAGCAGACGGCGCAACTTTGCGCGGTCTTCCAGGCCGATAGCGGTCATTTCGAAACCAGCTTGTTGCGAGCGAACGAATCGCACGACCGCTTGCATGCTGATGGAGCGCAAGCCGGCGGGAATTTTCAGCGTAGCTTCCGTTCCAACCGGAATTTGAATGTCGCCGGTCAGCAAACCTCCATCGAGGCTGAGCACGCTGATCGCGGAGGTGAACTTTCCCCGAGCCGAAGTGATTGTAGCGGGCACGGCGCGCGGAAGACGGACGCGACGATAGCGGCGTTGGCGCACGAAATCACGGTCCGGGATGGGATCGAGAGGAGCAAGAGGCAGAACTTTGGGATCGAGCCCCGAGCCCGGCAGAAAAGCCTGAATCCATTCCGGGTCGAGTTTCACTAAGGCTTGAGCGGCAGCCATGCGGATCTCGTCCGGATAGGCCCAGCCAAAAGTCTTGCTTGATTCCACATATCGCCGCAAATCGTCGACAGCGACAAAAGCGCGCATCCTGCCCAGCGCTTCGATAGCCTTGACGCGCAGATATTCCGAACCTGGAGGCAGGGCTTCTCCTTCGGCAATACGCAGAAGCTTTGGCGCAGTTTCGGTGTCGCCGCACAACCCGATTTCATCGAGGGCCAAGGGGATGATCATGGTGTCAAACAGTTCAAGCGAATCGGCGAGGAGTTTGCCGCGCTCGGGCGCACCGGCAATGGATAGCTGGCGCACGATGGCATCGTGAAAGCTGCGTCCGCC
>JBAVQA010000019.1:0-6206 GCA_049693595.1 Candidatus Acidiferrales bacterium | reverse complement strand
GGACCGCAAGGCCAGCCCGGACCACAAGGCGCGCCAGGCCAAGACGCCCAGCGTGACCGCGACGCACAGCGCGATCGAGACGCTCAGCGTGATCGAGATGCTCAGCGCGACCGCGACGCAGAACGCGACCGCCAAGCTAACTCCGGACCATGCCCAGCAGGAGAGCATCAAGCCACTGACCATGATGGAAGGCCCATCTGCGTCAGGGACTAGCGACTCGGCTGACTAATCGAAACTTCTCGGATTTGGATGTGGTGGCTCTGCTTGTGTAGCTCCGGGCTCCGGGCTTCAGCCTGCCTGCGGGCAGGCAGGCTCGGCATATTTCCGTCGCCTTGTAGCACCCACAAAGCGGTGGCAAGCCGCTGCACGACGCCGCTCGCACCGTTATTCCGCAGTAATCCGAAACATCTCTGCACCGTCTTGGTAATTGAAAGATTACAGACCGCTGGAGTAATCTGTATCCGAACGACCTCTGCGGTACACGGCGAAATCCAGTGGCAGGAGGGTTGACGATGAAGACTCTTCTAAAGGCAATCCTCGTCTGCGAAATTCTTTCAATGGCGGCCCTCACAGCGACCGCGCAGACTAAACCCCCGGTATGTTCCCAGAGCGGCGACTCTCGCAGTCCATTAATGGTCAGATCATTTTCCGGTTGCCCTTTTTCGGCCAAGGTCGAAATCACTCACACGCAGACACTGGGTGACGGAAGCCACATTGTGACGGAGGCCAAAGCACTCATCGCTCGCGATTCCACCGGCAGAGTCCGATACGAGTCAACTACGATCAAAGACACCGACCAGGAGGCCTCGGGACAGCTGACCTTAATTGAAATATACGATCCGATGGCGGGATTCTCGTACTTCATTCTGCCTTTTCGTAATGCCGCCTGGCGCACGAGGTTAAATGTCTCCGCTCCGACCGTTGACGACCTGCCCCGACGTTTTTCCACGAACGATGCGGTTGTTTCCTCGACCGCCACAGATCCTCGAGAAAAGTTTGTGGTCGAAGATCTCGGCTCCCGACAGATGCTAGGCGTCCTGGCGGCCGGAACGAAGAGTACAAGGACTATTCCGGTGGGCGTGGAAGGCAACGACCGCGAACTTACAGTCACCAACGAATCTTGGATTTCGACGGAACTCGGCTTCATACTTCTGAGAGAAACGTCCGACCCGCGTTCCAAGGACATCGAAATGCGAGTGACGAGCCTTCAGCAGTCAGAGCCCGACCCAACTCTGTTCCAGGTCCCCGTCGGATATACGATCATCGATCAGTAGCCGCGATGCGCGTACCGACGCATCCTCTGGTGCCTTTCACTCATACCTGAACAAAACATCGCCACCGCTCAAGTCCCTTCCAACCGTTATAATGCTTGCATGACGGATGCGCCTGCGCAGCATATGCAGTGCATGGAAGTTTGGGGCGGCAGCCAGCTCACTTCCAGCGGCGTCGAGCTGGGCGGGCTCGACGTGTGGGTTTACAGCAAGCCGTTCGGCGAGGCGCAGCGCGGCGGGGATGTATATTACGTTTCCAGTTGCGCCAGCGGACGCATCAGCCGTCTGCTTCTCGCCGACGTTTCCGGCCACGGCCAAGCCGTCGCTTCCACCGCAGCCGACCTGCGCACGCTGATGCGCCGCTTCGTCAATCGCCTGGACCAGAAAGAAGTCGTCCGCCTTCTCAATCGGCAGTTTACCGAGCTTTCGCGCCACGGCAGTTTCGCCACCGCTGTGCTCACCACTTTTTTCGAACCCACTCGCCGGCTTTCTCTTTGCAACGCAGGCCATCCGCGCCCGCTTCTGTATCGCGCAGCCGATAGCCGCTGGTCGCTCCTCGGCCATGCAGACCATCCCGAAAAAAAGGGCCTGAGCAACATTCCGCTGGGCATGTTTAAAATCGCGGATTACGAACAGCTCGACGTGGAGCTCGAGCCCGGAGACTGCATGATCAGTTACACCGACGCGCTGATGGAATCCTGCGACGCCGACGGCCAAATGCTCGGCGAAGACGGCCTGCTGCGCATCGTGAATCTGCTCGGCGACGTCCCTGCTGAAAAACTTATCCCCTCGCTGCTGCAGGAAATCGGCGAGCGCTTTCCGCAAAATCTTTCAGCCGATGACGTCACCGTGCTCGTCGTGCGCGCCAACGGCCGCGCCCTCGAGTTTACTTTCGCGGAAAAGTTCGCAGCTTTCGGCCGTTTCCTGAAGACTTTCTTCCGCTCGCTGCGCCCCGGCGCCGATCGCGCCCCGTTCCCCGACGCAAATCTCGCCAACCTCGGCGGCGCCCTCATTCCGGCATTCAACCGCCGCTGGCGCGCCCCTCGCCCCTCCGCAAAATAACTTCACTTCAACGCACATCTGAAATGGGCCTGTCCGGTAAATGCCGCTCCTCCTCCCCAGAGTTTGCCGTGGCCTATCGATTGACGATGTTCTCTTCCTGCCGGTAGACTTTGCGGCATGTTTACGATTGCGCGGCCGGAGATTTGGCAGAGCGCGGTGCTTACTACGCCGGCCTGGATCTTTACGTTTGTGCTTGTCGTGGTTTTCCCGATTCTCGATTACGTACTGTATCGGCGACTGAAGTCCACCATGCAAATTTATATCTGGAATATTCTGGCGCTTTGGTCACTGACGGCGGCTTGTATTTGGACGAGCCGGATGCGTCACCTCACGCTCAGCGATTTGGGAGAGCACACGGGGAAAACTTTTCGCACGCTCGTAGTTTTCGGAATCGTGGCGGCAATCTTTCTACTTCTTGTCGGCGTGCAGCAGACGCAGAAAAAGAAGGCGACTCCAGAGCAGTTGGAAAAGGCGCTGGCGAACGTCAAGCGGTTGATGCCGACAAATTCGACCGAGCGCGCCGTGTGGGTGGTTGTGTCAATCTCCGCCGGAGTTTGCGAGGAGCTTCTCTACCGCGGTTGGGTGCTCAGCTTATTCGGCGCGGCTTTGGGTTCGGTTTGGTGGGGTTTGCTGATTTCGTCGATACTCTTCGGCTTCGCGCACGCGTATCAAGGACGGAGTGCGATATTCGCGACAGGAGTAGTCGGCGCCGTCTTCGGCATCGTGTTCGTCGTAACCGGCAGCTTGATCCCAGGACAACTTCTTCACACAGCGATGGACTTAAACAGCGGCTTCGCATTCAGAAGGCCCGCAAACCGACCCTAAGTATGAGCGGACTTCCCGCTGTTGGCGGCGAGGCTACTCGATGCGGCGGATGGCGGGGCCATCCTTGTGTCCTGGAGTTCGCGCGCCGTGATCGCGCACTATTGCAACTGCGCGATGGGCAACCTCCTTATCTTCAGGACGAAACTCCTACCTGAAAAAGAATTGTGACCTAAATCCTATTCATATCGCAGGGCGATCATGGGATCGACGCGGGTGGCGCGGCGGGCCGGGAAATAGGACGCCGCGACGGCAACAAGCGTGAGGAGAAGCGAAACCGCAATAAACGTAAGCGGATCGTACGCGCTGATGCCGAAGAGAAAGCTTTGCAGCAGGCGTGTCAGAGCAAGAGCTGCTATCAAGCCAACACCCACGCCAAACAGCGCGAGCCGCAGCCCTTCGCCAACGATGATGCGGAACACATCCTTCGGCTGCGCGCCAAGCGCAACACGAACGCCAATTTCGCTGGTGCGCTGCGTCACGGTATAAGACATCACACCGTAAACGCCGACCGCCGCTAGCACCAGAGCGAGCATCGCCAGGATTCCGATGAGCCAGGTGCGAAAACGGGGCTGCGCCACCGTGGTGGCCATGTTTTCTTCCATGGTGCGAACCTTCACGAGCGGCTGATTCGGGTCGATCTCCGCGAGCGCGCTGCGCAGTGCCGATGTTTCCAGCGAGGGATCGCCTGCTGTGCGCAGTACCACCGAAAGCTGGAACACCGGCAAAAGCAAATCCGCCTGCCGATAGGGCAAGTACATTTCCGCTTGCGGGTCAGTGCCCAGGCCGAAGTGAACATCACCGACTACGCCGACGATTTCCATGTTCGGCACTTCCTGTTCGGGCAGCGCGCCGAGCTGCAGCCGCTTTCCGAGCGGATTCTCGTCGTGGAAAAAAGTGCGAGCCATTGTGGCGTTAATCAGCACCACCGCAGGCGACTTTTCATTGTCCGCGCGCGTAAAAAATCTGCCTTGTAGGAGCGGTACGCCTAATGTCTCAAGATAGTTGGGAGTTATGGTGCGGTACCCTGCGGCGATAAACTCATGCGGGGATTTCGGAGGATGCCCGGTGATATTGAAGTGGATGATGGAACCGCCCCCGCTGACGGGAAGAAAGGAAGCCGCGGCGGCAGATCGAACGCCAGGGAGCGTCTTGGCGCGCTCGACGAGACGGTCGAAAAACTGGTAGCGATCTTGCGGCTTGGCATAGGCCGTCGGCGACAGAGGAATGTCAGCGACGAGAAGATGATCGGGCTGAAAACCCGGCGGAACTTCTTGCAGTCGGGAAAAACTTCGCAGCAGCAGACCGGACCCAACGAGCAGCAGCATCGCCAGGGCAATCTCCATGGCGACCAACGCGCCGCGCAGCACATGCTGGCTGGGCCCGGCCGTCGAGCCACGCGAGCCCTCATTGAGCGTCTCGCGCAAATCCAGATTTGCCGTGCGTAGCGCCGGCACAATGCCGAAGAGCAATCCGGTGAAGAGCGAAACTATCGCAGTAAAAGCCAGAACCCGCGGATCCAGTCCAATCGGCGCACCCTGCGGGATACTGTCGCCCGCAATCTTAGGCAAGAGTCCAATTGCAGCCAAAGCCACGATCACGCCGAGCAAACCGCCTGCCAGAGAAAGAAGTACGCTCTCGGTGAGAAGTTGCCGGATAACCCGGCCACGGCTCGCGCCCATCGCCGTGCGGATGGCGACTTCCCTGCCGCGAGAGGCTGCACGGGCCAACAAGAGGTTGGCGACATTGGCGCAGGCGATCAAAAGAACAAAACTCACCGCGCCAAGCAGAAGCAGGAGCGCGGGACGCGAGTTTTGCACGATCTGGTCCTGCAGCCCGACAACATCCGCACTGGTTCCGGTGTTGTAATCCGGATACTGCTGCTCGAGCCGCTTCGTAATTCCGATCATTTCGCCACGGGCTTGTTCCTCCGAGACGCCCTGCTTGAGCCGCGCGAGCGGAATGATGCCGGGATGCCAATTGCGATCGTCAGGGAGCGTCTTCGCCCAAGGCGTGAAAGGCAAGTACACATCCGCGGGCTGCAGAATCTGGAAGCCGTTCGGCAAAATGCCAACAACGGTGTACGGCTGCAAGTCCAGGTTGATGGTTTTGCCGACGATGTCTGCGGAGCCGCCGAAGCGCCGTTGCCACAAACCGTAGCTGAGCAATGCCACCGGCGTGCCGCCGGCGCGATCCTCCTCTGAGAGAAAAGTCCGGCCGATCTGCGCGTTAATTCCGAGCATTGAAAAAAGGCCCGCCGTGGCCATGCGAACATTCAGGCGCTCGGGATCTCCGGCTCCAGTCAGCGTGATGGAGCTGCCGCGGGTCGCTTCCATTGATTCAAAGCTGTGGCTCTGGTCGCGCCAATCCAGATAATTTTCATACGAAGTGGAAATAATGGGAAAAGAACTTTTTTCCGCTATCAGAACCAGCCGGGATGGGTCGCGAAAAGGAAGCGGGCGAAGGAGCACGCCGTTCACGACGCTGAAGATGGCAGTGTTCGCGCCGATACCAAGCGCAAGCGTGAGTACGGCGACGATTGTAAATCCCGGACTCTTCCACAACATCCGAAGGCCGTAGCGCAGGTCTTGAATCAACGTACCCATGCTGCCTCCTGTCGCTCATGATAAGGCCGCGGTGAGGACCGGTAGATCTCAGCGGGGCCTTGATGTTGGGGGCGCACGGGGATCAACGCTTTTGGTACGGGTGGAAGATGTAGTCTTTCGCCTTCACGACCGTATGGCACGTGTTTCCGCAGTCTGAGAGACTTTTGGGATCGGCCGTGAACTTGTCCGACGCGGCATCGTAGTTGAACACCGCGTATCCCCATCCGCCGCTTTTCGGAAATCTCTTGCTGTCCTTTTCCATCACGAAAGCCTGGGAAAAGACATCCGGCACCTCCACGGCGAATTGGGCCTCCGTGCTTTTTTTGGACTTCCACTGGAGCTTCACGATCATGGAGCCATCCGGAAAAGGCTGGCCGTTGCCGGGAACGCCGGCCTTGTATGCCGTGATCATGGTCGGATTGGCGACGATTACCTTAAGCGTTCC
>JBAVQA010000018.1:0-6431 GCA_049693595.1 Candidatus Acidiferrales bacterium | reverse complement strand
AGCCGGGTGATTTGATTTTCATTTTTACCGACGGCGTGGTGGAAGCGGTGAATGAAGCCGGAGAAGAATATAGCGAAGCGCGGCTTCTTCCCTGCGTGCGGCCAATTCCAGCGAACGCTGCAGATGTACTCGCGCGCGTGATGACGGACGTCAACAATTTTGTCGGCTACGCGCGCCAGCACGACGACATCACTGCCCTCGTTCTCCGCGTGACATCGTAGTTAGCACGGCGGCTTGGCCGCGATCAGCCGCCCTCAAGTCCTGCCGTTCCCGTTCGACAAACTCTAGAGTAGAATTGCGGCGCCTTGACCGACTCTACAAGGCAGGTCTTTGCGAGGTGGCCCAATGCGTTTTCTAGTTCTGTTTGGTTCGTTGCTCATTGCTACGATCGCGGTTGCACAAACCCCGAAGGCGGCTGATGTCGTGGACTTCATCAGTATTGATGCGCCGGTTTTTGTTCTGAATCACGTGCGAGTAATTGATGGAACAGGTGCTGCTGCGAAGGAAGACCAAGCGGTGATCATCGCAAACGGCAAGATACAGTCCATCGGGCCGGC
Source organism: Candidatus Acidiferrales bacterium (assembly GCA_049693595.1). GTDB lineage: Bacteria > Acidobacteriota > Terriglobia > Acidiferrales > UBA7541 > Palsa-295. Next base: position 5,874 of record JBAVQA010000018.1, on the reverse strand, counting down.
TGCGTCGGTCCAAATTCCGCAAGGCGCGCAACAACTGGACCGCTCCGGCTACACCGTCATCCCAGGTATCATTGGAATGCACGACCATCTTTACTACACGGACTCAGCCGCGATGCAGCGCGTGGGAGGAAGGCTTGGCGAGCCAGGATTGTTTGTGATGGAGATCCCTTACACCGCGCCGCGACTCTATCTAGCGGCCGGAGTAACCACGATGCGCACGACCGGAAGCCTGGAGCCCTACACCGACCTGAAAGTGAAGAGCCGCATTGATGCGAACCTGATGCCGGGACCGAACATTGACGCGACCGCGCCCTATCTGGAAGGCTCGCCGACGATATTCGCGCAGATGCACGAACTGACCGGCCCGGACGATGCGAAACGCATGGTGGACTACTGGGCGGCGGAAGGCATGACATCGTTCAAAGCCTACATGAACATTACGCGCGAGGAGCTGCGAGTGGCGATCGAGGCAGCCCATGCGCACAAGATGAAACTGACGGGACATCTTTGCTCGGTCACCTGGCCGGAAGCTGTGGCGCTTGGAATCGACGACTTCGAGCATGGACCAGTATTTGCCGACACTGAATTCGTGACGGATAAGAAGCCGGACGTTTGCCCACAAGGTGGAAGCATGGCTTGGGGAAAACAAGACATGAATGGACCGCAGGTACAGGAACTTATCCGCAATCTCGTGTCCCATCATGTGGCGGTGACTTCGACTCTCCCGGTGTTTGAAGCTGGCGTGCCGGGGCGGCCGAAATTGCAACGGCGTATGCTGGATGCGATGTCCGCGGAATCGGCGCAAAGTTATTTGACGCTGCGCGCACTCACGCCATTGGATTCGCCGATGACTTCTCTGATGCGCAAAGAAATGGATTTTGAAGTCGCGTTCGCGAAAGCGGGGGGCTTGCTGCTTGGCGGTCCCGATCCAACTGGCAATGGCGGCGTGCTGCCCGGATTCGGCGATCAGCGCGAAATCGAGCTACTCGTAGAAGCTGGGTTCACTCCCGTGGAAGCCATTCAGGTCGGCACCCAGAATGGCGCGATTTATCTCGGCCAGCAGGATCGCATCGGGACCCTCGCTTCGGGCAAACAGGCGGACCTCGTTTTGATCAAAGGCGATCCCTCAAGCAAGATTGACGACATCGAAAACGTCGAAACGGTCTTCAAGTCCGGAATTGGCTACGATTCCAAGAAATTGATCGAGAGCGTACGAGGCCAGGTCGGGATTCGCTAGAGGGAACTGGAACGCGACTGGAAACTGCCTCGACTACCAACGACGCGCCATTTCGCTCATAATTGCAGCATGAGTCCGCGGGCTTTCGCTGAACAAGTTTGCCGGAAATTGCGCGAGGCAGGCTTTCAGGCCTTTCTCGTCGGCGGATGTGTGCGCGACATCCTTCTAGGACGCGAGCCCGCCGATTACGATGTCTGCACGGATGCTGCGCCTGACCAAGTGCTGCGCATCTTTCCCGCCAGCCTGACGGTGGGCGCAAAGTTCGGCGTTGTAATTGTTGTTGAAGTTGCGCCGCCTGATAGTTCCGAAGGCGATGCTGCCGCGTCGATTCAGGTTGAAGTGGCTACCTTTCGCTCCGACATCGGTTACTCCGACGGCCGCCATCCGGATAGCGTTGTGCTCGCAAAATCACCGCAAGAAGATGTGAACCGGCGAGACTTCACGATCAACGCGCTGCTGATGGACCCGGAGACGGACGAGGTTCTGGATTTCGTTGGCGGGCGCGAAGACCTTCGCGCAGGAATTATCCGCGCAATCGGCGACGCAGAGCAGCGATTTCGCGAGGACAAACTAAGGATGGTTCGCGCTGTTAGGTTTGCCGCGCGGCTCCACTATGAGATCGAACCGAAGACCTTTCGAGCGATTCAGAAGCTGGCCCCTGAAATCAGACAGGTTTCTCCGGAGCGTCTTCGCGATGAGTTAACCAAGCTGCTCACCGAAGGCTCGGCGCGTCGCGCGTTTGAGTTACTCGCTGAAACCAAGCTTCTGCCGGAACTTCTGCCGGAGATTGCGCGCATGAAAGGTGTCGAGCAGCCGCCGCAATTTCACCCGGAAGGCGACGTTTGGATTCACACTCTGCTGATGCTTGAAAAACTTCCGGCCGGGTGTCCGCCTACGCTTGCCTGGGGCGTGCTCTTGCATGACGTCGGTAAGCCCGCCACGTTCGCGCCGCCTTCCGGCCCCGACGGGCGAATTCGCTTCGATCGGCACGCCGAGGTCGGCACCCGCATGGCTGAAGAAATTTGCCGCCGTTTCCGCTTCTCAAATGGCGACACCGAACAGATCGCCGCGCTCGTAGCAAACCACATGAAATTTAAGGATGTTCTACAGATGAAGCCGGCTACATTAAAGCGGTTTGCCCGCCTGAACCGCTTTGACGAGCATCTTGAACTGCACCGCTTGGATTGCCTGTCCAGTCACCGCAAGTTGGACAACTACGACTTCGTTCGCCGATTCACCGAGGAAACGCCAGCCGAGGAAATACGCCCGCCGCGATTGTTAACCGGGGACGATCTTCTCGCCATCGGTCTGAAGCCCGGGCCGGTATTTAAGGAAATTCTGAATGCCGTTGAGGAAGCGCAGTTAAATGGCGCCATTCACACGCGGGAAGAAGCGTTGATTTTGGCGAAGTCGCTTATCCCGCCAGGGAGTTAAGGGCGTCATGAAATTCTTTGCCATCTTACTTTTCTTCCTGACGATAACAGGCGGTCGTTCCCATGTGCAGCACGCGGCCCAAAAGCAGGCAGGCGCTGCGGATCAACTCGGCATGTCTTGCGCGCAGATTCTGCAGATGAGTTCGACTAACTGGGTGACTCAGTTCAATGGAAAAGTGAATCAAACGAAAAATGCAAAGCCTCGCGCGACGGGTCGTGCGGACGGAGCCAGCAAGCCGAGCACTGAAACTCCGGACGTCGAAACGATCCTGCGCGCAATCGCGGCCTACGGGAAATGCTACGATGCTCGAACGGACCGGCTAGCCGCGTCGCTCGGAAAGACCGGCAAAGGGCCGTTGATGGGCGTGCGCGGAAACTTCCGCGATTTCGAAGCAGCACTGAAGAATTTCATCGCCGTAGCGCTTAGAGTCGCGCAAACTCCCGATGATCCCGTGAAAACGGCCTATGCCACGCTGTACGAAAAACAGTTCCGCTACGTGTTCTATCAGAGCTACGAGCAAAAGCCTGTGAAGGAAGTCCCGCCCGCGGCGAAAGACGCGATCCCTACGGCAGCAAGTACTGCGACAACAGCTCAGCCGACCCCAGCGAGCCGCATCACCGATCCAATGACGCTCGCGAAAAATCGCTTCGGGGATTCTTTGGCAGCACTGCCGGAAGACAAGAGACGCGAGGTCCACATCGCATTCGGGCAAATCTTCGAAAAAGGTTCGATCGCCGACCAGTGGACGCTCGAAGTTTATCGCTATGCGATATCCGTTCTCGAATCACCAAAGGACAAACCGTTTTCCATGCCGCCATTTTGACCCTCGCACCCGGTGTCTGCTAGTCTCATTCGTTCTTAATTCTCGGAGAAAGAATGAAATGTAGGGCTTGCTTTTTGCTAGGTGTGCTCGCGTGCTCATTCTTCGGTCACAGCCTGCGTGCACAGAGTAACGACGCCACCAATAAACTCGCGCGCGACATTTACAAGCAGCTCATCGAAATTAACACGACAGATTCGGTGGGCAGTACGACGGTTTTCTCGCGAGCTGCCGGGTTTCCCACCTACGGCATTCCCGGTGTGTTCATGGATATGGATGACGATCGCTCGCATGGCCGCGATGAGCGGATTCGCGTCGCGTCATTTTACAAAGGCGTGGACTTCTACTATCGCTTGATCAAGACACTTTCGACAACGCAATAACTTTTACGGCGGAAAACCTTTCCATGAGTCTGATGAGACGCTCGCTCTTGAAGGCCTCGCAGAGCCAATGGCTGCGGGAGCATGCGCCGCGTTACGGGTTCATGCGGAGAACCGTGACGCGATTCATGCCGGGCGAGGACGTAGACGAGGCGCTGGCTGCGGCGCAGACGCTGGCCTCTAACGGTATCGGCACGGTGTTGACGCATCTTGGTGAAAACATCACCGATCGGGCGGAAGCGGAAGAAGTTACGAGACATTATTTGGACGTCTCGGATCGAATTCGCGCTGCGAACCTGTCCGCCGAGATATCTGTAAAACTTACGCAGCTCGGCCTGGACCTCGATCGCGAATCTTGTTACTCCAATCTCCTTACGCTGATCGAACACACGCCTGCGGAAAAGACTCTCTGGATTGACATCGAGCAAAGTCCCTACGTGGACGCCACGCTCGAGCTCTATCGTCGCGCACGCAAGGCTTATGCAAACGTCGGCGTGTGCGTGCAGGCATATCTCTATCGCACGGAAAAGGATCTGGATTCGTTGATATCGATCGGCGGGGCGGTCCGGCTGGTGAAGGGTGCCTACAACGAACCTGCAGAAATAGCCTTTCCGCAGAAGAAGGACGTGGACGAGAATTACTTCCATCTCGCGCAACGATTGCTGAGCCCTGAAGCCCGAAAAACGCGAGTACGCGCAGCGATGGCCACCCACGACAGCGTCTTGATTAGGAAGATTGCCGAATGGAGCGCAGCACAGGGGATAGCGAAAACTCACCTCGAATTCCAAATGCTGTACGGCATCCAGCGCTCAGAACAATTGCGGCTCGTGCGTGACGGCTATCGTTGCAACGTGCTGATTTCCTACGGCTCTTTCTGGTTTCCCTGGTTCATGCGCCGCCTGGCCGAGCGGCCTGCCAACGTGCTTTTCCTCGCGCGCAATTTCTTTTCAGGTTAGAGCATCCCCTGCGGGGCAACTTCGCTAATTTTTCCGCGTGTAAGTGGTTTCCTGAAACGCTGTTTCCTTGCCGTCCGCTCCAGTACTCATCAGCGTGACGATAAATTGATTGTCGTCCACCTGCCGGATTACGGCGTGCAGGGGAACCGTGCCTCCATGAAGATTCCGTGTCTCGCCGGTCAGATCGACGTTCTTGCCCCCATCGCTGCTGGTTCCCGTCAAAAAAATCATGCCTGTGGACCCCGTGTACATCCACACCGCCTCGTATTGCTTGGTAATGTTGTTGAAACCGTAGATGCGCGTACCCGAAACCGGACGTCCAAAAACAGTGTCGTTATTTTCTTCGACGACAAACCGTCCGCCCAGAGCCACGGAAATTTTTGAGGCCCCGCTCGAAGCATTCGCATCAGCATTCGGTTGCGCGACAAATTTTATCGTTCTGGTGTACTCGCCCGCGCGTTTGGCAAGGAACTCCTGCTCCGGTCCAGGCTTTGTGGCGTCAGCCGTTTGATGGGTGTCAGGCGTAACCTCCGGTTTTTGGGGCCCACGGTCCTGGGCAAAAACTGCGGTTGCAGCAAGAAGTAACAGCGCCGCGAGCAAAGCCCCGCGGCCACGCGATGGCGCAAGATTCATTTCTATCTCCTTCACAATTATTTACACGGAACCAGGGAACGATAGCACTTACGAACATCAGAATATAGTTAGGAGGACGGCCTCGATCGGGGCTAGTGGGGTTGGCCGGCGCTTAACGCGTGCGTTCGTCTTTTTCGACTTTGCCGTCGCGCAGGCGAATGACGCGGTGTGCATTCGCGGCGATCTCGGGCTCGTGTGTGACCAGGATGATGGTATTGCCTTGCCCGTGCAGCCGGGCAAACAGCGCCATGATTTCTTCGCCGGTCTGCGAGTCCAGGTTCCCAGTTGGCTCATCCGCCAGAAGAATCGAAGGCGTATTGACGAGAGCGCGCGCGATAGCCACACGTTGCCGCTGGCCTCCTGAGAGCTCGTTGGGCTTATGCATCATGCGATCCGCGAGGTCCACTTGACTCA
>JBAVQA010000017.1:0-3510 GCA_049693595.1 Candidatus Acidiferrales bacterium | reverse complement strand
TGATGTAAGTGAACGAGTCGTCGTGGTAGATGGCGGACACCAGGAACGGCTCGCGGCCAGCTTTCGAGTCGAGCGGGTAGTCGAATTGGAGCTTGGTTGCGTAACTGGAGCGGAACAGGTTGAGCTGGTCGGCGGACTGGGCTTGCGCCGCTTGGATTTGATCTGCCGTCCGGGAGCGGAGCGTTTCGAGTTCCTTCTTGTAGGCTTCCGCCTCGCCTGCGCTCACATAGCCGCGCAGACCGGTGCTCACAGCGATCCCGGAGCCTTCCTTGGGTTCGATGAAGATTTTCAGATCGGGCTCGGCATTCGGCTGGTTGCTGATTTCGGTCAGCAGAAACGAATAAACGTGTCCGCTCGCGGTGATGAGATTCAGATTGCTGCGGATACCGGCCTGGGCCGGGTGGACGTAGCAGAGGTTGTGCGCCCCGTTGATGACCCAGAATTCTTTATCGCCGGTGGTGAAGTCGAGAATCTCCTCGTCCTCGGGTAGAACGATGAGCGTTGAAAACCGGAGCTTGGCGCGAACTGGAACAATGTCTTCCTTCGAATACTTCACGACGCGCGCCGCTGCTTCCGTTGCGGCGTGGGTGGGCGAAGCGGGGAAAACGACTGTGCCCACAGCCAGGACGGCGAACACCCGAAAGAAAAACCTGCGCAACTGAGTGTGAAACATTTGTTTCATTGACTTGCTCCTTTTGAGAGTGATTGGTGTTGCTGGGAACCTTGGCCGCGACGGGAAAAGCCCCCGAGTAACAACTGGATACCGAAGATGATTGCGGTCGCGAATCCCGCGAGCGCGAGGGGCAGGAATACATAAAGCGGGACGCTCTCAGCCATCCACGATGCGAGAGAGCAATAAGCAATCACGGCTGTCCTCCCGCGAGAACTTCCAAGCCGCGTTCGAAGCCGTAGGTCTCGAATGCTTCTTTCCGTTTCTCGTTGTCGTAAGGGTCGTTCGTGTAGAGCCAATAGCTCTTGGCGTCCACAGTGAGATTGGCGACCTTCGCCAACTCCGGCGTCTTAATCAGGAATTGCTGCTTGGGGATGAGGCCCGAGATGAGCTCGACTTCGTTTTCGTTGAGGTGAAATTGGCGACGGTAGAGATCGCGGTCCATGTCGGGATTCGCGAGGAAGATTTTGGTCGCGCAGCTTTCGATGATTACGTCGAGGATGTCCGAGCGCTTCAGCTCGTCAAGGGATTGCGTCGAGAGGATCATGGCGGCGTTGTGTTTTCGCCAAGTCTTGAGGGCCTCGACGACGTACCGCTGAATGGCCGGGTGCTTCAGAAATACCCACGCTTCATCGATGAAGAAGGCTTTGAAAACGGATGAAATCTGACGATCCGCGATGACGGCATTGGCGCGATGCAGAATGTAGAACAGCAATGGCTCCAGGAGTTCCGGGTACTGGCTCATGCGCTGGAAGTCGAAGCACTGAAAGCGCGAGAACGAGATCGTGTCCTCGGCATTGTCGAAGAGGAATCCGAACTGGCCGCCACGGGTCCATTTGGAGAGGCGGCTCGAAATGTCGTGACCGAGGGTATTCGCCAGCACGCCCAGCGTGCGCAGCGCCGGGTCCACCGCATACAGGTTTTCGACTTGGTGGAAGAGATCGCGCTCGGTGGCGGGATCGAGCTCGCCCGCCCTCTGGCCCTGAATTAGCACTTTCAGGAAGAGAGCGAGGAAATCGAGGTTTTCCTTCGTCGGTGGCAGGGAAAACGGATTGATCTTGAAATTCTCGGATTCAAGGCCGACGCGAACATACGAGCCGCCGAAAAGCTGTGTGAGGCTTTCAAAGCTTCCGCCCAGGTCGAAGATGAACGTGTGCGGATCGTATTTCTGGAGATTGGTGATGAGGAAATTCAGCAGGAACGATTTTCCAGCTCCCGTTCGCCCAAGAATCATGCTGTGGGCGACATCCCGATAGTGGAGATTTAAGAAGTAGGGCGTGTGGTGGTTCGTCTCAAGGACAGCGAGATATTCCTGCCGGAGATGGCTATTCCGAGGCTCGCCACAGTGAAGGGTGAAGAGGAACGAGAAATCCGCGTAATTGGTGTTGAGCAGATACAGGGAACGCAAGTTGAACACGTGGTTGCCCGGAACCGCCGCGAGAAAAGCGTTCAGGAGGTTGTATTTTTCTTCATAGAGTTGGGCGTCATGGACGCTGAAAACTTTATAGAAGTCGGCGCACGCCCGGTCCACTTTGGCCATGTCGAGGTCGTAAATCACGACGGTTAGCGAGAACTGGCCAAAGTAATTCCCGTGTAGCTCGATCTCCTTGATGCCTTCGCCAAGTTCCCGAACTTGGCTCTCTTTCGAATCGTCGAGCAACACATCCTGCGGGGCCCCGTCGTTCATGTTGACTTGGCTGACGAACGAACGTTTGGTGTTGTGAAAATGACGGCGCTTGGTCTGGATGAGCCGGCGCATTTTGCCGGAGTCTTCTTTTTTCCATTCCGTGACGATGTAATAGTTCGCTTCCACTTCGAGCAGGCGTTTGAAGATGAGCGGAAAGCTCTGGGCGGAAGGCTCCTTGAGCGTCAAGACCTTGACGTAGTAGTCGTCCACTCGCAGATGCCCGCGATGGCATTCCACGGGAGATTCGGGGAGGTAGTAGTCGAGGAAGGTGTCGTACTTGAGTTTGGCGAGTTCGAGTTTGTGGGGATCGAAGTTGAGCGTTCTCTTGAGAACGCGGAAGGCTTCCTGTTTGTCGAGCATCCGAACAGCTAGGAAGTCGCTGACTTGGAGGATGAAGCTGCGGGCTTTTTGAAGCAGCGCTGCGTGGGCATTGCTGACATGCTGCCCAAGAACCACGATTTGCTTCTGACCCGAGAAATGCGCCCGCAGATCGGCAACGGCTTTTTTCGGGTTCTTTGGAAACTCGGCGAGCGCGCTTCCGAGCTTGGCTGAAGCCTGAAGTCCCTTGTATAGCACCACGTAATACACCGACAGGGAAAAGAGCGTGTCGGCCTTGCTTGCCAGGTAGGTGATGCGATTTTTGATCGCGGTGTCCACGATGGGGTTGGCGTAGAGCTTGTAGGGAATGTTCTCGTTGTTCCGCTTGAAGAGGTATTGGTAGACGCGATAGTTTTCATCGAACAGTTTCAGCGCCGATTCAAGCCGCTTCGTGAAACCGTCAATCGAAGCGTCGTCGAGACACTCGTAATCGACGCCGCGAACTTCGAGGATGATGCCGACCTCCCCGCTCTTAGTAAGAAAAACGTGCGGACCGATAAAGCCGTAGAGGTTGATCAGCTCACTGAGAGAGCCAGTCTCGTTGTAATTCTTGAAGATCCGGCTAAGTCTGAGCATGGCCATCCCTTCGGATTGCAATGGGACTGAACTTCATCGGATCGTATTGCGCACGAAGTCGTGCAGCGGTGAGCAGAAATCGCAGAATCTGCGGGTCGGTCTGGGTGGCCCAGCGCGCCAGGAAGTAGAGCAACAAAAATATCAGCAACCCGCCGAACAAACTGTTGAGCAGGTTGAAGGTGGCCGCGCCCAGGCACAT
>JBAVQA010000016.1:0-10761 GCA_049693595.1 Candidatus Acidiferrales bacterium | reverse complement strand
GGATGTACCACTGCGTTCCCAAAAGCAGCAGCACGATGGACCCGATCCCCAGTCCGCCGCCGGCTCGGATGAGCACGAGCAGAATAATCGGAAATAGCGCCGTGGCCGGAACCGACGCGGCGATCTGCGCGAGCGGTTGCGCAATCGCAGACAGTTTCGGTTTTAGTCCCACAATCACACCGGCCGGAATTGTCCACAGTCCCGCCAGCACTAAAGTAAACGCCACCCGAAGAAGTGTTGTGCCGGCTCCCACGAAAATGCCGTGCAATTCCGCACGGGTAAGTCCTACCAGTAAAATAATCATCTTCACGAATGCGTAGGCCACGCCTGCTAGCGTCGTGCCCAAGAGGACTCGGGAGATCCACTTGCCGATCGCGCCCGGTTTTCTGTTCTCGCCGGACGCGGCGTGCCTGTTTGCAAAAAATAAACTCAAATACTCGCGTACGGGTCTTACCGCTACGCGCGCCAGAAAAGGCAGAATTTTCGAGCGCTGCAGAAAATCCAGGACAAACGAATGCGGCGATTCCACGGATTCTACTTGTTCGAATTTGAATTTCTCCGACCAAGCGATTACCGGACGCCAGATTAGCTGATCGATCAGCACGATGATTCCGATCATCACGCTGAGTCCCCAGACGATTGCCCGTGTATCGCCGGCGTTGGCCGCCGTTTGCAAATACGAGCCCAGTCCGGGAAGACGCAGATCGCGGTTCCCCAGAATAAACATCTCGCACGCCATCAGGAAAAACCATCCGCCCGCTACGGACATCATCGAGTTCCACACCAGTCCAATGGCCGCGTACGGCAGCTCCATCTGCGTAAATCTCTGCCACCAGCTCCAGCGATATACTTGCGCCACTTCCCGCATTTCGCGCGGAATGTTTTTCAGCGAAGAATAAAAGCTGAAGGTCATATTCCACACTTGCCCGGTAAAAATCAGCAGGATGGATCCAAGCTCCACGCCCAGTTGCCTGGTGGGAAATAGCGCGACCATCGAGAGCATCACGCCTGGAAGGAAACTTAAAACCGGAATGGACTGCAATGTATCGAGCAGCGGAATCATGAATTTTTCAGCTCTCGCGTTGTACGCTGCGATGTAGCCATACACGAGCGTGAAGGCCAAGCTGAATAAATAAGCAATCGCGATGCGCAAAACGGAAAACATCGCATACTTGGGCAGCGCACCCACGCGCAATTGGATTGCAGTTCCCGCATTCGCCGGCGCCAACCAGTAATGAGTCATGGACAGCAAAGCGTAAAACAGCGCAAACCCCGCGAAAATAATTGGCAGGTCCTGCAAGATGGATGGCACGCTTCTGGGAATAGTTCCCCAGGTCAAAACGCCGGCAGATGTTTTGCTACGGGTCATCAGTGCAAGGGAGCAGCTTGTTGGGAGTTTGCGGCTTCTCCGGCGAGAATTAATCTCAGGCGGTCGCTCGCCGAGTCATAGGTGAAAATGTCCGCGTAACGGCCCCAGTTCAATACCGTTTCGATCTGCTGCTCCACATCGTGTGCGGGAAGGCGCTCGTCCAGCAAATCGCGGAAGAATTCCACCGGCATGGTGTGGTCGGTCTTATTCTCCAACGCGGTAACTATTTGTTGCATCAGCGGCACGTGGGTCAATGCTTCACGGAACAAACGCTTTCGCGCGGAAATATCCGCTTCTGCAAAGGTTCGCCCTTGCGGGGTGATCTTGACGTCGCCTTCATGCGCAGTGGCAAATCCCAGCATGGTGGCGGCATCGAGAATCGGCAATAGGTCGTCAACCTCTAGCAAAAGCGTCTCGGCCACGTGATACAGGTCCTCTTCTCCTCCGCGGTCCATCAAGAGTTCGAGCAAACCTGCAACTCCTCCCGGCCGCGCGTGCGGAAGCATCGGAGCGGGTTGTTTGGCTGCGGCTGAAGGAGGCGCAAGCGTCAGCTCCGGCTTGGTCATGACTTTATAAATGTAATCAACGTAGGGAAAGAACGCGGCGGACTTGCGGTCTCTCGGCTGCGGCAGCGCAATGCGAAAATCCGCTCGGATGCGCGCGGGATTGCGTCCCAGCACGATCACGCGGTCTGCTAACAGCACGGCCTCCTCAATATTGTGAGTCACAATAAAAATACTGCGCGTGGGAATTTTTTTCGCCAGCCATAGCTCCATCAAATCGCCGCGCAGGTTTTCCGCCGTCAGCACGTCCAACGCCGAAAACGGCTCGTCCATGAAAAGGACTTCAGGCTCCACGGCCAACGCCCGCGCGAAGCCCACGCGCTGCTTCATTCCTCCGGATAATTCTTTCGGGTACGCGGTCTCGAAGTTTTTCAACCCCACCGCATCCAAAGCTTTCAGCGCGCGGCGATGGCGCTCGTCGTGTTCCATTCCACGCGCGAGTAGCGGCGATTCCACATTTTCCAATACCGTAAGCCAGGGAAACAACGCGAAGCTTTGAAACACAATCGCAACGTTGGGGCTGCACTCTCCTACAGGCTCTCCGTGCCAGAGCACTGTGCCCGCCGTCGGCGCCGCCAACCCCGAAAGAATCCGTAACAGCGTGGATTTCCCGGAGCCGGAGGGTCCCAGCAGCGCGATGATCGTGCCGGATTCCAACGACAAATCGACGGGTGCGATCACTTGAATCTCGCTTCCATCCTTTTGCGTAAAACTCTTTTCGATCCCCCTGGCTTCAATGATCGGCTTCTCGTCAACTGCAGGTCGCGCCGCAACTTCCTTCTCCAGCCCAGCTTCCGGAGTTTGGACGGCGGGCGGCTCGGCAGTGGAACCTGCCTCAGCGAGCTCATCCATCAAAGAAGTCCAGGCTTCCTCTGGCAGGGCATCCAGAAAGTGGTCTCGCTCCGCTTGCTTCATCGCTTCCACAATCGCCGCCATTTCTCGCACAGGCCTTGAATGGAGCAAAACGTATGCATGGAAGTAGGGCAAATGGTTGATGAGCGAAGCCGCAAGTGGAATCGGCAATTGCCGAAACAAAAGCTGTTGCTCTTCAAACTGCATGGTCATGATCAGATCAGCAGCGCGGGTGGGTTTCAGTTCTCGCAGCAGTTCGAACGCGGGCTCCCACTTCCCTTGGGAGATAAGCTCTTGAAGTCTTTCGGCCATCGGCGGAGTCATATTTTCCCCGCACAGCCTACTACGTTTTTCTGAGGATGAAACTGCGGAATCGTCATCCTAGGGATTGACGGGCCTTAGTCGATCGTCCTTACGTTGTTTTTTCGGCTCGCGTACCAGCAGGGACTATGTCCGGAATGAGGGAAAAGTGACCGCACGCATACCTCCGTCTGGGGCTGGTCAAAATAGACTTCGGCCTTGCCGTCCTTGAGCGCGCTCGCGTAATAATAAGTCACCGAGCCTAGAGCATTGCCGACCGCCGGGTCGCTCGACCGGTGCAAGAACCACGCCCAATCGGCCACAAAGATCGCTAAGAATAAAGCAATCACTGCCGCAGTTATGCGCTTTGCGTTCATCTGTTACGGTTCACCCACCCATTCTACAGCTTATTGGGGGGTGAAAATTCTCGATTGCGGGGCCGCAGCTTGCGGAATGCTATAATTGAGTGCGGCAGTGCGGATCACGGCAAGAAGCTAGAAAGGTCCCAGTTCTCGCTCTTGGCTCGGACAGCAATCCCCCAAAGGCTTAGCTTCATGCAAAAACGCAAGCGAGCTGCTAAAACTCCAGAGAGCCGATCGTCGCAGGTTCGAAATAAAGCGCTGCGGGCTCGCGTCCAAGAGCTCGAAAAAGCTTTGCTGGCGATCCGGCGCGGCAGCATCGAAGCTCCCTCAACGAGCGGTTCCTCGCATCCCTATCGCGTGCTCGTGGAAACAATCAACGAAGGCGCTGCCACTCTCGACGCGAAAGGAACTGTGCTCTTCGCCAACGCGCGTTTCGCCGAGTTCTTGAATCTTCCGCTTAAACAATTCATCGGCGCGCCGCTTCAGAACCATGTCCCTGCTTCCGCGCAGGAAAAACTTTGGGAACTGATTCAGATGAGTCTCCAGGAAGATACCAAAGACGAAATTAGTCTGGGAACACCTGAAGGCCGGGCACGCCTGATCCAATTTTCTTTTAGCGCCGTGAAGGATTCCCGTCCGCAAACGATTTGCGTGGTGGCGATGGAACTGACCGAACTCGCGCAAGCGAATGAAGCTCTAAAAGCCAATGAAGATATGCTCCGCCAACTTTCCGGCCGGCTGCTCCAGCTTCAAGATGACGAACGCCGCCACATCGCTCGAGATCTTCACGACATTACCGGGCAGAAGCTCGCTTTCCAATCCATCGTTCTGTCTCAGCTAATCACCGCTGCCACCGATGCGGCCACCAAGAGCGCCTTGGCGGAATGCCAGCAGTTGACCAGCCAAGTTGGCGAGGAAATCCGCACTCTCTCGTATTTGTTGCATCCGCCGCTGCTCGATGAACTCGGGCTTTCCTCCGCCGTGCATTGGTACACGCAAGGTTTCGAAAAACGAACGGGAATCCACGTGGAAGTAGAGATCCCCCGCGATTTCCTCCGTCTGCCCGCGGACGTCGAGACTACTCTGTTCCGCGTTATTCAGGAAAGTTTGACCAACGTTCATCGCTACGCAGAGAGCACGAAGGCCTTTATTCGCGTTGCGCGCGTCGGTGATGAAGTGAAACTCGAGATCGGTGATTACGGCAAAGGGATTCGCGCCGAACTTCTGAAGTCTTCTCGGGATTCCGTGGCCCCGCTCGGCGTGGGTATTCAAGGCATGAAGGAACGCATGCGCCAGCTTTCCGGCCGCTTGGAAGTAACTTCGCGTGCGAACAAGGGCACCGTTGTGACCGCCACGGTTCCCATTCGCGAGCAACGGCCCGAAACGGAGCGAGACCCTAACCGCTCTGCCGAAGAAACGTTCAATTCCAATGGCGAAACGCAAGAAGTTGCCGGAAGCGCCCGCCGCCGAATTCTGATCGCCGATGACCATGAGGTCCTCCGGCGCGGCATACGCACCATGCTGGAGTCCGAAAAGGAATGGGAAGTCTGCGGAGAGGCCATCGATGGCAAGGAAGTTGTCGATAAGGCGGCCACGCTGAATCCCGATCTCGTAATCCTGGATATAAACATGCCGGTTCTAAACGGAGTTGCTGCCGTGCGCGAGATTTTGCGCCACCGTCCGCAAATGAAGATCCTCGTTTTCAGCGTTCACGATTCCGACCAAACTATTCGCGAAATTCTGTCCGCCGGCGCACATGGATATTTGTCAAAAGCGAGAGCCGGCCAGGAATTGGTGCAAGTTGTGAAATTACTTCTCAGCGGCGAAACCTTTTATCCGAAGAGGTCTGCAAGCTCGAAAGTTTAGCCGGCGGGTCCCGGTCGCAACCTCGATTCGTTAGTCGGAACCAAGCTACAGCGACTTAGTTTGGGCTCTACAGCCTTCCCTGCATGTTCTTTCTAGCCCGAATAACCGTATAGTCCTCGGCCATGCGGAATGGCGCCTGCTTTCATCCGTTTGCGCCGATTGGCATCCAAGGAGAAAAGCCCATGCTCAGGACCATTCTGATCGTTCTTGTGGTGCTACTACTGCTAGGAGCCCTGCCCACTTGGCCCTACAGCGCAGGCTGGGGTTACTACCCTAGCGGCGGCCTAGGCCTCATCCTCATCATTCTCGTGGTTCTCATACTCGCAGACCGTTTATAACCGTTTAACGACGGCTTGCGCACGGGAGCATTGACGTGCTCGGTCTCTAGGGTTAGGCTCGCTCCAGACCGAGCACTGTGCTCCAACCCACTTGGGAGTGATTTATGCCCAGTTCAACCTGGAAAGGCTACCTGACGTTTGGATTGATCTCGATCCCTATTCGGCTCTCCCCGGCAGCCCGCACGGAACGAATCAGCTTCAATCAGCTCCACAAAGTTTGTCATACGCGCCTGAAGCAGCCTTTGTTTTGTCCCACCTGCGACCGCATGGTAGAGCGCAGTGAAGTCGAGAAAGGATACGAGCACGAGAAAGGTCAATATCTGCTTTTCACCCAGGAAGAGCTCGACGAAGTAGAGCCGGAAACCGCGCACACCATGGAAATTCTCGAGTTCGTCAAGCTCGACGAAGTCGATCCGGTCTATTTCGATGCTTCCTACTATATCGCCCCCGAAGAGGCCGGCCAGAGGGCGTATCAACTTCTGACCGAAGGCATGGAGAAATCCGGATACGCGGGTATCGCGAAAATCGCCATGCACAATCGCGAATACATCGTCATCATCCGTCCGCGCGAGCACGGCCTCACTCTTCACACCATGTTCTATTCAAATGAAATTCGCGCCGAGGCTGATTACGGCCACACCGATAAGGGCCAAATAAAAGACCAGGAGCGCACGCTCGCTCAGCAGCTCATCGAGAGTCTGGCTGCTCCTTTCGAGCCCGACAAGTACCACGATACCTACCAGGCTGGTTTGCAGAATCTAATCGAAGCCAAGAGCAGCGGCCGGAAAATCACGGCGATGCCACATGGTCCGGCCAAGGCTCCCGTGATTGATTTGATGGAAGCCTTGAAGAAGAGTCTGGCCAAGAAAACGGGAGCGGTTGCGGAAAAGAAACCGTCTGTGGATCGAGCCGCGAAGACCGAAAGAAAACAGGGAAGAAAAACGGGCTAATTTTCGAGCATTACGAAATCGCGGCGTACGGCACGGTTCGCACTTATGCTGGTAACGATCGGGCCGTGGAACTTCTCGAGGAAACTCTTAAGGAAGAGAAGGAAACCGATCAGAAAACTGACGGAGCTTGCTAGCAACTCTACGCGAAACTCCCCGCCGTAAGGTCCGCTGGAACTATTCGTTTTCTCCGCGTTTTATGCCACTCTTTGGACCGTCTTGGACCGCAAGCACATCCAACGAAAGAGAGGTCGAAAGAATGGCGGACCGGCATCGGGTGGTGGTTCTCGGCGGGGGCTTTGGGGGACTCAGCGCCACTCTCAAACTGAAGCACGCTCCGGTCGAAGTCACGCTTCTCGATCGCTGCAATTATCATCTATTTCAGCCTCTGCTCTATCAAGTGGCGACCGGTTCTCTTTCCCCAGCCAACATAGCCGCTCCGTTGCGGCAAATTCTTCGGCACCAGAAAAACGCTAAGGTTTTGCTCGGCGAAGCTGTGCACGTTGATGTCGCGAATCGCCGCGTCATTTTAAGCGACGGCGCACTTCCGTACGACACAATGGTTGTCGCCACAGGATCGACGCATCAATATTTCGGCCACGACGAATGGGAGCAGTTCGCCCCCGGTTTGAAAACGGTGGAAGACGCCACGGCCATGCGTCGCCGGATTCTGCTCGCTTTTGAAGCTGCTGAACGCGAGCCCGACCCGGCAAAGCTGAAAGCGTGGATGACGTTCGTAATAGTCGGCGGGGGACCGACTGGCGCGGAACTTGCCGGCGCGCTGGGCGAGACTGCTCACGACACCCTCACGCACGATTTTCGCGACATCGATCCGTCGCAAACGCAAATCATCGTGGTCGAAGGAGCGGACCGCGCTCTTCCTACTTACCCGCCCAAGCTCTCTGAAGCAGCACGCAAAATGCTCGTCAAACTTGGAGTCACGGTACGCACGGGCGCGATGGTCACGGATATTCAGGCCGGCTCGGTAACCATCAAAGAAGGCGATCGCACCGAATCGATTCCTACTCGCACGGTGCTGTGGGCCGCTGGAGTTCTGGCTTCACCGCTTGGGCGTATCCTTTCGAAAGAAGCGGGCGCAACGCTGGATAAGGTCGGCCGCGTGGTTGTGAATCCGGATTTGACCATTCCCGGACATCCGGAGATTTTCGTTATCGGCGATCTGGCGAATTTCAGCCATCAAACTGGCAAGCCGCTTCCGGGAGTTGCGCAACCCGCCATCCAGCAAGGCGCGTACGTCGGAAAGCTAATTCAGGCGCGCCTGCAAGACAAACAGTTGCCGCCGTTTCAGTATTTCGATAAGGGTAATCTCGCGACGATTGGGCGCGGCGCAGCCGTAGCTGATTTAAACTGGCTGCAAATATCGGGTCTGCCGGCTTGGCTTATCTGGATCTTCATCCATCTGCTTTACATCGTCCAGTTTCAAAACCGCCTTCTCGTCCTGCTGCAGTGGGCTTGGCTTTACATTACCTTCGATCGTTCGGCTCGTTTAATAACGGGCGAGAATCCGCTTCCTCTGGATTTGTGAGCCATAAGAGTGCGTCGCTCATTGCTCCTACCGCTCCCATCGTGACGAGCGCGGCGAATTTGGAACCGCGCCAAGGCAAGCCTGCGCCTCCTTGTCTTCTCCGTCGAGGATGGCGCGGGAATGAGCACGCAGGCTGTAGGAAAATCAGAGCGCCGCGAAGATGTGATAGCTCGCGAAACCAAGCGCCGCCCCGATCGCCGAGCCCGCCAGGACATCGCTAAGAAAATGCATTCCGAGGATGATTCGCGAAGTAGCGATCAAGAATGCCACCGCAAGCAGGCAGCCTTGAAGGTCAGGGTAGAAAAGCCCAATCGACAGCGCTAGCGCAAAAGCGGTGATGGAATGTCCGGATGGAAAAGAATACTTGTCGGGCGGCAAGATCGAGGCCCAGCAGTGCGGCTCAATTTCACAGGGGCGTTGCCTCCGGCTCGTTCGCTTGAGTGTTCTGAAGAGCAGGATGCCTGCAGCAGCGGCCGACGCACCGGCGCCAATCGCCAGGAACCTGTGATCGCCACCATAAAGTAACAGAATCATCCCAACCGCGTACCACAGCCAGCCGTCCCCGAGCCGCGTCGTCACGATCATAAAAATGCGAAACCATCGCGGAGCGCGCCAGCGGTGCACGCGGCGCATCAGGCGATGATCGTTCGATTGGATCTGGTTCCAAACTGCTTTACCTACCGTCATATGAATTCCTCCGCCGCGGGCTGCGGCATCGAGATCCAACGGGGATATTTTCGAGCGTTCGATTCGCCAAGAATTTCTTCAGCCCAGCGGCGGCCGAATCTCTTCTCCTGGTAATAGTTCAAGTAGGTGATGGCCGGAATCAGCACGGCAAGCGGCGACAGGACGGCTGTCCACGACTTTTCGCGCATCATTTCGGCGGCGATCACGAACACATCGCGCGTAAGCTTCTTGAAACTGCCTGATTCCCCAGCCACGCGCCCCATTCCGTTGCGCAACCCGGCAAAGAATTCTTCCTTATCCCGTGCGCCTGGAACCTCGGTATAAGCGGTCCCCGCAGACGGCAGAGCGTGAGCGTCGCTTCCGCCGATTGCGATTTTGTTCCAGCGCTTAGCTAGGTGCGCAGCGTGCTGGTTCGCGCTTTCGAGCATGTGGCTGTTGTGGGTTTCCACGGCGGAAAAATATTCTTGAAACCAGGCGAAGTCCTCGACTTCACGTCTTCCCGTGACGCTCGAAAAAACATGATTGATGCTGAAGAAAAGTCTGCGCTCGGTGAGGTACATCAGCAGGGAGACCAGGTCGTTGCGCCGCTTTAGTAGCTGCGTATGCTGCCGCTCGCTCAGGTCGTAAACGCCAATGTGAGCTTCGGTGCCGCTCGGCATTCTGCAAGTGAGTTCTTCGCTAACGAAGAAATCGGCATGTCGCCGCAGTTTTTCCGCACCTTCTATCGAATCATGGTCGGTGAGAGTGAACAGGCTCATGCCGCGTTGCCGCAAAAGAGCATACAGTTGCTCCGGATCGCTATAGCTCTCACGGCAAAATTTTCGAGCAAACGGGGTCGTACAGGCTCCGGAAAAGTACGAGTGGAGATGAAGATCGCACTTCACAACGACAAGGGTAGAAGACGCTCGTTACAGCTAGATGACATCCATGCTAATCTTAAGATAATACAACCACTTAACTCATTAGACACCCAAATCGGAACATTAACATTCCTGTAGCAAACCTCTGCAAGTCGCCTGTGAAACTGCCCGGATGGAGCCAATAGAGTTCTGCTTTTTCGATGCTGGCGGGGGCCATCGTGCGGCGGCTACTGCGCTTGAGATGTCCATTCGGGCGCAGGGGCTTCCCTGGGACGTGCGCCTGACGAATCTACAGGAGTTACTCGACGAACTGGATATCCTAAAAAAGCACGCGGGCATACGCATCCAGGATTTCTATAACACTATGCTGCGAACAGGCTGGACTTTAGGCAGCACCCAGCTTATGAGAGTGCTGCAAGTCGTAATCCGAGGCTATCATCGTTCCACCGTCCGCCTGCTCGAACGCCATTGGAAAGAGACTCAGCCAGGGATGGTTGTGTCATTCGTGCCACATTTTAACCGGGCGCTGTATGAGAGCTTTCATCGCGCTTACCCGGAAAGACCGTTCGTCACGGTGCTTACGGACGTTGCCGATTTTCCGGAGCATTTCTGGATCGAGCGCAACCAGCAGCAGTATTTCGTTTGCGGCTCGAAACGCGCTGTTGCACAGGCGCACGAGCACGGTTATGCAGACGACCGCATATTTCGCGCCTCCGGAATGATTCTTCATCCGCGCTTTTACGAAGCACCCGTAGAAGATCGTATCGGAGAGCGAAAGCATTTGGGACTTCGCTCCGACCTGCCGACCGGGCTGGTTCTATTTGGCGGACATGGCTCCAAGGCCATTTTGGAAATCGCGGAGCGGCTGGACCGTTCTGCCCTGGAACTTCAATTAATTGTGATCTGCGGGAAGAACGACAAGCTTGCCGCTGCTTTGCGCGCTCGAAAGTTTCGATTTCCGATTTTTGTCGAAGGGTTCACCTCGCGAGTGAATTATTACATGCAACTCGCTGATTTTTTTATCGGGAAGCCCGGCCCCGGAAGCTTAAGCGAAGCTCTTGCGATGCGCCT
>JBAVQA010000015.1:0-11558 GCA_049693595.1 Candidatus Acidiferrales bacterium | reverse complement strand
GAGTACCACAACCACCAGCGCCACGCCCCCTATAATCTGGTTGAATTGCTGCACTGCTTCTGCGTTCGTCTGCATCGAGAAGTCGTCCGGCTTTTCATACGGCACATTTCTCCGCCGCCGCAGCACTTCCCGCGCTTGGTCCACCGCCGTGTCGAGAGTTCCGGGATACGATAATATCCCCAGAAAAACTTCGAAACTTGCGGGATAAATTTTTGTAAACGTATAGTAGGGAATCACCACACGGCGGTCCTGGTCGTTCGTTCCGATGCCTCCGATAGGCTTTTGAAACACACCCACAACGAGGAAGTTCGAACCGTCCACCAGAACTTCCTTTCCCAGCGCATCATCAATAGTAGGAAAAAGTGCCGTGGCTACGTCCTCGCCGATGACAACCACGTTCTCTTTGTGATTGTTTTCTGCCTCGGTGAAGAACCGTCCCGCTTTCATCGTCTCACTGGAATCCACTTCCGGGTAGGAGGCAAAAGTGCCGCGAAATTCTCCACCTTGCACTTCGTTTTTTTGATAGCGGACGTTATGCGGTATTGTCCACTCGTAGATTGCAATGGTCGTTTGCTTCACTGCCGGACAAAGCTGTTGCACGGCTTGTCCATCTTCCAGCGTGAGCGGTTTGCGTTCGCGCTCCTCCTTTGGACGCCGGCCGACCGTGGGACCCTGGTTGAAACGCCAAGCCCACGCCGTGTTGACGCCATTGGCAGTAATTTCATCCTGCACCGTAGTGCGAAAACCTTCCACCAGCCCTACTACGAGAATAATCAGCATCACCCCGATCGTCACGCCCAGTACGGCGAGAAAACTCCGGAATTTGTGTTCGCGAACGGTATCGATCGCCAAACCCAAGTTCTCGCGGAATTCTTGCCGCATTTCCATCGCCTAAGTCTCCGCCCGCAAAGCTTCGATGGGATCGAGCCTGGACGCGCGGATCGCAGGGTAAATACCAAAGAAAAGCCCGACTCCAGTGGAAAGCAGGAGTGCGACAAACACGGCGAACCCGGGCGTCGAGATCGGAAGCGGCGTTGCAGCGCGGACCAGCCCGGCAATGCCCAGCGCAATGCCAACACCCACCAAGCCACCCGCAGCGGATAGCAGCGACGATTCCACTAGAAACTGCATCACGATATCGCGCCGCCGCGCTCCCAGAGATTTTCGCAAACCAATCTCGCGCGTCCGCTCGGTTACGCTGGCTAGCATGATGTTCATGATCACAATCCCGCCGACCACCAGAAATACGGAAGTCACCCAAACGGCTACGCCGAAAATATTTGCAGTGAGAGAATCCCATATGCCCAGTAGCGAAGAAGGCTCTACCAGCCCGAAATTGTCGTCGTCCTGATACCTCACGTGGCGCCGCGATCGAAGAATCACGCGCGCTTCATCTGCGGCCGACGACATCGACTGCCGGCTTCGCGCTTCCACAAAAATTGTCACGGTATCTTGCGAAACCAGCCACTCCTTCCTATACGTTCCCAGCGGCATCATCACAAAATTATCCCGCGGCTGTCCCAGCACCGTGCCCTTGGGCGCAGCTACGCCCACGATTTCGCACTGCCCTTGTCCCGCGCGAATTTCTTTTCCGATCGGATCGATTCCGTCGAAAAGTTTCGTTGCCACGTCGGCGCCGATCACGCAAACGCCGGCTCGATGATCTTCGTCGGTCGATGTCAGCAACCGGCCATTCGCTGCGTCGATATCGCGAATTTCCGCATACTCCGGTGTGGCTCCAATAATACTCACGTCCGCGCTCAACGTGTTTCCGTAGCGAACGTCCGCCGTGGCTTGCTGCATTCCGGCAATGTGGTCCGCCAATTTCATGCCGTCGCGCAACGCTTGCAGGTCATCCATCGTCAGCGGCGGACGCCTTCGCGCTTTATTAAATTGATCGAGATTCGTCACGATTCCGACACGATCGATTACGAAGGCATTGGAGCCCAGGTTAGCCACCTTGTCCGCCACATAAAGGTTCAGCCCGTTCAATACGGACATCACCGCGACAAGGGTCGTCACCGCGAGCATTACGCCTAGAAGGGTCAGAAAAGTGCGCAGCTTATGCGATCGCAAAGTATCGAGCGCAATCCAGAAGGTCTCCTGCAGCGCTACCAGTGTTTGCCGAATTTCAGGCAGAGATTGCAGAGGCTTGTCCTTCACTCTCTCTATAATAGACGCCTACGGCCGCTAAAAATTTCACTATTTCGTCCGAATAGGCATCTTATAGCAGACCTGAGTGCGGATTTTGTCCCTGAGAATCCGTTACAATGGACTTGCAAGCGATTACAGGGCCTTGGAGTCCTAGATAGAGCCGAATGTCCCGTCTTTCCTCATTTTCGATCATTGGCGCCTTGCTAGCTTTGGTAGGGATAACGATCTGGCCCGGATTCCAGTTTGATCGTTCCGCCGCCTTGGGTGCGGCTAGCTCAAATCCCGAGCCTGTAGCCCAGAACCACATGCTGGCTAGCCCCGAATTCCTCCAGCAAAATTCGCAGTCTCAGCCTCCTTCGGACGCCGAAATCGCCGAGCGCGCCCAGAAATTGATCGAAAATCAGCACCGTGACGATGCTGCCATCGATGAATACGAGCGCATCGAGCAGCACGTTGATCGTACCGCCGGCGCAAATCCCCGTGTACTGGAAGACAAGCTTTACCGCGTGGTTCCCACCGGCACCGGGTCCCTGAAAATCTTGCTGAAGGAAGATAACAAGCTCACCGATCCCGTGCTATATCGCCAGCAATTGCGGACCTGGAAAGAGCTGCTCGAACTGGCTCTCAAACCGGACGATCCAAGAGCGAAGCTGACTTACTCCAAATGGCAAAAAAAGAAAACTGACCGCGCGGACCTGGTGGACGCCACGCGCCAAGCGTTCTTAACGAAATGGATGGGCCGGGAAATGCTGAACGGAAGGCCTTGCGACGTTTTCGAACTGGACCCCAATCCCAACTTCCATCCGCACACGATATTTCAAGATGCCATGACGCACATCACCGCGAAAATCTGGGTAGATCGGGAAAAGGATCAGCTTGCGCGCGGTGAAGCCCATGTAACTCGCGACATTTCATTCGGCGGAGGCATTCTCGGAAAACTATATCGGGGTGGAGTTTTTTCTTTCCAGCAAACGGAAATTACCCCGGATATCTGGCTCCCGGTACGTTATCAATACGATTTCACGGGCAGGAAATTTCTGTTCACCTTCGAGGAACACCAGTACATTGAAGCTAGCCAGTATCGCCACGACGGCCTTCCAAGACAAGCGCTCGCGTTGGTCGAAAGCGAGATCGCCAGCGGCAAAGTAGTCAACGGAGATCCTTAGCTCTTCTCCACGCCGCGTGTTTACCGAAGCAGCGTCGGGCAGGTGAGGTAAGAATGAATCGACGGGCGCTCAGCTTCTTCGCGGCAGTCGCGTTCCTAATCCTCACTGCGGCATTTGCTGCGACTACCACGTTTGCGCAAAACGATTCCACGGCCCCGGCGCAGAGTCCTAGCTCGTCGTCTTCACCCGCTCCAGCAGCGCCAGTGCCTGCGAGAAAAGTTTGGACGAACGACGACATCCGTTCGGCGAAGCCAACTTCGCCTGACTCAAATGCCAAGCCTGCCGGCACTGCGAGTAAGCCAAAACCAAATATCAAGAGCAAGGACGCCAGCTGGTATCGCGCCCAAATTTCGAAGCTACAATCACAAATTTCCCCGCTCGATGAAAAGATCTCGCAACTGCAGGCTGCGTTGAATGGACAGACCGTCAATTCCGTCCGCCAATATGGCGGCACAAAGCCGGACGATTGGCGCGACGAGCTCTCTCGATATCAAAAGCAGCGCGAAGATATCGATACGAAGATCGCAGCCCTTGAAGACCAAGCCCGCCATGACGGCGTACCCGAAAGCGAACTGCCTTAGAAATTGCCTAGTTCCCTCGACCCTATTCGAAGGTTGCAAAGCAACAATCCTCGGTACGCATCTCGCATTGTCTGCGCACAAAAAAGCCCCGAAGTTTGCGCTCCGGGGCCGAATTGCAATCAGTTTGAGTTTTTAGCTATCGTGCTGCAGCGGCTGTTTCTTTTTCGATTGGCGCGCCCACCAGGTTGCCCCATTCGGTCCACGAGCCGTCGTAATTCTTAACCTCGCCGTAGCCCAGAAGATATTTCAAGACAAACCAGGTGTGCGAACTGCGCTCACCGATCCGGCAGTACGCTATCACTTCATTCTTTCCTGTTATGCCCTTGCCCTCATACAGCGCTTTCAGCGCCTCGGGCGATTTGAAGGTGCCATCTTCATTCGCCGCCTGTGCCCAAGGAATATTGGCCGCCCCGGGGATGTGGCCCCCGCGTTGAGCCGTCTCGGACATTCCGGGCGGTGCGATAATTTTCCCCGTGAACTCGTCGCCTGATCGAACGTCAACCAGATCCCCTGCCTTCTTCTTTTCGAGTACGCTGAACACATCTTCCTTGCGCGCGCGAATCGATTCGTCGGGGCGCGCAGCGGCATATTTCGTGGCCGTCACTTTCGTCGCCTCCGTGGTCAACGGGCGCTTTTCTTCCACCCATTTCTTTCGGCCGCCGTTGATCAAGCGAACGTCTTTGTGTCCGTAATATTTCAGTTGCCAAAAGGCATAGGCCGCAAACCAATTGTTGTTGTCGCCATACAGCAGAATCGTTGTGTCGCTGGAAATTCCTGATTGGCCGAGCAGCGCTTCGAGCGCTCCCTGGTCGATCAAATCGCGGCGAACATTATCCTGGAGCTGCGATTGCCAATTCCAACCCACCGCCCCGGGAATATGTCCCTGGTCGTAGGCCGTCGTATCTACGTCTACTTCTACCAGACGAATGTTCGCATCCTTCAGATGGTCTGCCGCCCATTGCGTGGACACTAAACTCTCGGGATGCTTGTATTCTGACATGTCTTTTTCCCCCTCGTGATTAGACTCAATTGCGCTGAGAACGACCTAAAAATAAAAAACCCACCTGCCAGCTTGTTCTGGCGGTGGGTTCGAAGTTGGAAGCTAGAATCTGATTTTTAGATAGCTAGCCGACCCCCACCAGATGACAAGCGCATACAACAACAAATGAGCCGGTCTCCGGTGAGGTGCGACATTCGAATACACTACACCCAAACGCTGTCCGCTGGCAATAAGTCTTCCCCACGGGATCCGGTTGAACGATGTGGAAACATTACCGGCCAACGGAGGTCAAGTTGGAAATATCTCCTTTAACATTCGTCTATGGTGCGATGGCACAAAGGCCCCGCTTATATCTTCGGGCTTATCTTGCTGAGTAATCCGGTCTTCGCCCTTGCTCAGGAGACTCAAAAGCCCGGTGCTTCAGACACCACCATTCGCGTCAACACGAACCGCGTCTCTGTGGGTGTGACCGTGGAAGGCGCTCACCGCCATTTCATCAAGGGTCTTCGCCGCGAGGATTTTCGCATCTACGACAACGGCGTCCGGCAAGAACTAACGGGCTTCCTCCCGATCGAAGAACCAGCCCAAGTTGTTCTTTTAGTTGAAAGCGGTCCCGCCGCTCTCTTCCTAAGACCAAGCCTGCTGCAGGCTGCCGAAACATTCTTGGGCGGCATTTCTTCTGCAGACCGGGTGGCTATCGTCTCCTATTCAAGAGACCCTATGCTGGACATGGACTTCACCGCAGACAAAACGGAGGCTGGCCAAGCCCTCATGGGTTTGAATTTCATGAACGGCTTTGCCCAACTGAATTTGGTCTCTAGCGTTACAACCACGCTCGACTGGCTGGGCACGCTACCCGGGAAGAAAACAATTGTCATTCTCTCCAGCGGCGTGGACGATTCAGTCTCCATTGACCCGCAACTCCTCCAACAAAAATTGCATGCCTCGGATGTCCACATCCTGGCGGTGTCAACTGCGGGCGCGCTGCGAAAACCCATCAAACGAAAAAGGCTGTCACCGGCTGAGCGGGCTGAGCGGAAACACGTGAAAGAAGGATTCGTCGCGGCTGACCAATTGCTGCGTCAGATTACGGGGGCAACCGGTGGACATGTCTACTTCCCGAAGAACGCAAAAGAATTCACCGAAGCCTATGCCGAAATTGCGCAATTTGTCCGTAACGAGTATCTTCTCGAATTCGTTCCGCCCTCAGAGGATGGTCAATTGCATTCTCTCAAAATGGAAGTCAGGCCCTCTTCGTATCACCTCAGCTATAGGCAGGCCTATCTCGCTCCTGCTCCAGCATCGCCGTAGCTTCCAGGATAAGTTCTCGGCGAAACGACGGAGAGCCGGCGCCTGGTGAATTCTAGGAGATGGCACGAAGCGCGCCATCGGCTGATTCGAATTCAATGCGCAGAAGCCAGTCATAATGAAATTTTTCGGTCGCGAACCATTTTTCGAGTTCTTCCCGGCTGGGCGCCTCGAATTCAACGAGCATCTTTCCTTCCTGCATATTCACCAGCACACGACGCGTCTTCACCGCCTTCGCCCCCTGGAGCCGCCGCGTAAGCTCTTCCGCGCCCTGGCGCGTCAGACAAGCCAGCGTGTGTTGCGAGATGTACAAAGCCATTCAGTCTCCCGTTCCGCTAAAATAGCCTGCCGATAACCAGATAAACTCCATACATCGTCGCCGGAGAAAAATCAATGCCACCCGAGATGCGCAAGGCGCACCCCTATTATGTTTACGATGCGATTCAAGCTCAACCCGAATTGATCGAAAAGATTTTTCGAAAACGCGGCGCGATCGAACTCGCTTCCGACGCCGTCGCGGAAAGAGAACGCATCTTCTTTGTCGGCATCGGAACTTCCTTTCACGCCGCACGGGTGGCTGAAAGCTGGATGCGCGAGTTCTCCGCGGGACGCATTCTGGTGCGTGCCGAACAGTCTTTCGAACTTGTGCACCATCCGATCGCCTTCACGCCCGAGGATGCCGTAATCGTGATCACCCATACCGGCACCACTACCGCGTCCGTCGAGGCCCTGAGCATGGCTCGCGCGGCGGGAGCGCTCACTTTGGCTATCACCGGCGAAATGAGCGGCGAAGGTGTCCGCAGCGCTGATTTTCAAATCGAGACGTGCGAGCAGGAAGTCGCCTTCGCCTACACAAAAAGTTATTCGACGGCTCTGGCGGCCCTAGCGCTTCTGATCTCGCGCATCGCTCGACGACGAAAACCATTAGCGCCCGGATATTCGGGCGAAGAAATTGCCCGTGTCCCAGCGCTGATCCACGAAGCTCTCAACCTCGAGCCGCAAGTGCGTGAGCTCGCGAAACGAATCTCTCCTCTCGCCCGCATTGAGATTTTCGGCACAGGAGTGGGCTGGACCACGGCCGGCGAAGCAGCTCTGAAAATCAAAGAAGCATGCTATATCGCCGCGGAAGGCTTCGAAACCGAAGAAATCCTCCACGGGCCGTTTTCGGAGACCGATTCTCGCGCCGCGCTAATTGGATTGCTCACCGGACGCGAGACCGACAACCGAGCGCGGCAAATCCTGCGCGCTGCGGGCGAATTAAAAATGTTGCGCGCTGCAATCGCGAGCCCATCGGCGAACCACGACATTTGCGCGGAACAAATACTCGTAGTTCCCGAATCACCCGAATGGCTCACTGCTCTCGTGCATCTCATTCCGCTGCAGCTTCTCACTTATTTTCTCGCGCTCGAACGTGGACTCAGTCCCGATACCGGCCGCCAGGATCAGCCCGCACACGCCGCCGCCAGTCGCCACTACAAATACTAGCTGCGCTAAGCCTGTCCTTCCGAACAGTTCTCTTATCAGGAACAATTGTACTTCCACATTCGGCCACGGCCTGCGCCGCACGATAGAATCGTAATCAGATGATCCCGGGGTGAGCAATGAAACGAACTCTTGCAATTTTCGCCGTGATCGCGGTCATAGCATTTGCCGCGTCGGTAAATGCTCAATTTGCCAGAGGCCTGGGAACTCTTTCGGGAAGCGTGCTCGACGAGAGTGGAAAGCCTGTTGCGAATGCGAGTGTAACGATCCAAACATCTGACGGTCTGAGTCCACACGCCGCTCATACTGATGTGAATGGGCATTTCGAATTCACGCGTTTTGACGCCGGACAATACGACGTGCGCGCTTATTCGCACAATCTCTTTTCTGAATGGTCCAAGCGTGTTGTCGTTCGCCCCAAGAAAACCACGGAAATTACGCTTCGTTTATCCCCCACTGCAAAGTGACGCCAATCTTCCGGATCCCAGCCGAATCATTCTCCGGCAAGTAGCCGATGTCTGGCTGCATGCTCCGAAGGGTAAGGGAGTACTAAAACCCGCGTACCCGATAATTAAGCCGTCAGGACCATTGTTGCAGCCGCCTCAGGTCTCTCAACATGGTGTTGCGGGTTGGCAGCTGCGACGCGGGGACGACGGTTCCACAAAAAAAGGAGCCGGGGCACGCTTTCCAACCCGTCCACTTTTCACCGGCGGGGACACGACCGCGGCTTTCTATGGAGCATGGATACTTACTGGCGATTCCAGGAAAAAGACGGCGGTACCTATGTCGAGTGCCAGTCGCTCTCGCTCCCACGCGATATTCCCACCGGCCTCGGCTGGATGGCGGGTCCTTTCGTCACCAGCGTTCCGCGTGAATCACTGACCTTCACACTCGTTACTGTAAGGAGCGCCGAGCTGCGGCAGATCGCATCGCACCTTGCGGAGTGAACTCTACCGTCGTGGATGCCTGGAAAGAAGTCGAACCCAGAAAAATGTCTTCAAGCCCGTTGTTGTCCCGCGGCACCAGATTGCTGGCAAACGAAAGGAAGCTCACTGTTGTGCCGTCGGGGCTGATTGATGGCACCAAACTGTTGCCGTTGGACGCCGTCGATGGCGTACCGGCCCCTTCCGTTACCAGAGCCGTGCTCACCGTACACTCCACCGGGGTAACCGTCGTGCTCGTCACGCAGCTGTTGTTCACGAAAATGTTTTCCACACCATTCGTGGTGCTTGCGAAATTGGACGAGAACGAAGCGAACGCGATGTACTGCCCAGTGCTGCTGATGCTTGGATATTCGCTCGTGCCGTTTCCCTGAATGCCGCCGTTCGTACTGGAAATCAGCGTGGTCGAAGGCGTGCATGTCGTCGTGATGTCCAAGCAAGTATTTCGCAAATAGATCTGCTGCGTCGGGCCCACGCCGGCCTCCAAATTCGTCGCTGTGGAAGCAAACGCGACGAACTGGCCCGTGCTGGAAATCGACGATTCCGAGCTGGCGCCATCGGCCGGTGTGACGCCATCTGGCGTAGAGATCAGAATTGTGTTAGGCGTGCAGGTGTTTTCGACGCACGTGCTGCGCTGGAAGATTTCCTTCGCTCCGCTCGGATTTGGAGCGGTCGCTCCCAAATTTGACGCTGTCGACGTGAACGAAACGAACAAACCGTTTTCTGATACCGCCGGATTTGAACTCAGGCCGTTTCCGGGAGTGATTCCGTCCGCCGTGGACACGAGAAAAGTCGTGGGCGTGCACGTCTGGGATATCACGCCGCCGCACATTTCGCGCAAGAATACTTGCGGCGTAACGCCGTCTAACGTCACATTCGAAACTAGATTCGTCGCCAACGAAATGAAGGCGACCCACTCGCCATCAGGACTGATCGCCGGATTGTAGCTGTCCCCATTTCCTGCAGAGAGACCATCGGCAGAGGCAGAAATGATCTGCGTTACAAATGTTGTTGGAGTCACGACGCAGTTCGCGGTGAGGCAGGTTGGCCGCCAATAGACCTGCCTCGCGACCCCAGGCGTGCCGACTGACGTAACCAAATTTGTTGCCACCGAAGTGAATACGGCATCGCTCGCTCCCGCATTAATCGCGGGCTCTGAACTGGCACCATTGGCCGGATTGCCATCGGGATCTGTGCTGATGGCAGCAGTTACTGGGATGCATGCCGCAACGCCCACGCAGGTGTTACGAATAAATATAATGCCGCCATTGTTTGTTTCGTTCGTAATCAGGTTATTGGAAATGGACGCAAAAGCTACAAATTGCCCGGTGGTGCTGGTCGATGGACCTACGGTCGTGAACTTCGGCGGTGTGCCATCGTCGCAGCTCAGCATTCCCCCGCAAATTCCAGCATTTGCCTGCGCACCATTAGGCGCCAGATCCAAAAGCACGGGCAGTCCGAGCAAGTGAGTCGGAGTCACCGGAAAAGTCAGGATGTTCGACGTGCCGCCGCCCGGCGTCGAGGTCACCACCGTTATTTGGTCCACGCCCGCCACCAGAAGATCCGAACCGGTCAGAGGCGTCGTTAGCGAAGTACTGCTCACAAAGGTCGTCGAACGCAGCACACCGTTCACCGATATCTGTGAAATTTGACTACCCACAAAACCCGTTCCCGTGACCGTTAGAGTACCGGGCGTACTGCCCGCCTGCGCACCGGTAGGGGAGACCGCAGTAATCGTAGGAAACGGATTCAGAATGTTTAGCGGGAAGGAATTGGAAGAACCCCCTCCGGGCGGCGGATTTACGGGATTTACAACTGTAATTCGCAAGAGCCCGGGAGTTGCGATGTCGGAGGCCGTCAGCTCTGTCTCAACCAAAGTGGAGTTTACAAAAGTCGTCGAGCGCCTGCTGCCATTCACTGCTACAGTCGATTGCGCCACAAAATTTGTGCCCATCACCTGCAGCTGCACTCCCGCGCCGCCTGTCAGGACCCCCGACGGGGATAGCGAAGTGATACTCGGCACCGGACTCACTGTAGGGCTAACAGTGAAAAGAATTCCCTGGGTAGTACCGCCGCCGGGCTGAGGGGTCACCACCGTGATCGTTGCTGTACCGGGAGCTTGGAAGAGAGATGGCGGAATGGTTGCCTTCAACTCGCCCGTGTTCACGAATACTGGGACCAGCTGAGTGCTGTTCCACTCAACTAAGGATTGCTGCACGAACCCACTCCCAATCACAGTCAGGACAAATGGGTTCGTCTGATCTGTGGTGATGCTGGTCGGATTCACGGCTGTAAGGGAGGGCGCCGGAAAATTTACCGTTTGGCTACACGAGACCGAGGCCAACGTTACAAACATCAGAAACCAGAAAGACGGTCGAAATTGTCCCCGCAAATTACTCACCCCTGTGTCGATAGGTTGAAACTACCGGCGTAAGCGCAATGCTAGAGACTACTAAAGATGGCCCCATCCGGCAATTGGGATGCCTGCTCTTATTTTGATTGCGGGCGTTTACGGGGCAATCTTGCCCTTTAATCATCTTTTAATCTGGCTTTTGGATGAGAACATGCTTTACTCTGCCCGGCGTGGAAATGAACTTGCACGAAGCGCCGGTTCCACTTGTTTATGCGCCGCCTCCTCGTCCAAATCGGCTACCCATTGTTTTGTCTGCTGTTTGTGTCTCTGCTTGCTCCGCAAATCATTAGCGCACAAGACTCAAAACCTGATAATCCCAATCGGCCAAGCACTCAGGATCCCGCGTCTGTCACGGCTCAGGAGAATTCGGATTCCGGAGACACATTGACGCTCTTTCCGCATTCGGACACCACCCCGTTCTGGATTTCGGGCCAAGCGAACGTCATCTTTCAATGGCATCCGTCCTTCCCGGCGAAATACAGCGGCCCAAACAGTTTTCGCTCCGAGGCGGAG
>JBAVQA010000014.1:0-3971 GCA_049693595.1 Candidatus Acidiferrales bacterium | reverse complement strand
ATGTTCGCCGGGGGAATCCAACTCATCATCCTCGGCTTGATCGTAGCGGCAATCTGCAAAGACGCCGCGACAGCGTGAGCCGCGAAATTTGTACAAGAGCAGCGAAGAGGCTGCTAAGCGACTGCGACAGGTGGAGTTCTTCGAGCACAACTGGGGATAAAAAAGCGACATGGACAACGAAGGTGGTAGTATTAGGTGTCACCGGTGTCCATTTTCGAAAATGATGCAGGAGCGAGCCTTCATGACACCGCAATACAACCCCTTGTACGAAGAGCCTGCATACGGTGTGCCGGAAGCCGCCGCATACTTGAAAGTCCCTTATCAAACTCTGCGCTACTGGCTGACGGGTTTTAACGCGCGGCCTCCTGTGGTTGAACCCGTTGAAAAAAGTCCGATCCGGCTGTCTTTCCTGAACCTACTTGAATGTCAAGTCTTGGCTGGCATGCGCAAGATTTATAAAGTGAAACTTCCACGGGTCCGCAGCGCGTTGATCCAAGTAGCTCAAGATTATCCGCAGCCACATCCCCTCGTCAGCCAAGTCTTTCTGACGGACCGGAAGAACCTGTTCATTGAAAAGGTCGGAAAGATTATCAATGTCTCGGAGCACGGGCAGATGGATTTGAACTTTTACGAGATGCACCTTGAGAGAATCAAGATGGATCCCGATGGGATGCTAAAATTCTTTCCTTTCGTCGTGCATCCGGGTTTAGGAGAGCCAAAGTCCGTGGAAATCAACCCTATGATAGGTTTTGGAAAACCAGTAATCGCCGGGACGGGTATCTCGACTGCTATAATCGCGTCGCGCTTTAATGCGCGCGATTCGATAGCGGACCTCGCGGCGGAATATGATTGTTCGCCACAGCAAATTGAGGAAGCAATCCGATGGGAGCTCCCGCTCCCAGTCGCTGCCTGACGATTTCGTACTCTACCTCGACGAAAACCTCTGTAATTCAAGTGCGATTCTAGAAACGCTGAGGAAACTGGAAGCTCGTTTCGAGCGCCACCTGAATCATTTTCACCGTGGAACTCCCGATGAAACGTGGCTGCCACTGGTCGGGAAGAACCGTTGGATCCTGATTACCGCCGACAAGAGGATGCGTTATAACCTGCTTGAAAGGCGTGCGCTCGAACACAACGCGGTGCGTGAATTTGTGTTCGCCTCGGGAAACTTGTCAGGGAATGATATGGCCGCAGCGTTGGAAATGGCTTTGGGGAAGATGAGGAAAATGTGTCGAAAACTTAGCCCACCATTCGTTGCTACGATTACGAGAAAGGGCGATGTATACCTTCGCTGGCCGAAGTCGAAAAGTTGACGATAGAATATCGTACTCTATTACAGCGTGCCTGATGGCTGGACACAACCTGCAACTGCGAGTGTTGACGCAAAGTGCCTGTCTAGATCGAATCAGCCCCCGGTGCAACGCTCGACTCAGTCTGCCCGGTGGTCAGTGGAGTTACCGGGAGTGCGAGGTTTGAGATCAACTCAAGTGCGTTCAACGCTCTCGGTAACTCATCGATGGGGTCAACTTCTATGATCTCGTCTCCCGTCGTCGCTCCTAATTCTCTAAACTTCCGGGCTGACGGCAAAACGCGATTTTCGAGAGAACCGGTAGCCTTGTTGTAACTGTCCACAGCTTTGTGCAGAGCCGACCCTACGCTCGCATAATGTGACGCGAACGTCCTAATCCGGTCATATATCTGCTTCCCGAGTTCGCCTATGGCTTGGGCATTCTTTGCGGCGGAATCTTGTCGCCATCCATAGGCTATGGACGTCAGAAGTGCGATTAGAGTACTAGGCGTCGCCAGCATTACATGTTTTTCTACGCCGTCTTCTAAAAGTCTAGGGTCTTGTTGGAGAGCGGGCGAAAGGAACGACTCGCCCGGAAGAAACAAGATAACTATTTCTGGGGCTTGCTCGAACTGATCCCAGTAGTTCTTGGCAGCCAGTTGGTTCAAGTGAGTCCGCACTATCTGTGAGTGCCTAAGTGTGTGGGCCTTTTTCTCTTGTTCGGTCGAGGCGGAAGACGCGTCCAGGAAAGCTTGTAAAGGCACTTTTGCATCAACAACAATTCGACGACTGCCGGGAAGGTTCACGATCATGTCGGGTCGCTGCCGAGCTGCTTCGTTTTCCAAAGTTTCCTGTTCGTTGAAATCGCAATGGCTAGACATTCCCGCCAATTCGGCGACTCGGCGCAGAGTCATCTCTCCCCATCTGCCACGAACTTGAGGTGAGCGCAGAGCGGTGACCAAATTGCCGGTCTCCTTCTGCAGGTCGTGATTGGTGGTTATCAGATTTTCAACCTGCTCGTGTAGACTGCCATAGGCGTTCTGCCGGGCGTTTTCCATCTCGGAGATTTGCTTCTCGTATCGGCCCAAGGTTTCCTTGAGGGGATTCACCAATCCCTCAATAGCCTTTTGGCGAGTCTCAAGATCACCGGTCGCCCGCGCTTCAATGGTCTCAAATGAACCCTTCGCTAGCGATAGAAACGCATCATTATTTCTGCTAAGTGCATCGGCGGAAAGAGCGCTGAAGGTTTCCGACAACTTCTGCCTGGCATCATCCAGAAGCCTTCTTTGTTCTTCGAAACTGGTTTTCGCCTCCTGAAGGTGAGTTTCGGCTGCGATCCTCATCTCTCCTTCGGTCTTTAGCCGATCTCGCAGAGATGAGATGTCCTCGACGGTTTGGCGAACCTGATTCAGCTCCGACTGCGTAGCGACCTTCATTTCGCTTTCGAGTTTGAGATGGTCGCGGACGATCGCGAGGTCCTTTGAAGTTTGCTCGAGACTCTGCCGAAGTTCACTTATTCTCGCGCGAAGCTCGATAGCGGCGCCTTCTGCTGCCCTGACCTTGCCCTCTGACTCGATTCGGCAGGTCGAGACAAGTACGTTTGCTCTGAGCGACGACCATATCCAAACAAATGCGCCGCCCACACCGGTACCTAGCAAGAGCATTAGCCACCCATTCATTGATTCCTCCCATTGCAACAAAGACTGACAGGGATACGAGGTGAAGGAATTACTATAGCTCGAAGTACCTTCGATTAAAATACCGGCCGATCATACCTCTACCAGTCAAGCTTGATAGACGAGTAGCCTTCATGATTTCCACAGGTGACGGTGAAATCCACAAGTTAGCTACAAGAAGTACCCGGGAAAATAATTAGGATATGCTTGACGGAATCGAAATTGTTGATATACTCTCCTGATGTCGGTGGCCCCTTGGTTTGTTGGGGATTCTCCTGACGAACCGGGTCTGCCCAAGAGGTGAAGTTGGTTACTAACACCGGGTAGAACGAATTCGAGCATCGAGCACTTCCGTCCTAGAGCCGCTCACTGAGTGGCCAGGTAATGGACGGACTCGCCCGGCGCTCGACGCCGGGTTTTTTATTTCCCGCGGCTTCGGCTCCAAACTGAAGACGCGCTCCGCCGGGAGCGGAGACGTTCCGATCGGAAGTTGATGAACGGAACGACGATCTTTGACAACTGAAGGAAGCTGGCATTACGCTATGCGATTTCAAGTTCGCATGGCGTAATAAACCGCAAATTTTTGCTCGAGAGTAGCGCAATGTGGAAAGGCGAACTTGCCTCGCATTGGTTCAGCGCGTGAATTTCGAGGCTTCGAAAGAAGCTCAGAAAAGCGCGTCACCCCTGAAGTACATCCCCGAATGGCTTGCAAGACCTTTCGTTTGGACGGTTTTCAGGGTTTCGATTTCGCGAGGAGTCGAGACGTGTTGGGTAAGTTTTATGGTTAAGCTACTAAGGGCGTACGGTGGATGCCTTGGCACCAACAGACGAAGAAGGACGTGGCAAGCTGCGATAAGCCTCGGGGAGCCGCAAGCAGGCATTGATCCGGGGATTTCCGAATAGGGAAACCTATCCTGGTAAAACCAGGTTACGGCCCGCTGAATACATAGGCGGGTGCGAGTCAACCCAGGGAAGTGAACCATCTCAGTACCTGGAGGAAAATAAAT
>JBAVQA010000013.1:0-9195 GCA_049693595.1 Candidatus Acidiferrales bacterium | reverse complement strand
TAGGAGACGGAACCGGAGACTACTGTGCTCTTATGCACACTTTATAAGATTTGTATTCTGAGCTTAGACTCCGTCACCCTTTTGGCCTATTAGACACCTGGATGCGAATCCGTCTTGTCCCTAGGTGAGGCTGGTATAGAATTAAGTTCCCTTCCAAAAAACCGGCGCGCGGCTACAGGCTGCCCTCTTTCAGCCTTCAGGGTCGTGTCCCGGATAAAATTTACATTCCTAAACTAGTGTGAAATGAAGAACAACTCTCTGTTCCATCGGAAGGCGCAGCTCGCGTTCGGGCCGGGCATTTTCGCCACACTGGCTGTGGGTTCGATTTCCATTCAGGACATCGTTGTATCCGCTGAAAGCAATCGATCGGCGCGGAAAATAAAGCAGGTCTTTGCGCACCTGCTCGCGTTGCCATGGAAGCCGCGGAGGGAATCTCGATGACGGCGGCGACGAAAGACATTAGCGCGCGCAAGGCTGCGGGAAAGCGTCTAGAGCAAATGGAGGGCAGCCGCCGGCTTGCGGAGGAGGCACTCCGACAAAGCGAAGAAAGATATCGAATGCTCCTCGATGGAATCCAGGACTACGCAATTTTTATGATGGATCCGCACGGCCAGATTATCAGCTGGAATGCCGGCGCAGAACGAATTAAGGGCTACCGAGCCGACGAGATTGTGGGTCACAACTTTTCCTGCTTCTTTCCTCCGGAAGATATCGAGCGGGGAAGGCCGGAAGAGGTGCTCCGGATTACTGCGGTAAGAGGCCGGCACGAAGAACAAGGCATGCGTGTGCGAAAAGACGGCTCACGATTCTTGGCGAGCGTCACCATTACAGCGTTGCGCGACTCGGTTGGTAATTTGCGCGGGTTTTCGGAGTTCAGCCACGATCTTAGCGAGAGCGAGGAGTCGGGGGCGAAGTACCGGGGGCTATTGGAGGCGGCGCCGGATGCGATGGTGGTGGTGAACCAGCGAGGAGAAATCGTGCTACTGAACGTTCAGGCGGAGAAACAGTTTGGATACCGCCGCGATGAACTGGTTGGTCAAAAGGTGAAGAACATTATTCCGGAGGGGTTTGCGGAACGGCTGGTCGCGGACGGTCTGCGATCCGCTGAAGACGCACTCGCACAGCAGATCGGTACCGGGATTGAACTCACAGGGCGGCGAAAGAATGGAAGCGACTTTCCCATCGAGATCATGCTGAGCCCGCTGGAAAGCACTGAAGGAATCTTGGTGACGGCTGCCATCCGGGACATCAGCGTGCGCAAGGCTGCCGAAAAGCGTCTGGCACAGATGGAGGGCAGATATCGCGGACTGCTGGAGGCGGCGCCGGATGCGATGGTGGTGGTGAATCAAGTCGGCGAGATCGTCCTGCTAAACGTCCAGGCGGAGAAACAGTTTGGGTACCGCCGCGATGAACTGGTGGGTCAAAAGGTGAAAAACATCATTCCGGAGGGGTTCGCGGAACGGCTGGTCGCGGACCGTCTGCGATCCGCCGAAGACGCTCTGGCGCAGCAGATCGGAACCGGAATTGAGCTCTATGGGCGGCGGAAGAACGGAAGCGAATTCCCAATCGAGATCATGCTGAGTCCGCTGGAAAGCGCCGAGGGAATCCTGGTGACGGCAGCGGTCCGCGACATTACTACCCGCAAAAAGGCCGAGGCGCATCTTCTGCAGAAAGTGAAGGAATTAAACCGCTCGAATGAGGAATTGGAGCAATTCGCCTACATCGCGTCGCACGATTTGCAAGAGCCTCTGCGGATGGTGGCCAGTTACACACAACTCTTATCCAGACGATACAAGGGAAAGTTGGATTCCGATGCCGAAGAATTTATTTCGTTCGCAGTGGACGGGGCCAGCCGCATGCAGCGGTTGATCAAGGATCTTCTGGCCTATTCGCGCGTGGGCACGAAAGCGAAGGATCTCCTCGATACTTCGAGCGAAGAGGCATTGCAACAGGCGCTCATAAACCTACGTGGCGCCATCGAAGAAAGTGGCGCGCAAGTGACGCACGACCCACTTCCGATTGTGGTAGCGGACGAGATGCAACTGATCCAGCTATTTCAGAACCTTGTCGGCAACGCCATCAAGTACCAGAACCCCGGAGTTCCCCGAATTCACATCTCCGCTGCCAGGAATGGCGAGAAGAGATGGAAGTTTTCGGTGCGGGACAACGGACTGGGAATTGACTCGCAGTACTTCGAAAGAATTTTCGGCATGTTCCAGCGGCTGCACAAACGCGAAGAGTTCGAGGGCACCGGCGTCGGGTTGGCCATCTGCAAGAAGATTGTCGAGCGGCACGGCGGCAGCATCTCGGTCGAATCACAGCTTGGGCACGGTTCCACCTTTTGCTTCGCCTTGGGCGAAAGTGAGAAGAGCCCCTCGAAGCGATCCGAGGAAATGGTATGCCCATAGAGGTTCTGTTGGTAGAAGACAGTCCCGGTGACGTCCGGCTGACCCAGGAGGCCTTCCGCGACGCCAATAAGTCCGTCCGCTTCCATGTGGCTTCCGACGGCATGGAGGCCATGGCCTTCCTGAGGCATGAAGGGCCCCACATCGATGCCCCTCGCCCTGATCTCATCTTGCTGGATCTCAACCTTCCCAAAATGGATGGCCGCGAGGTTCTAGCTCGCATCAAGGGAGATGAAAGTCTGAAGACGATTCCAACAGTTATCCTGACCACGTCCGAGGCAGAAGCCGATATTGTGAAAAGTTATCAGCTCCAGGCGAACTGCTACCTCGTCAAGCCTGTGCAATTTGGTGCGTTCGAGATTCTGGTGAAGAGTATCAATGATTTTTGGCTGACGAAGGTCAAATTACCAAAGCAGAGGTAAATGCGATGTGGAAGAAATCGCTCAAAATCCTTCTCTTAGTGGAAGATAACCCCGGAGACGCGCGCTTGCTCCGTTGGATGTTCAACGAGCAGGGCTTGAGCAATATGGAATTGACGCACGTGGAGCGCATGAGCGAGGCCGAACGGCATCTGGCGGAGCGAGCGTTTGACGTTGTCGTGCTGGACTTAGGGCTGCCGGATGAGCAAGGACTTGGCGCGGTACGGCGGGCTCACGCAGCCGCGCCCCGCGTTCCTCTGGTGGTCCTAACAGGTTCGGATGACGAGTCGCTGGCGGCACAAGCCCTGCAAGAAGGCGCGCAAGACTATCTGATCAAAGGCCAAATCGACACGCGCGGCCTTTTGCGAGCCATTCGGCACGCCGTCGAACGCAAAATTATGGAAGAAGCGTTATTCGTCGAAAAAGAACTCGCCGAGGTTACGCTCAATTCCATCGGGGACGCGGTCGCTCGCACTGATATCGCGGGAAATATTACGTTCCTCAATTTCGTGGCAGAAAAGATGACGGGCAGTTCGCGGGAAGAAGCTGCAGGCCGGCCCATGGCCGAAGTCTTGCGGATCCTGGACGCTGGGAGCCGCGAAACCATCCCGAATCCCATGGAGCTGGCGGTTGGGAAAAACCGGACGGTGCATCTCCCGTTGAACTGCGTGCTCGTCCGGCGTGACGGGCTTGAAATCCCGATTGAAGACTCCGTCTCCCCAATCCACAACCGGGAAGGAAAGGCTATTGGTGCGGTGATCGTTTTCCGCGACGTGAGCGTGGCCCAGGCAATGGCTCTGCAGATGGCCCACTCGGCCCAGCATGACTTTCTGACTGGTTTGCCCAATCGAATGCTGCTGAGCGACCGGGTGAGCCAGGCGATCGTGTTAGCGCACCGTCACATGAAAAAAGTCGCGGTGCTGTTTTTGGATTTGGATGGCTTCAAACACATCAACGATTCCCTGGGACATCCCATCGGCGACAAACTGCTGCAATCCATTGCAAAACGCCTGGTGGATTGCGGACGCAGCTCGGACACGGTAAGCCGGCAGGGAGGCGACGAATTCGTCGTGCTGCTTTCAGAAGTGGAACAGTCGGACGATGCTGCCATCACAGCGAGAAGGATGTTGCAGGCGATCGCGGAGCCCCATTCCATCGGGCAGCACGATCTTCACGTGACCGCGAGCATTGGCCTGAGCATTTATCCCGACGACGGCCTGGATGCCGAGACGCTTATCAAGAACGCGGACACGGCCATGTACCAGGCGAAAGAAAACGGGCATCAGAGTTATCAGTTTTTCAAGCCGGCCATGAATGTTCGAGCGGTGGAGCGGCAATCTATCGAGGAGAGCCTGCGGCGCGCGCTGGAACGGAGGGAATTTGCGCTGCAATACCAGCCGATAGTCAATCTAAGGACGGGCGAGATTTCCGGGGCGGAAGCGTTGATACGTTGGACGCATCCGACTCGAGGGCCGGTTTCTCCGGCCCAATTCATACCGGTTGCCGAAGACTGCGGCTTGATTCTGCCAATTGGCAACTGGGTGTTGCGTGAGGCGTGCAAGCAGGCACAAGCGTGGGCAAATGCGGGACTGCCTCTGGGTACCATCGCGGTGAACATCTCCGCAATCGAGTTTCGGGACGAACACTTTCTGGAAGGCGTGTTCGGAATCCTGAAAGATACGGGTCTAGATCCGAGGTCTCTTGAGCTGGAACTGACCGAAAGCGTTCTGATGAAGCGCGCGGAGTCCACGGAATCCGTCCTTAAGGCACTAAGAGCGAGAGGGGTTCAGGTAGCGGTCGATGACTTTGGCACGGGTTACTCCAGTTTGAGTTATCTGAGGAGGTTTCCGATCGACGCGCTCAAGATCGACCAGTCGTTTGTCCGTCAGATCACCACAGCTCCCGACGAGACGACCATCGTGACCGCCGTAATCAGCATGGGCCGCAGCCTTAAGCTACGGGTCGTTGCGGAGGGTGTGGAGACGCACGAGGAGCTGGCGTTCCTTCAGGCTCACCAATGTGACGAGGCGCAAGGGTACTTTTTCAGCCGGCCGCTGATTCCTGAACAATTAGCCAAGCTGCTCAAGGCCGGAATTCCCGAGGCAGCTATGCTCATTCACCCCTGAAAATTTTATTTTGGAAAGTGGTGGGCCTGGGGAGAGTCGAACTCCCGGCCAATGGTTTAGGAAACCATTGCTCTATCCATCTGAGCTACAGGCCCGCGAGAAAAGCTTAACACAAGCTAATCGACGCGAAGAGGCGGAGTACGCACGCGATCCTGGCGGGGAACACAAGTTCGTTCCCCACGTGCCGCGATGTTCATTGGCGGGAGGATGGTCTCAGGCAGTGCCGGCCGTAGTATCCGTCGCTGCTAGTTCGTCGCAGGTCAGGCGATAATTCTCGTACCAAGTCTCCGTAAGGTTAGAATGCGGCGCAATGGCCAACTCCTAAGGAGCCCCATGCCAAGAAAACCCGATACCGAATTGGAAAGCCGTGTTCTGGAAGCCGCTTACAAGTTGTGGAGCAACGGAGGAGAAAAGGCTCTGACCATGCGGGCGGTGGCGAGAGCGGCTAGAACAACTACTCCCACGCTGTATCAAAGGGTTCGAGACAAGAAAGATTTGATGATGCTGCTGCGCAGCCGTGCGCTGGAGAAGCTTGTGTCTGTTTTGCAGCCGGCTTGTTCGCCAGCCGCAACGTGCGGCCGTTTCTTGGATTTTGCCTCGAGCCATCCGCACCAGTACCGTCTCCTTACAGCGGACTGGGCCGTCCGGCTATCGGGCCGAGAACGAAGGCCGACATTTGAATTGATCAAGAAGCGTCTGGCAGTGCAACTGGGAGGCGCTCCGGAAGAACACGCGCGGCTGGCATTGGCGTTGGGGGCGTTGATCCACGGGACGGCTACGATGCTGCTGGCCGAGGGCGTTCACCAAAAAGTGTCGCGGCAACTTCGCAGCACTTGCAACGAAGCCTGCGATACGTTGATCCAATCCGCGGCGGCGAAGCGAGCGCGGACGAAAGCCTAAAGAGCGATTTCACTCGCTGCGCTACAGCGTTGCTTCGAGAGAAAGATTTTCGATCATTTCGAGC
Organism: Candidatus Acidiferrales bacterium; assembly: GCA_049693595.1. Lineage (GTDB taxonomy): Bacteria > Acidobacteriota > Terriglobia > Acidiferrales > UBA7541 > Palsa-295. Next base: position 3,281 of record JBAVQA010000013.1, on the reverse strand, counting down.
GGTTGCCGGGCAAGGACCGGGTGAAACCAGACGGCCTTCTGGGATTAACGCTGGATGGTAAATTTTGAGGCGTCGAACTCGTAGCCTTCGTCCCGAACGGTTTCCAGGGCAGCGGCGCGGAGGGCCTGGTCGTCCGCAGTCTTCGGCGACTCAAGATGACGGCGGATCACTTCTTCACCCTCGGTGATGCGAATCAGCCACTGAGACTTGGCGGCGTCCCAGGAAACTTCCACGCGATCGGCAAGCATGCGGTCCTCCGTTACTCAAGTCGCAATTTCAGGGGCATTGTACGCCAGGGAGCGGATTAAGGAAATGTTCCGTGAGCCCAAGTGTGGCTCGGAGCTGAAAAGTTTAGCGCGGCGGATATGGAAGCTGGAGTATGCTCTGACCGGAAAATGAGCACGCAACTGCCAACTTATCTGCTGGGATACCTCTTTACGACGGAAGAGATGCGCGCGATTTTTTCGGATCAGCGGCGGATTCAAGCCATGTTGGATTTTGAGGCCGCGCTGGGGCGGGCACTGTCGCGCGTGGGCGTGATTTCGAAAGTGACGGCGGCGGCAATCGAATCCAAGTGCGACGCGAAACTCTTCTCGATGGAAGCCCTGGCGCAGAAGGCGGCGCTCGCCGGCAACCTGGCGATTCCGATGGTGAAGCAGCTCACGGCACTCGTCACCAAGGCCGATGAGAAGGCTGGCGGATTTGTTCACTGGGGAGCGACGAGCCAGGACGCTATTGATACGGGAACGGTTTTGCAATTGCGCGATGCTTTGGACCTGATGGATCAGGCGCTGGTGAAATTGTGCAATGCGATCGCGCGAATTTGCGAGACGCATAAATCGACGCTGCTTGCGGGACGCACATGGTTGCAGCAGGGGCCTCCAGTTACTTTGGGATTGAAAGCGGCTGGATGGCTCGCGGCAGTCGAGCGGCATCGCGAACGCACCCGGGAAATTCGCAAGCGCGTGCTGGTGCTTCAATTTGGAGGAGCGGTAGGTACGTTGGCCGCATTAGGCGACCGCGGGCCAGCAGTCGCGGCGGCGCTGGCTGAAGAACTAAAATTGACGCTGCCAAATCTGCCTTGGCATGCGCATCGCGACCGTTTTGCTGAGGTGGCGACGACGATGGGACTGCTTGTGGGTTCGCTGGGGAAAATTGCGCGCGATATTTCTTTGATGGCGCAGACGGAAGTGAGTGAAGCGGCGGAGCCTGCTGCACCGGGACGCGGTGGTTCGTCAACTATGCCCCAGAAACGAAATCCGGTGGGTTCAGCGGTTGTTTTGGCGGCGGCGATTCGAGTGCCGGCACTGGTTTCGGTGATGCTGACTTCGATGGTGCAGGAACACGAACGCGGATTGGGTGGTTGGCAGGCCGAGTGGGAAACGCTGCCCGAGATTTGCACGCTGAGCGCGGGGGCGCTGGCGCACTTGACGCAAGTGTTGAGCGGACTTGAAGTCAATTCATCGAAGATGAACGCAAATCTGAAAATCACGCACGGGCTGATTCTTGCGGAAGCGGTTTCGGTCGCGCTGGGAGAGAAAATCGGGCGGATGCCGGCGCACAAAATTGTGGAGAAGGCTTCGCGGCGAGCGACGGAAACTTCCCGGCCTTTTCCGGATGTGCTGATGGAGGATGCGGAAATCCGGAAGCATCTTTCCGCGGAAGATATCAAACGATTACTGGAGCCGAAGAATTACACTGGGTCGGCGGAAGCGATGGTCGACAAAGTTTTGTCGGAGCGAAAGTTGAAGCGATAACTTGTGGCGCAGAGAGTGGTGAAAATGTCTTTCGTTGAAGTCGGCGATGCGCGATTGAATTATCGATTTGACGGGCCGGAGAATGCGCCGGTCGTCGTGCTTTCCAATTCTTTGGGCACGAATTTGTCTATGTGGGACCCGCAGGCGAACGTGCTGTGCGAGAAGTTTCGCGTGCTTCGCTATGATACGCGCGGACACGGGCTTTCGACCGTTACTCCTGGGCCATATAAGATTGAACAGCTAGGCCGTGATGTGCTCGCGTTGCTTGATGCGGTGAAGATCGAGAGCGCGTATTTTTGCGGGCTTTCCATGGGCGGGATGATTGGAATTTGGTTGGGCGTGAATGCGGCGAGTCGCGTGAAAGGGCTTGCGCTCTGCAATACTGCGGCGAAAATTGGGACGGCGGAAGGGTGGAACGCGCGTATCAAGGATGTGAAAGAGCGCGGTATGGCTGCGATTGCGACGACGGTGGCGTTGCGCTGGCTCAGCGAGAATTTTGTGAAGAAATCGCCGGAGGTGGTGGAAGCCATGCGGCAAATGCTGCTGCAAGCGCCGCCGGAAGGTTATGCGGGGTGCTGCGTGGCTATTAGAGATACGGACCAGAGGGGTGACCTCGCGCGCGTGAAGGCGCGGACGCTGGTGATTGCGGGGGCGCTTGATCCTGTGATCCCGTTGGCGGATACAAAGCTTGTGGCGGACGGGATTTCCGGCGCGAGCTATTTGGAGTTGCAGGCCGCGCATTTGTCGAATATCGAAGCTGCACCGCAATTCACCGAGGCGCTGCTGAAATTCTTATCCGAGCCGGAGGCGAAATAATGGACGAGCGCGAGCGATATTCCGCGGGCATGAAAGTGCGGCGAGCCGTCTTGGGTGATGCGTACGTGGAAAAAGCACAGGCGGCCAAGACTCCCTTCAGCGAACCTTTTCAGGATTTGATTACGCGCTATGCGTGGGGAGAGATCTGGACGCGTCCGGGGCTGCCGCGGAACACACGCAGTTTGCTGACGCTGGCGATGATGATCGCGTTGAACCGCGGCGATGAATTTCGAATGCACGTTCGCGCGGCGGCGAATAACAATGTGACGCGCGAGGAAATTCAGGAAGTTTTGCTTCAGGCTGCAATCTACTGCGGCGTGCCGGCTGCAAATGCCGCGTTTCATATTGCGCAGGAAGTTTTTGCGGAGATGGACGCGGGGCGCTGAGCCTTCGCGGCTGGCGGCATAGCGATTGGCGGCAACCGAGCTTTAATCCCGTTGAGACGTTCACGCCGGAAGTGGCAAACAAAACACATTTCTGAGCGCAATTATCCTTGGAGGGTTACCGATGGCGATTGAGAAAGTGGGAGTGGTGGGATGCGGGCTGATGGGATCAGGAATTGCGCAGGTGGCGGCAAATGCGGGATTCCAAGTGACGGTGAGAGAGGTTTCGCCGCAGCTCGTGGAGAAGGGTTTGCAATCTATCGACAAGAATCTTCAGCGGCTGGAGGACAAAGGCACGTTGCCGCAAGCGGAACGGGACAAAGTG
>JBAVQA010000012.1:0-15845 GCA_049693595.1 Candidatus Acidiferrales bacterium | reverse complement strand
CTCTCTTTGGAAAGTTTCACCAGGTCGCGGTTCACTCGTACATCCTGCTCCAGCCCCTGGTCTTGCACTTCGAGGAAAAAATTCCCCTTGCCGAAAATGTCGCGCAGCCGGTAGGCGCTCGTCTTCGCTTGTTCGTACTTGTCGGCTAACAGCGCGTCGGCCACTTCTCCTCGAAGGCAGGCAGAAAGAGCGATCAGCCCCTTGCTGTGTTTCGCCAGAAGCTCGTGGTCCACGCGGGGCTTGTAATAAAAACCATCGAGATATCCGGTGGAAACCAACTGCATCAGATTGCGATAGCCTTCATCCGTCTCGCAAAGCAGCACAAGATGATTCGAGCGCTCAGCTTCCGTGCCTCGAGACTTATGATTGTCCGGCGCCACATACATCTCGCAACCGATGATTGGTTTCACCCCGTGCGTGGTTGCTTGATGATAGAAGTTTGCCGCCGCGAAGAGATTTCCGTGGTCCGTCACCGCTACTGCCGGCATTCCGCGGCGCGCAGCTTCGGCCGTCAGTTCACCAATTTCGCAAGCGCCGTCGAGAAGGGAGTAATCCGTATGTAAATGAAGATGTACAAAGTTCGAAGAATTCATGCGTAGAGTATTCTAAACCACTTCGAAGGTTCGCGTACCGTCAATCGCAACACTAACAAACCGTCGTCATCATATCGAGCGCATCCCTATCGGCGATGGGCCAGTGACTTGCTAAGATATTGGAGGATATCGCCGGATGGTTCGGCATTGCGAAGTCAGCGTCGCCCTGATTTTCTTGCGCCGCGCGATTTAGGCTTGCCATGGCGACTCGGTGCAGGTTTCTTACCGGCGCCTGACGCCTTCGTTTTGTGCGCTGCCTCGGCATGTTTGGCCTGCGCTCTGGCACCTATTGCAGCCGCGGCGGACTGCGGTTGCTGAACAGCGACGTTCGCGGTTTTCGTCACGCCGGTAGCAGGTTTTGCTGCGAGCCGAGCCGCAACCACAGCCTGTTTTGGCTTTCCAGATACCTTGGCTTCTGGGTCGATGGCTTTTGCTTCGCCCTTTTCTCCCTTGCGCTTCTTCTCCGGCTTCTCAATTTTCTTGGGTTCGTCTTTGATGCCGGCGAGGTTGCGCAGTATTCTCGTCCGATCCTCCGGAAGCTTTGCCTTTCCCCGCAGCTGCATTTCAAATAGTTGCTCGATAACCTTGTCGAATTTCGGCCCGCGTGCAACTCCCAGAGCGTCGAGTTCCCCAAGGGGCAGAGATTGACGCAGCGGACGCCATTTCTGGATGTAGTTGCGGAATTTCGAGATCACGCGCGGATTGGGCATTTCAATTTCAATGAATGCCAGCATTTCAGCGGGAAGTGACGCGATGTAGTAGAACGCGTCTTTCGGCGCATTGGTTTTGCGTCCCTTCAGTATCTTGACGACTTTCTGCGCCTCCGGAACCAGATCCGCCACCGCCTCTATTTCGTTCGATCGAAATTGCATACTTTTCATCGCCGCCGTTGCCTCGCGCGGCTTCAGCCGCCCGAGCGTGTAGTACGTCACTGGATACTGCAAGCGAGGCCGCAGCCCGGCGGAGTAAAGATTCGAGCGCACCTTGGCCATTTTGTTCAGGCTATCGTAATCCGGTTTGCGCTTCTGCAGATTCGGATGAATTAACGCGAGCATCCCGTGCGTTTCCCATTGCTTCAGTGTCGCAACCGGAATGTCTTCACGCGCTAGTGCCCGCATTTCATGGCCCACATCGACCGCCTCAATATTTTTGTTCATGCCGCGTTCCATGGCCAGATCGAACCATTCCTGAGTGCGCGGCTCCATCTTGAATCCCATGCGCGCGCAATAACGAAGAATACGCATTAGCCGGATGGGCTGGTTGGTAAACGCGTGAATCGATAAGCAACGGATTTCCTGTTTTTCAAGATCGGCAAGCCCGTTCATGGGATCGAGCAGCAAGCCTCGCGATTGCGTGTTCAACGAAATGGCGATTGCATTCACTCCGAAATCCCGGCGGCGAAGATCTTCCATCACACCGGAAAAACGATATTCCGGCTTGGCCCCGGGCCTTTCATACACGTCCTCGCGCGCCCCCGAAATCGAGCCATCCACGTCTCCCGCGAAAATCATTTCGTGGTGCCGTAACTTCTCACTCTCCCACACCACGCGCGCTCCGCCTTTCTCCAATTCCCTAACCATTCGGACAGGGTTTCCCTCCACCGTGAAATCCAGGTCGCGAATGGGCATGCCGGAAATCAGGTCGCGGACGGCCCCGCCGGTAAGATACACATTCACATCCTGCGTGCGCGACAGCTCCTGCACGCGCTCCAGCACGGCGCGCTGCTCGGGCGAAAGCCGGCTTTCCAGCAAGTACATATAATCGGGCATGTGCTTCGGTGCCTCCTCAAATTACCGCGCGTTTCAGGCGCGCGGGTGATGCGCCTTGTAAACCTGCTTCAAGCGTTCTTCCACTACGTGCGTATATATCTGAGTGGTCGATATATCGGAATGGCCCAGCATCATTTGCACGGAACGAAGGTCTGCGCCGTGGTCGAGCAAATGGGTGGCAAAACTGTGCCGCAGCATGTGTGGCTTCAGCGCTTTGCGCAGCCCGGCTTTGCGGCCGTACTGTCCCAGAATCTTCCAGAAACGAATGCGGTCCAGCTTGGTTCCCTTGCGGTTCACGAAAAGATATTTGGAAATGTGCTCGCCTAGAATCTCCGGCCGCGCTTTTTGAATGTACAGCTGCAGCACAGTCAGCGCGCGCTTTCCCACCGGCACCAGCCGCTCCTTGTTTCCCTTGCCGATGCATCGCAACGAGCCTGCGTTCACATGCAGGTCATCCACCGCCAAGTTGCACAATTCTGACACCCGCAGCCCGGAGGAATAAAGCAATTCAATCATCGCTTTGTCGCGCAAGCCCAGGGTGGAAGAGGTGTCCGGTTGCGCGAGCAGCCGGTCAACTTCTTCCACGCTCAGGAACTGCGGCAAGCTTTGCCGAAATTTCGGTGATTCCACCGTGACCACCGGATCTTCCCCGATTAATTCCTCGGTCAAAAGGAAGCGGAAGAGTTGCCGTAGCGAAACGAGATGCCGGGCCACCGAACGCGCATCGAGCTTCCGCACATACAATGTTGCAAGAAAGTCGACGATATTACCGCGTTTCACCTGCCCAGGCTTCTCCAGCCCTCGTTCCATCGCAAACGCGCAGAATTTCTCCAGGTCGCGCCGGTAAGCGTCGAGAGTATTCTGGGATAGCGCTCTTTCAACGCGCAAATAACTTAAGAATGAATGAATCTCCGCTTCCAATGCTCTCCCCCAGCTTTCTTATCGCATCCCGTACGCAATAATTCAGGCTTCGATTCCCGCGGTCGAAGCCGTTTCCGGCTGCGCCCGGCGTAACATCAGAAAAAGTTCCGGCAGCTCTTCGCACCGGAGAACCCATGCCAAGCCGAAATAAATTCCGACCGAACCCAGGATCATGGCCGCCAGCAATCCCGCCTGCGAAAGAACATGCCCGACGTTCGTAAAATCCGAATATCGAAGCGCGGCGAAACACGCCGCGGCCATGGCCACGGCGCAAATCGTCATCTTGACGATCGAGCTGATAATCCCGCGCGCTCCTAAAGCGCCGTACCTCCCGCGAAAAATATAAAAGAGCAGCGCGAAATTGAAATACGCTGCCAACGAACTGGCCAGCGCCGGACTCGCATTCCACAAATAACGGGAGAAGGCGAACAGCAGAATTACGTTGAGCACGATGTGCAAGCCCAGCGAATAAATTCCGACGCGCGTGGGCGTCATGGTGTCGTGCGTCGAATAGTACATGGGCGTAATCAGTCTGATCGCCGCAAACGCCGGCAGACCCAGTGAATAATAAAGCAGTGCGTGCGCCGTCAGCGCCGTCGAATCCGTTCTGAACTGGCCGTGCTGAAACAATACTTTCGTAATCGGCACGCGCAGCAGGATCAACCCCACGGCCGCCGGGATCGTTATAAATGAAACAACGCGCACCGCAAACTCGAACGTGCGCTTCATCTCGTCATACTTCCCGTCAGCGGCTTGATGCGACATAGTCGGCAGAATCGCCGTCGACAAAGCAATCGCGTATCCTCCCAACACCAACTCCATCACGCGGTCTGCTATATAAAGTGACGTAATACTCCCAGTCGGCATTCGCGGCGACGTCGCAAAGATCGTGTCCACAAAAAAATTGATCTGGAACACGCCCATGCCGAAGAATACCGGACCCATCAGCTTCCCGACCTTGCGTACTCCGGGGTCCTTGAACGACACATCCGGACGAAAGCGCATTCCTCGCTTCCGCAACGCCGGAATCTGCATCGCCAGTTGCAGCGCCGACCCGATCAATATTCCGATCGCCAGCGCCAGCGCCGGTGTGCGATAAGCTACCGGCGCCACTCGAAGAATCGGCTTGTACACGATCCCGAGCGAAAAACCGATAAACACCAGATTGAATAGAATCGAAGTTGAGGCCGGCAGCGCAAACACATGAAAGCTGTTTAGGATTGCCGCCGCGAGCGCCGCGAGTCCCAGAAAAAAAACGCACGGAAAAATGATCCGATTCAGAAAGATCGCCAGGTCCCAGTGCACCGTGCTGAACCCTAGCAAAGTGAAAATCCCGATCACTTGTTTCGAAAATATGCATCCCAGGATGGCGATGACCGCCAGGAGCACAGCCATATCCCAGAACACCTTCTGCCCGAAATCCCATGCTTCCTTTCGCGATTTCCCACGCAAATAACCCGTAAACACCGGGATGAACGACGCCCCTAAAGCCCCTTCCCCGGTCATCCGGCGTATCATATTGGGAATGCGGAAAGCTAGGATGAACGCATCAGCAGCCGGCGAGGTGCCGAGGAGCAGCGCCACCCTCTGATCCCGTAAGTATCCGCAAATACGGCTGATAACGGTGACCAGGGCTATTACGGAGGCAGATTTTAGGATCTGTCCTTTGACGGTCAATCGGCGGTTGCTCCGATGCTAACCCTTTAAACACCAACAACTTGACAAAAAATCACGTAAGGATAACATAACCCATGAGGAGATAGCAATAAAATGCCCCGAAAGCCTGAGCCGCAGAGCTAACTCTCCCACTTGCGGCGCTAATTCCACTGTCGGACTTCACACCCATGCATCTAGAGATGACGAGAACATGGCGCGATTAAAGAGCCCGGCGGTAGCCTCCACCCACAAGAAGGTGGTTGTGCTGCTGCTCGACCGAACCTCCCTAAAGGGATATCTGAATGCCGCCGCCCTCGGACGCACGGAAACCATCGACTTGCTGACCCCTGACGGCGAGCACCGCCCAGTTGAATTGAACGAAGTGAAGTCGATTCATTTCGTCCGCGAGTTCCTCGACACCTCTTCCCCGGAGCGCAAGATTTTCCTAAGCCGACCGAAGCTCGACGGGCTCTGGGTACGTCTCCGTTTTCGCGATGAGGACGTGATGGAAGGCATCGTGGCAAACGATCTTCTGGATCTGCTCGACACCGGCGTTCAACTGACGCCACCAGATTTACACGGCAACACGCTGCGCCTGTTTATTCCACGTTCTGCGCTGGCAGAGGTTAAAGTTCTAGGCGTAGTGGGCGTCGCGCGCCGAGGCTCCGCCGATTCCCGAGCCGCAGCGGCAGCGTCACAATCCAAACTCTTCACCGAATAGCGAGATCGCGCGCAGTGAATCATCCCTTATCGCCCGCCTTTGGTCTTGTTATACATTGATTGTGCGAGACGATGACGAGAGGAGAATCCTTCATGAAACTTGAAGCAATCGCCAAAACGCTGGGTTGCCAGCTTGACGGTGACCCCAATATCGAAGTTACCGGAGTAGCGGGGATCGAAGAAGCGAAGCCGGGCGAGCTGACGTTTCTCTCCAACCGCAAGTATCGTCCCTTGCTTTCATCAACGCGAGCTTCGGCGATTATCGTCGCCAAAGACGCCGGTGCCATACGCATCGACGCGCTGCGTTCAGCCAATCCTCATCTGGACTTCGCCCGAGCCATCGAGCTGTTTCACGCGGCACCGAAGTACGCGCCGGGAATTCACCCGACGGCGATCGTCGCAAAATCTGCAAGAATTGGCGCGGACGCGCATATCGGACCTTATTGTTTTGTGGACGAGGAGACTGAGATCGGATCGAAAGCCGTGTTGCACAGCTTCGTCACCATTTACCGCGATACGAAGATCGGCGATGATTTTTTCGCTCACTCGCACGTTTGCGTGCGCGAAGGCTCGCGCATAGGCGATCGCGTGCTCTTGCAAAACGGCGTCGTGATTGGAAGCGACGGGTACGGCTTTGCGCGCCAGTCCGACGGAAAGTGGTACAAGATCCGCCAATCCGGCACAACGGTCATTGAAGACGATGTGGAGATCCAAGCGCACAGCGCGGTCGATCGCGCTACTATCGGCGAAACTCGAATTGGCCGCGGCACGAAGATCGACAACCTGGTGCAGGTTGGCCACGCCTCCAAAGTGGGAGAAGACACCATGCTTTGCGGCCAGGTCGGTCTCGCCGGCACCACGCGAGTGGGAAACCACTGCATTCTTGCAGGCCAGGTCGGTGTCGCGGGACATCTCTCCATCGGTGACGGCACCACGCTGACGGCGCAGACCGGCGTGCCCAACGACGTCCCGGCCGGAGTCGTTTATTCCGGTTACCCTGCAATGGACGGTTTGGCGTGGCGAAAATCCGTCGCAGTGTTCAGCCGCTTGCCCGAGCTTCAGAAGGAATTGCGCGAACTTCAAAAGGCGGTTTCCAGGCTGGCCCCCCGGCAAGAAACAACCTGACATCGCGTTTCAAGGCGCTCGTTTTCTGCCGTTACACATCAATCGCCACGGCCCGCAGACTTGAGCGGCTTCTGATCTTCCGGCAATCCTGCCGCCACCAGTTCTTCAACTCGCGCCATCAAATCCGCACGCTGTTCCACCGTGTAAACCGAAACATCCACGGCCGATCCAAATCGTACGATGACTTCTCCGGGACGCACGCTCCATTCTCCTTTGCGCAACAAATCCTGGGCGCCCACGATGGACACCGGCACAACTGGAACTCCCGCGCGAATCGCTATCAAAAATGCGCCTTTCTTGAACGGCAATAAACGCCCGTTGTGGCTCCGCGTGCCTTCGGGATAAACCGCGAAAGACAATCCTTCTCTTAAATATTCAACAGCCGTCTCCACGGTTCCGGCGGCCGCTTCCCTGTTCTCTCGATCCACCGGAACAAACTTTGCCATGCGCATCGCTGTTCCCAGAATCGGGATGCGAAACACTTCCTTTTTCACCAGGATTGCCACGCGGCGCGGTATCGCCGGAACGAATGCCAGAGGGTCCATATTCGAAACATGGTTCGCAGCAAAGACGCACACCCCGTTAGGAATATTGACGGCGCCTTCCACGCGCACGCGCACACCCGCCATTCGAACTGCCGCGCGCACGAACTTCATGGCCACGCCGTACATAAAATCCACGCTACGCGTCGCAAGACTCCAAAGAATCAGCCATGGCATCACCAAAAATATTCCGAGTGCGAGGTAAAGGACAGCGAGGGTTGTGCGAATCATGGATCGTTTACTTAATTGACGGTACCACGCAGCCAGCCTTCCCTTGTTTTCTTCTGCTTGTCGGTGGCATGCGAGACTTCTGAAATCGAATATTTCCTCATCTCGTTGGTTCCGAGCGCGAATGAAATGTCCAATTCCTTGTTGTCTCTTCGTACTCGCAACTTGACTGTTTCGCCGGGCGAATGCTGGCGCGCCCACCTCATCAGAGAACCGGGCACAGTTTCGCCGTTCAATTGCAGCAGAACGTCACCTGCTGACAGTCCTGCAGTCTCTGCAGGGCTGCCCGGGATTACTTGAGAGACAGTCGTGCCCGATTTCGAAGAGAGTCCGCCTGTGGTCCAGAAACCCAGCTCGGCTACCTTAAGCGTATCTACTTTCAATTCCAGACCCGCAGAGGCTAGGAACTTGTCGTACGGAATCTCGTCGGTACCGGCGACGTAACGCTGAAAGAAATCCGCGAGACTTGTTCCGGCTACCTCTTCGGCAACAGCGCGAACACCCTCGCTGTCATCATAAAACTTCCCTTTCTTGGCGTATTCGTCATTCATGCGCCTCATGACGTCATCAAGCGATTTGCGGTTTTCGGTAACATCGCGAATCGTAAGGTCCAGCATCTCTCCAACAATCTGGCCTTTGTTGTAGTACGAAATACTGCGCTCGGGCTGGCGATAATCGTCGTACTTTTCAAGCCACGCGTCCAAGCTGGACTCCTCTACGCTCTGCCAAAGGCGAGCCGGACGCGAGTCGAGCTCGCTGATCTGCGCCGCTAAGTCCGCATAGAATTTCTCCTTCGGCCAAAGTCCGCTGCGCTCAAGCGCATAGGCTGCATACGTGCTCGTCACGCCCTCGGCAAACCACAACGCTCGCGTGTACTGCTCCTTGATGAAGTCCACCGGCTCAAGCGTCTGCGGACGTATCCGTTTCACATTCCAAGCGTGAAAGAATTCGTGCGCCGCTATCGCGCTTGCGCCTTCCACCGAGCCGGCTCCGATGGCTGTGCAGTTCGCATGTTCCATTCCCCCGCCCCCGGCTTCCGAGTACGGACCTATGTGAAAAAAGAACGTGTACTCGTGAAATGGAGCTCCGCCCATCAACTTCAGCTCGTAAGAAGTAATACTGCGTAAAGAATCTTCCAGTCGGTCGCGCCTCCACTCGATCCCATCCACGACTACACGGAAGTGCGCGCCGCCTTCGTCGAATGCGAATTCCTCGAACTTTCCGATTTCAACCGGCGCGTCCACGAGCGTGTCGTAGCTAGTTGCCGAAAATGAATTCGGCGTGCTGCCTGCCGCCAATTCTGCCGCAGCGCGCCAGCCCGCGGGCACATCATCGAACTCGATAGTGGTGTCTTCGCTTCGCCGGTCCGGGATGTACATCAGAATTTCCGCAAAATTGACGAATGCATGTTTCGCATTCAATTGTGAATTGAAGGGTCCGGGCTCATCCCAGACTATCGAATACCGCACCGTCCAGGCCGAAACGCCGCCGGAGTTCGCGTTTTCCGCCGCGCGAATTGCCCATGTCTGTTTATCCACTTTCAGGATCTGCAATTTTTCGCCCGGAGCTCCCGATTCACCGTACGAATCGGCTTCCACATCGCGGACGCGATAAGCGAAATCGCGCACTTGATAAAGAGCGTTCCACGCAGGAATCGCTACAGTCATGCCGTTTGCGGGATGCGGAATGGTCATGGTGACCTGGAAAGAGTGCTGCTCCGGATTCTCCAGCGAAATTTTGTAATGGATCGCCGCCGCAGCCGGCCGCGCGGCGAAAAGAAAAACAAAAGCACCGAGACAAGCCAACCCACGAACCTGCCTATTGCTCATTTGCGCGCTGCCGCGAGCGATTTAAATTTCTCAAGCAGCTTGCCCGATAGACCGTCGAAGCTTCCGTTAGACATCACCATCACCATCTCTCCCGGCTTCGCATTCTCCGCCAAGTATTCCGCAATTTCATCCGAGGACTCAAACGCTTTTGCTGGACGCCCGCGCTCAAGTAACGAATCCGCAATCTGTTCCGGCGATAGCCGCTCTTCTTCCCCAAGTAGCTGCGCGCGATTCACCGGGCCGATAAGCACGGCGTCGGCAATCGCCAAGGCATCGGGGAGGACATGCTGAAATATTTTTCGCCGCATCGTATTGGAGCGCGGTTCGATCGCTGCCCAAATTTTTCGCCCGGGCCAGCGAGTTCGCGCGGCCTCCAAAGTGAGCCGGATGGCCGTGGGGTGGTGGGCAAAATCCTCCACTACCAGCACGCCGTTCGCTTCACCCTTGATTTCCATTCGCTTGCGTACGCCTTGAAACGTAGCGAGCGCCCCCTCGATCGCCTCGCATTCCACTCCGCGCCCGTACGCCAGCGCGATCGCCGCCAGTGCGTCGAGCACATTGTGTTTGCCCGCAACCGGCGTGCGGATGCGCGTCACTTCGCCGCCGTGAAACGCCACGCGAAATTCCGTCGCTGAGTCCTGCCATAAAATATCGCCTGCATACCAGTCGCATTCGGGCGTAAGCCCAAACGTCTCTACGTGACAAAACGCCTTCGCCACATTTTCTCGAAGCTCGGGACTTTCGCCCCAGATCAATATACGTCCGCGCCGCGGCACCAGATTCACCAGCCGCCGAAACTGCAGAGCGATCGCTGCGAGATCCGGATAAATGTCCGCATGGTCGTACTCAAGGGAAGTGAGAATCAATTCGTCGGGATGATAGTGCAGGAATTTCGGCCCACGATCGAAAAAGGCAGTCTCGTATTCGTCGCCTTCGATGATGAATTCTTCCCCGCCGCCAAGACCGTAGCTCCGCTCGTTGAAATTGGGCACTACCCCGCCCACGAGAAAATCCGGCCGTCTCCCGGCCGTGTGAAAAATCCAAGCGAGCATTGCAGTGGTCGTAGTCTTGCCGTGCGTTCCAGCCACCACAATCGACGTGTGCCCCGGAATGAAATATTCCTCGAGAAGCTGCGGCATCGAACAGTAAGGTATTTTTTCGTCGAGTATGTACTCCATCTCGGCGTTTCCGCGAGCGACGATGTTCCCCACTACCGCCAAATCCGGCGCCGGACGCAAATTTTCTTCCCGAAATCTTTCATTCCAGCGGATACCCAGCGAATCCAGCAATGTGGAAGCCGGCGGATAGACATTCACGTCTGAACCTGTGACGTGAAATCCTCTCTCCTTCAGCATTCCCGCCACGGGCGCCATCGCCGCGCCGGCAATGCCGAGCAGATGCATGTGTTCCGGCTTTTGTCCTACCATTCTCGCCTCGCCGACGATTCGTATCCTATGCCGTGCATGCCGGCTCCAACATTTCAAGTGTCGAGCCACTGGACTCGTTCGCCGAAAGCCGCGCGCGAACTCCCAGGGGCAAGGTCAACATGGGCCGCGACGTGTGCCCAATCGCTGCGCCCCACACAATCGGAAATCCCAATGGCTTCAGTATCCGTTCGGCGACGTCTCTAACGGTCTCAGTCCCGACCGGCCCTTCGCATTCGGGAAAATCACCGAGGACTACGCCGGAAACTCCGCGGAATTTTCCCGCCTGTTTCAGATGCATCAGCGCGCGGTCAACCTGCCAGGGCTTCATCCCTCGGTCTTCGAGAATCAGGATTGCTCCGTGACTGTCCAGTTCCCAGGCCGTGCCCAGCGTCGTTTCTACCAGCGTCATGCAGCCGCCGAGAAGCGTGCCGTCCGCCTTTCCCGGGGTCAATGATTCAGCGTCATGCAACCCGATTTTCCATCCATGCCGAGTTTCCGTCGTCGCGCGTGAAAAACTCTCGCGGTCGTAGCCTTCGGCGAGTCCTTCGCCCTTGTTGAAGCCGGAAGCGACCATCGGGCCGTAGAAAGTAACCCAACGGAATTTCTGCCACAGAAATATTTGAAGCGACGTGACGTCGCTATATCCCAGCACAATCTTCGGTACCGAGAGCGCGACGCTCAACCCATCCAGCAGATAGTTCGACCCATATCCGCCTCGCGAACAGAAAATCGCTCGCGTATCAGTCTCGCCGAAGGCTTCCTTTAGGGTCGCAACGCGGTCCGCGGTTGCTCCTGCAAAAAAGCCATCCCGCGCGAGCACCCCCGCATCATCCATTTTTGCTCTGTAGCCGAGCCGCGCGAGTTCCTCGACGCCCTTTTCCAGCCGATCTCGCTCGACCGGACTTGAAAGCGAAATGATCCGAATCATGTCTTCCGGCTGGAGGGCCTGCGGCTTAAGAGTTTGTGGCATCGGCGCAACCGAGAATAAGGAATTTCCGGCGGGTAGTCCAGACAACATGGAGTTTCGGTTTACATCCCAGCAGCGCGCCAATTCCGAATGTCAGAAAGAAGTCAGTGTGAGCAACACGTCTCCATATCCGCTCACCGGCGCAGTTGAAACGGGAGACGTAGAAGAAAAGGCCGCCACCCGTCCATTTGAAACGATGGGCACAGGCAAAAACTGATTAACATTCAATATCGGACCCTGCGACGAATTCGCCGGAGCAGCTACTGCGACCGTGCGAGCGGTGCATGGCGACGTCATGCCGACGCACGTATCGCGCACGAAAAGAGATGTTCCAACAGAAAGTTGGCCATTCGCGCTGGTCGAAATCTCCGAGATAAAACTGATGTACCGTCCCGACGCGCTGATCCAGGGAGAAAATGCGTCCGAGTTTGTCGCGACGCCCGCGGCTTCCGGACCAATTAAAGTTGTGGAAGGCGCACATCCGTCGGATGCCGTCGCTCCGAGGCAGGTGTCGCGCAAAAAGATGTTCGTTTCCGATTTCGACGCCTCAACAACCAGATTGGCAGCGCTGGACTGAAATACAACGAAACGTCCATCACCGCTCACGGCGGGGGCTCCGCTTTGTCCGTTCCCCACCTCTCCGGCGGGAGAGACGGAGATTTCTGCAGTGGACGGAACGCATGTTGCTGCGGCATTCGATCCCGAACAAGTATCGCGCAGCAGAATCTGCGAAGGACCGCGCACTGCTCCCGATACGGACGTCGATTCCGCAGCCACAAACGCGACATATCGGCCGTCCGCCGAAATCGCCGGAGCTACACCCTCCGCTCCGCCTGCTTGATACTTGGCGTCGATCGGAATCTCCACCGTGCCGGCAATACAACTTTTCCCGGCGGTCGGGCCGGCGCACGTGTCGCGCACAAAAACCTGAGATCCCGAGCCCGTTTGTCCCGTAACCAGATTTGCCGCCGAAGAAGCGAACGCGATGAAGCGCCCGTCAGCGCTGATCGATGCAGATCCGCTGTCGCCAGCAATCGCCAATGCCCCGGAATCGCTCACTGATACGGATTCCGTGTGCGGCTCGCAGCCAGACGGCGCATTCACGCCGGCGCAAAGATCGCGCACAAAGAGGTTCTTCGCGCGAGCTGCGGACGTGCTTTGTTGACCTGGAACGAGATTCGTTGCCGCAGACTGAAAGACGACAAACCTTCCGTCTGCGCTCATGGCGACCTGGCTGCCTGCGGCTGCATTGGGCGCGCCGCCGTCCGGTGCTAAATCCACGGCGGTTGTTTTCGGTATGCACCCGCTGGCCCCCAAGCAAGTATCGCGTACAAAAATATTTCCATGCGCGCCTTGCGCCACCAAATTCTTGGCATTCGAGAAGAACGCAGCGAATCTGCCATCCGCGCTCATCGCCGGCGCCGCGCTCGCTCCATCTGCTGGCCCCCCCGAGACGTTCACCGAGGCCACCACGGGGAACGCAGCGTTGCCCGACATGAAAGTAAAATTCACAGCGGGCGAAAAAACTTGACCCCCACCGGGCGTCGAATTGAACACGCTTACGCTAGCGAAACCCGAGGTTGCAATGTCGGATGCCGGAACGCTCGCCGTTAAGCTAGTGCTGTTGACGAACGTGGTAGTGAGCGGTCCGGAATTCCATGCGATTGTGGAACCGGCAGTTTGGGCCGCGGGCGCCACAAAGTTTGAGCCATTCACGGTGAGCGTGAAGGCGCCGCTTCCAGGCGCCGCGCTCGCAGGAGATAGACTCGTGATCAAAGGTCCGCCGTTCTGCACCGCGTTGATCGTGAAAGTGGCGGCGAGCGAAGGACCGCCCGGTTCAGGATTGGTCACGGTAATCGCGGCGATGCCGGCGCTGGCTACGTCGCTCGCCAGAACCGACACAGCGAGCTGTAGCGTGATCTTATTGATCGCGCTGGTGCGCATCGAACCGTTCCAAAACACCTGTGACTGCGGGCTCGTGACGAAACCATTTCCGGAAATAAATAGCGTGAACGGCTGACTCCCGGCCGTAATGCTCGAAGGGAAAAGGCCCGTTATCACGGGCGTGGCAGGCGGCTGCGTCGAACTTCCGCAACTCCCAAGCACGATAGTTAGCGCTAGAAGCGCCGCGATAGCAGTCCGCCGCAAACGCATCAGTTCCATCCTCCTGCGATTCTTGCAAAACCCTGAGGCCGCTCGCCATAGAAAAACTTGCAAGCGGAAAGGGGAAACCTGAACGATTTCGTTTGCGCCAAACGAATCGAAGTTGATAGCATCCCGCTCACTGGCCGTCAACTCGGATTCCCCGCCATACCCTTTGGTTGGCCACGGCAGCGCTCTTTTTAGCATTAACCGTGCGGACCAGCCTAATCTGGAAAATGTTCGGAACCCTCTTGATTCTCCCATGGTTACAACTTGAACGCCGTGAGTTGCAGAAACCGCCGCGCCCGAACATTTATTTCCCGGCGCGTCAAATTCGTCAACCGCTCAACTCCAAATCGCTCCACGGCAAAACTTCCGAGCACCGAACCGTACACCATCGCTCGGCGAAGCGTCTGTTCGTTGATTCGGCCTTCTCTGGCTAGATAACCCATGAAGCCGCCGGCAAAGCTGTCGCCCGCTCCCGTGGGATCGTGCACCTCTTCCAGTGGAAATGCCGGCACGGAAAACAGAAAATTGTTGTGCACCATCAAAGCGCCGTGTTCGCCGCGCTTGATCACCAACGTTCGCGGGCCCATTTTGAACACGCGTTTCGCCGCGCGCATCAGATTGTGCTCGCCGGTCAACTGGCGAGTTTCGTCGTCATTGATCATTAGTATCTGCGTGTGCTTCAGCGTCTCGCGCAATTCGGCTGGTGTCCGCTCGATCCAGTAATTCATGGTGTCGAGCCCCACCACTTTTGGCTTGCACTTCATCTGTTTCAGCACTGACCGCTGCAGCGTTGGATCGATGTTCCCGAGGAAAATAAACGACGAATCGCAATAAGCACCCGGCAGAGTGGGCCGAAAATTCGCGAATACGTTCAATTCCGTTGCCAGCGTCGTGCGCTCGTTCATGTTCTTGCTGTACCGGCCGGACCAGAAAAATGTCTTCCCGGCGGCATGTTCGACGCCCGTTAGATCAATCTGGCGGCCATGAAAAACAGCTTTGTCTTTCGCGCTGAAATCATCCCCGACAATCGCAACCACGCGGACCGGCGCGAAATAGCTGGCAGCCAGCGCGAAATAACTTGCAGCCCCTCCCAGTGTTCGTTCCACTTTCCCGTGCGGCGTTTCCAGAGCATCGAAGGCGACAGATCCGACAACGAGCAGTGACATTCAGTCTCCTGGTGTCAGGAAATATATTTGCCGATAATGGCGGCCAGGCGCTTCTTCGCTGCTCGCGAAATCGCTGCTCGGTCCGTAAGAATCGCATGGGCCAGCGCCGATCCGCATTTGCAGCTCCGCGCCTCCGGCAGCCCGCGAACCACTTCATGCAGCACGCGCTGCACGTTCGCCGTGTTGCGGTTTAAATTCTCGATAATCTCGTCCAGAGTCACGGCATCGTGCTGAGGATGCCAGCAATCGTAATCCGTAATCATCGCGATAGTGGCGTAGCAAAGCTCGGCTTCCCGCGCGAGTTTCGCTTCCGTCAAATTCGTCATGCCGATCACGTCGAACTGAAGCTGGCGGTAGGTGTGCGATTCGGCCAGCGTGGAAAATTGCGGGCCTTCCATGCAAACGTAAGTTCCGGAGCGGTGAGCTTTCACTCCAGCGCGGTCGGAAGCTTCGGCGATGTGCGCCGCCAAATGCGTACATACGGGCTTGTCGAACCCTACGTGAGCCACCACGCCGCCGCCAAAAAATGTAGCTACGCGCAGACGCGTTCGATCGAAGAACTGGTCCGGGATAAGGAAATCGAGCGGCGGCAAATCATCGCGAAGCGATCCCACAGCGCTGACCGAGAGAATTCGTTCCACTCCGAGCATCTTCAATGCGCAAATGTTTGCGCGATAATTGATTTCGCTCGGCGTAAGGCGATGGCCGCGTCCGTGCCGGGCCAAGAACGCTACGCGCCGGCCTTCAAGAG
>JBAVQA010000011.1:0-12768 GCA_049693595.1 Candidatus Acidiferrales bacterium | reverse complement strand
TCGACGTGGGCGACGGGCTGCGCACGTTCCTGGAAGAAAACAAACACCGGCTAAAGCTGAAAACCTAAGAATTGAAGACGTAAAAGTAGGCCGAACTCCTTCGCGAGCGCTGCGAAGTGCGCGAAGTTCGCGGAGCGACGGCTTATCAGAATTTTGTGATGTCCACCGGCGTCAGGCCCTTTTCGGCACAGTGGTCGTGGTAGCGCTTCAAGAAGGTCTGCCAGTTCTCAACGGCGATTGTGTTGCCCGCGTCGTCGAGAAAGTTCAGCGCGCCTTCGATCACGGCGAAAACGATGGTCTCCAGTTTGCCGACCATGCGCGGTGAGTGAGTGGACCCGGCAACTTCGAAGACAACGTCTCCGGCTTCCGAAGTCCAGCCCTCATCGTAGGTCCACGCGCCTTGCACGGTGTAAACAACCACGGTCCCCGGATGAAAATGGACTTGGAGCGCCGCGCCCAGCTCCGAGCGAATGAACAGAACAATCTGGCCGGTAACCGGATTCAGTTTTATGAGCTTAATGAAATGTCCCGGCGCCCAGGGGACCCAGGGCAGCTCACTGGGATTGATGTGACTGGCAAGCGCTTTGCGAATGGGCTGAGCGGCCTGAACATTTTCCATGACTCGCCTCCGTGTTTTGAGTTGCCAAGTTGCTGCCGCGATGGTCTGACAGCACGGTATTCTACACGCTGTGCGCCCGGAACAAAAAAGCCGAACAGGGTGCGGGACTAACGCTGCGGAGGTTTCGCAACAGATGACGCTGAGGGGGAGTTGGAAGCGGGGAGCGAATTGGCGGCCGAGTTGGCGGATTGCGGGGCGGACTTCGACGCGGGCGCTGGCGCGGCGGTTGAAGGAGACGAAGCCGGAGGCTTCGTTGTGGCAGGCTGCACGGGCTTGGGGGCCGACACGCCGGCAACGCTCGATCCGAGACCTAGTTTCTGCAAACTGAGAGCGTTTAGCTTTCCAGATGCTTCCAGGCCGTTGCCGGATTGAAATTTCTGCATGGCAGCGACGGTGTTCGAGTCCCATTTTCCGTTTGGCTGGCCCTGATAATAGCCGTCTCGGGCCAGCGCCGCCTGAATCTCGGAAATGCGCGCGGGGGTGGGGGCTCTTTGCGTGGATTCACGCTTGGAATGATGCTTCTTCGAAACTGTTTTCTTCTTGGCGGTGGCAGGAGCAGATGAAGATGAAGCCGATTGCTGTTGGAATGTAAATGCCGGGGCGGATGCAAGCAGTAGAGCAGCTGCAAGCGCCAGGCACTTCATTGATTTCTTCATCGAGATGGCCCCTGCCCTATTATCGCGCAATCCAATCGCCGCACAAGTCGGGGAAAACGAGTGAGGGCGTATTAGACACGAGGCTTCAGGGGTCAAAACCCCCGAAGAAACCTTGCCGCTTTTGGCCGGGTTGAAACCCCGCCCTTCCGTTTCCTTCCGCGGGAGGACCGCACCGGACACGTCGGCGAGACAGAAACGGCGAAGAGCGGAAGGAGCCGGCCCTTCGCAAATGCGCTCAGGATGAATCCGTTTCGGATTCACAAGACGAGCCCGTCGCTACGAAAGACGAGCCCGTCGCGACGGGGCGTTATTGCGCCGCGGGGACGACTCCCGCCAGGAAGACTGTCAGTACACGATCGTTGGTGGCGCGGGGCGGGGCGACCTTGAACAGGACGTCCTGGCCGGGCTTGAGTTTTGCCATCTCGCGGCGGTAGTCGGCCAAGCCATTGACAGGCGTGTGGTTGATTTCGGTAATCACGAAGCCGCGGGCGAAGCCGATATCCTCGGCAAAGCTGGCGGGCTCAACTTCGCTGACGATGACGCCGGTTAATTTCGCGACACCCAGCCTGTGCGCCAAATCTGGGGTTAATTCTTCGACGTGCAAGCCGAGTTCCCCGGGCGTCTGTTCCTCTCCCGGCTGATCTTCCTCGGTCTGAGCGGTCTGCGGAAAAATCTTGGAGCGGTCGGCGACGGTGAGCGTCACGTTCTTGGTCTGGAGAGCGTGAACGAAACGAATTTGCACCGACTGGCCAATGGCGGTTTGAGCGATTGGATTCACAAGATCGGCGCCGGTATGGATAGGCTGACCGTTAATTTCGGTAATTACGTCGCCAGGCTGCAATCCTGCTTTATCGGAAGGGCTGTTAGGCTCGACGGCTTCCACCACGATTCCGTAAGGAGCGCCAAGCTCCTTCAAGAGTACGGGATTATTGCTGCGCTCTTCCTGGAAGGTGATGCCGATGGATCCGCGGGTAACCTTGCCATTGGTGATGAGTTGGTTGTAAACGCCGATCACAGCGTTGGAAGGCATGGCGAAACCAACACCCTCAAACCCACGGCCACCGGTAAAAATAGCGGTGTTGATACCGATTACTTCCCCAGCCATATTAACCAACGGACCACCGGAGTTTCCAGGGTTGATGGCCGCGTCAGTCTGAATGAATCGCTGGAATTGACGGTCGCCGCTCACCGCACGATCTTTCGCGCTGATGATTCC
The DNA here is from genome assembly GCA_049693595.1 of Candidatus Acidiferrales bacterium. Taxonomy (GTDB): domain Bacteria; phylum Acidobacteriota; class Terriglobia; order Acidiferrales; family UBA7541; genus Palsa-295. Next base: position 10,277 of record JBAVQA010000011.1, on the reverse strand, counting down.
GGCGGTGACGGTGGAATTCAATCCGAAGGGGCTGCCGAACGCGAGCACCCAATCGCCGACTTGTACGCCGTCAGAATTGCCAAGCTTTGCGACGGGCAAGTCATGATTCGCGTCGATTTTAATAACGGCAATATCCGTATCCTTGTCGATACCAACCACGTGAGCGTTGTAATGGTTGGGATCCCCGTCGATAGCGACCTGGATTTTGCTGGCCTGATCGATTACGTGGTCGTTGGTGAGAATGAATCCGTTCTTGTTGACGATCACGCCGGAGCCAAGGCTTTTCTCCGCGTCCTGGCCGTTATCGGGAGTATCAAAAAACCGATCGAAGAAGTCCTGGAAGGAAGGATCGCCCGAACTGTGGGGTTTCTTGCTTCCCTTAGGCTTCTCGATGATCTGCGTGGTGGAAATATTCACCACGGCGGGCCCCAGCTTCTTGGAAATGGCGGCGAACCCGTTGGAAAGTGTGACGGGATCGGGAATGGCGAGCAATGAAGCGCCGTTGGCGCCTTGATCGTGAGTGGCCAAGGCGGGGCGAGAAATCACCGTGCCGATTACAATACCGATTCCGAGAGTGACGACGATGAGGAGGGTGGCGAAAACCTTGCGGCGCCTGACCCAGCTGTACAGCTCTAGAAATTGGATGGCCATCCTCAAACTCCTTCGGGTCGGGCTGAAGTTTCAATAGCGCCGAAATCATTGAACGGAAGCGACGAATGTTGAGTATAGCACTTATTCTAACCCGCTGGAGCTTCGACAGTTGCGGTATACCGTAGTAGGCAAGGCGAAGAATTTCGGAAAAATCGTCGCCCTTCGATCGATATTCGCCCGCGCACCTTAAAACTCAAGTTCCTAAGTTCGAGCGAGGATAGTGTTACGCAATTATTTCTGTTCCGAGGGAGTTACGGAATCTTCAAAAGCCAACGGCTGGAGGTCCTCGATGCGAGTGTCAAATTGTTCCACGGATGGACTGCCTTCACGAGGCTCAAGCTTTTCTTGCGCACGGCGTTCAGCCTTCATACGCGCTTTGTCCATGCGCTTCATTTCTTTCTGGCGCTTCTTGAATGTCGTTGTCATAGCCGCTCCTTGGGATGGGTTTGCGAAGGGGCAACATCACGGCAACCACCGACGCTGATGTTACAAAACTACCAACGAGGCTCGCGGGGCTGACGGGCCACCTCGCGGTAATCCTCGTTCGAAAATCTTTCACGGCCACCGCCGCCTCCACCGCGGTTTCCGCCGCTGCCACCGCGATTGCCGCCAGGGCCACTGTTGCCAGGGCCGCTGCGAGGACCGCGTGGGCCGGTCGATTCGGACTTGGGACGAGCTTCGTTAACCTTCAGATTGCGACCACCGAGATCTTTGCCGTCGAGAGCAGCAATGGCCTTGGCCGCTTCAGCGTCGTTGACCATTTCCACGAAGCCGAAGCCGCGAGCTTTGCCGGTTTCGCGATCGGTAGCAACATGAACGCGCGCCAGTTGCCCGAACGGCTCGAACAGTGCTTTGAGATCCGCAGCAGTGGTCTGAAAACTCATGTTGCCAACAAAAAGATTCTTCATGCTCATCTCTCCCTGAACGATTTGCCCCGCCAATTGCAAAGACTTACGGCCGATGGACCTGCCACCTGAAAACATTAGAAACCGCGGCGAGGGACCAAGCGTAACAAAAGACTTGTGGTCGGGCAAAGCAGGTCGCAAGCCGCGCCCCACGAGGCGATAAAGCCACGCAAAAGCTTCAGGAAGCGCAGACTGATCTTATCACGTTTGAGCGGAAAAACCACGCGGCGGTTGGAAGCCGGGCTAGCGGTTGGGTTCATCCATTTTTCTGGTGCGATGAGGACCATACGGGACGGGACGGCGCGACGGAAAACGGCGAAAGACGAAAAGGGCCGACGGGACCCAGCGTTGCGAAGGATAGGGATGGACTTCAGGGCTCGGGCGCTTCCGGCAATACGAGGCGCTGCGACAGCGGGCGCAGCATGCTGCGCCCCTACGGCACATAGCGAAGGCAAGGCGCGTCGGATGCGGGCGAAAAAATTAGGAACATTTATTGGAACGGTAATAGAATGCCCCGGATGGGAACTGAGCCATTTCGAGTGATACCGCGGGCCGGAAGTCGCGAGGGAGCGCACATTCTGGAGCTGAAGGGCGCGTTCACGTCATCTTCGTCACCTATATTCAACGATGCAGTCCTTGGCGTTGCCGCGCCGCGGCTTATTGTGGATCTCTCGGAAGTGCCCATGATGGACTCGGTGGCGATCGGCTCGCTGGTTCGCGCTTTTGTGTCATGCCATAAGTCCGGGCGCAAACTTGCGTTAGTCGGAATGAATCACCGCGTGCAAAACGTGCTGCACATTACCGGGATCGCGCCTCTATTTGATTCGTACGCGACGGTTGCAGAAGCAGAAGAAGCGTTGGGCTAGATTTTCGCCTGAACTTCCGTACCATTGACCCCAGTACTACCTACCTCTAGTTTCTAATCAGAAAGGAAATTCGTCGAACGTCTTCGTCTTCGGGAGCGATGCATGCGCGGAATTCGGTTTCGCCAGGTCTTCTATGCGGCGGTGACAATTCTGTTTGTTGCTGCGGCGGCGCAAAACGGCGCGGCTCAAACTACGCCCACACTGACTGTGGACGCGGCGGGAAGTCCTCATGCGATCAATCCCGACATTTACGGCATCGCGAATTACAATTTGGACGCGGGCTTCGCGAAGGAAATTCAGGTACCGAATATACGCTGGGGCGGTGACGGGACGACGCGCTACAACTGGCAAGTGGATTCCAGCAACTCGGGATTCGATTGGTACTTTATGGGCGGCAACGGGGAAGCAACGCCGGTTCCCAGCGCTTCTGCTGATTTGATGGTCAACACATATAAAACAGCTTCGAACGCGCACACGCTGCTGACGATTCCGATTATCCCGTATGTGAACAAAATGGCGGCGTGGAGCTGCAGCTTCCCTGTTTCGATCTATGGCGCGCAGCAATCGACGAACCCGTACGTGCATCCCAACGGAGACAACTGCGGGAACAGCATCGCGACGAACGGTACGCAACTGATAGACAACAACATTTTTGCGAATCACATCGCCAATACGGTGGCGCTGCAACAAGGCTGGGTGCAGCACATGATTACGACTTTCGGCACAGCGGCGAACGGAGGCGTTCCCTACTACCAGCTCGACAACGAACCGGGCGGCTGGAGCAACACGCATCGCGATGTGGAGCCGACACAGCCGGATTACGACACGATTATTTCTCTCGGCCAGCAGTACGCGGCAATGATCAAGCAGACGGATCCTTCGGCGAAAGTTTTCGGGCCGGTGGATTTCACGCTGGGCGGATGGATTGGGACTCCGAGCGAACAGAACAACCTCTACGCCGGACAATACTATTTGCAAAAAATGGCGGCTTACGAGCAGGCTAACAATCAACGCATCCTCGATTATTTCGACGAACATTATTATGGAGGCGGATCGACAGACGCAGCGGAGCTTGCTTCGACGCGCGCGCTATGGGATCCCACGTTCAATTCGGGGAGCTGGGTGGAGCAATATTATTTCGATGGACCGATGCAGCTGCTTCCGCGATTTGAGAATTGGATCCAGACTTACTATCCGGGAACGAAGCTTTCGATTTCGGAGTACAGCTTCAGCAGCGGGACGAATCCGCTGGTGGATGCGCTGACCGAAGCCGACGTGCTGGGAATTTACGGCCGCCAGGGCTTGGATTTTGCAAATTTTTGGACTGTGCCGCAGCCGACCGACGCGGTGGCGTACAGTTTTCGTTTGTACCGCAACTACGACGGGGCAGGCGGACAATTCGGGGACACCTCGGTTAGTTCGACCAGCACCGATCAGGGGCAACTTTCGGTGTACGGCGCGCTGCGGTCAAGCGACGGCGCTTTGACAGTGGTGGCGATCAACAAGACTACGAGCGCGATTCAGACCAGCTTGGCGCTCGCGAATTTCAATTCCAGCGGAAGCGCGGCGGTTTATACGTACAGCAATGCGAATCTGATGCAGATTGTGGCTGGGGCGCCGGTATCCGTGGCGTCGAATGCGGTGAGTTACAATTTTCCGGCATATTCCGCGACGGTCTTTGTTTTTACGCCGGCAAGTTCTTCGGCAACGGCGACAAAGGCGTCTGTTGCGGCGTCAGCTGCGCAAGTAACTTTGGGGCAGGCTGTCACGTTTACTGCCTCGATCGCTCCGGCGTCCGGATCCGGAGTTCCAACTGGCTCTGTGACGTTCAATGACGGCGCGACGCAAATTGGCACTGGCACTTTGAATTCCTCCGGAGCGGCGACATTCAGCACATCGAGTCTCGGTGTTGGCTCGCATTCGGTTACGGCGGTCTATTCGGGCGACGCGAATTTCTCCGGGTCCACATCAGCTGCGGTCGCGGTCACTGTTGTGGCGCCGGCGAAGGTCGCAACTGGCACTTCCCTTTCCGCGTCGGCAACGCAATTGACTAGCGGGCAAAGCGTCACGTTTACGGCGGGGGTTGCGCCGCAATCGGGAAGTGGAACGCCGACCGGGTCGGTGGCTTTTCTCGACGGGGCGTCGCAGATTGGAATGGGGACGCTGAGCGCGGGCTCGGCTTCGTTCAGCAGCGCCAGCCTTTCCGTGGGAAACCACTCGATTTCGGCGGCGTATTCTGGTGATGCGAACTACGTCGCGTCAAGTTCTGCGGCGGTAAGCCTGTCAGTCGCAGCTGCGCCGGCGGCCGATTATTCGCTGACGATGAGCAATACGTCCCTCAGCGTAACGAAGGGAGCTTCCGGGACTTTGACGATCACGCTGACGCCGAAGAACGGATTCAAGCAAAGTGTTGGGTTTGCGTGTTCGGGGTTGCCCGCGGGGGCGAATTGCAGTTTCAATCCGCCGAGCGTGAATCCGGTAGCGGGCGCGGTTTCGACAACTTTGACGGTGGAAACGAGCAGTGCGAGCGGGAATGAAGTTCCGTCGAGAGGTCCATTTCCCGGCGCTGGCAATATGGCTATCTATATTTGGACGATGGGGCTCGCGGGAATTTTCGGGGTAACGCGCAGGCGACCGGCAGTTGTGAGCGCGCGAATCAGGCGAGGATTGTTTGCGGCGGCGATGATCGTTGGGCTGCTCGTTACGGCGAGTTGCGCCGGGGTGGTCCAAAAAAGCGTGGCGCAACCGGCTAGCTACACGGTCACGGTTACGGCATCGGCGGCGAATGGGCCGACTCATACGCAGCAATTCACGTTGACCGTGATGCCGTAATGCTTGAGGCAGAAGACTGATTCCGACAACGCAGTTAGAAGGCCGTTGAACCTTCAAGGGTAAGACGAATCGTGTTTGATTTCGGACCAAGATAAGAGCCAGGCATGGGATTTCTGTAGAACACTGGCGGCCTGCTGACGTACCATACCCCTCCTAAACAGATAATTCTCATCTCTCAAATTTTGCGGCTTTCAGACACGAGCTTCTTGAGCAGGGCTTTGGAATCGCGATTTTTGTGACCGTGAAATGAACATGAGCTGGAGGAAGGGAGCACCATGAAGAGAGTGACTATTTTGAAGTTTGCACTGGTATTTTTGTCGATGGCGCTGGGGAATTCGGCTCGGGCGCAGAATAACTCAGCGCAGAGCACGCCTACCTATCACCTAACGATGTCTCCGGCCAGCATCGTCACGATTAATTACCAGCACCGAAGCGGATCCACGACCATCGGATTTCAGGGTTCGCCGCTGCTGCCGTTCGCAAAGGGCCAGGCCAGGGTAGCGGGAAAAGTGGGCCGCATCCAAATCAATGCGGAATTTAGCAAACTCGAGCCGGCGCAAAAGTTCGGCGACGAATACCTGACATACGTTCTGTGGGCTATAACCCCGGAAGGGAAATCGAATAATCTCGGAGAAATCCTGTTGAACGGGGATAAGAGCAAGATCGACGTGACCACTTCGCTGCAGACGTTCGGTCTGATCGTAACGGCGGAGCCGTATTTTGCCGTGTCACAACCGAGCAACGTGGTGGTGTTGCAAAACGTGGTGGTTTCCGGGACAACCGGGACGATCGAGCAGGCACCCGCAAACTATCAATTACTGGATCGGGGCGCGTACAGCTACAAGGTAGCGATGACGAGGGGAAAAATTTCGAAATCCGATTCCAAGGTGCCGCTGGAGCTTTTCGAGGCGCAGAACGCGGTGCAAATCGCGATAAATTCCGGCGCGCAGAAATACGCATCTGACGCGCTGAATAAAGCGCAAAACTCGCTTACCGAGGCGCAGGATCTGCTAGCCAAGAATGGCAACAGTAAATTAATTGTGCAGGCTGCGCGCGACGCAGTGCAAAACGCAGCGGATGCGCGGCACATCGCGCTGGACCAGCAGGAAGATGAACGCGCCGCGCAGGAGCGCGCGGACGCGGCCAAGCGTGAGGCGGATGCGAAGGCCAAAGCGGATGCTGCCGCTGCAAGCGCACAGCAAGAAGCCGCAGCCCGGCAACAAGCGGAAATGCAGAGATTGCAAGCAGAGCGCGACGCTGCGCAGGCGGCCGCTGCTACTGCGCGTGCGGACGCAGACCGTCTGGCGGCGCAGCAGCAGGCGGAGCTAGAAAAGCGGAATGCGGAGCGGGAAAAGCAGAACGCGGAAGAGGAGCGTCTGAAGGCGCAACAAGCGCAGGATGCAGCCGCGCAGTCCGAACGCGAGAAACAACAGCTTCGAGCGCAATTACTCGAACAATTCAATCGAATCCTGCCAACGACGGACACTCCGCGGGGATTGAGAGTCAACTTGGCTGACGTGCTCTTCGCTTTCGGCAAATACGATTTACGGCCACCGGCGCGTGAAGCGCTCGCGAAGCTCTCCGGCATCGTTCTGGGGCATCCAGGATTGAAACTTGCCGTGGAAGGCTACACGGACATCATCGGGAGCGACGAAGTGAACCAGACGCTTTCGGAAAAGCGCGCCTCGACTGTCCGCGACTATTTAGTCCAGCAGGGACTGGACCCGGCTTCGATCACGGCGGCGGGCTTTGGGAAATCGAATCCGGTTGCGAGCAATGACACGAATGAAGGGCGCCAGCAAAATCGCCGAGTTGAAATTATTATTTCGGGCGAGGTGATCGGCACGCAAATCGGCGCCACCCCCGCAACACAACCTCAATAGTGGTGACGGTTTTGGTGGCGAGGCATGCAAACATTCACTATGCTTGCATGCCGGCCACGCCGAAGACTACAACGACCGCAGATAGTTCAACAAATCCTGCTGATCCTGAGGCGAGAGTTGATTGAACAGGCTGATCACCTGATTGGCCTCGGAGCCCTGACCTGCGTGATCGTGTATCGCTCGCAGGAGCCCGCCATTTGCCGGATTGGCGCGTCCATCGTGCAGGAAGAATATGCGCTGCCCCACTCCCCATAGAGGAGCGGTGCGAAACTCGTCGCCTGCCGCCGAGCCTTGCGAAACATTGTCTGCCAGACTCGAGCCCATGTGATGCACCAGCAAGTCTGAAAATAGCTGCGCGGTTTGATTGCTTAGCCCGGGCGTAAACGCGGAACTGCCGGTCTGCATCGACGGAGTGTGGCACATGTCGCAGTGTGCCTTCGAGAATGCAGCCTGGCCATTTTGAATTGACTGCGCGGATGGGTTTCCGGGAATTCCCTGGCTGGACTGGGCCGGAGGCGCCAAAAACCTCATGAAGTTAGCGAATTCGACTATATCGCTCAAAATCTGCGAGCCGGACAAATTAAAGTTGGTGGAATCCTCCGGAGTTTGATTGTAAAGACAGGACGCGGGAGGGTTGGCACGTTCATTTGGGAACAACTCATTAGTGACGCCCATCTCCACGTTGTAAGCTTCGCCCGCAAAAATTTCGAGCGACTTGTTCTGCGCCTTCCACCCAAATCGCGTGATAGTTCCATCGTTGCCGCTATAGTTCGGGTGACCGGTAATACCAAGCCACTGTTTGGCCTGAGCGTTCGCGGTCATATTGGAAAGAATTGTGGAATCCGGAATCGCCTCGATCAAGCCGGCGCCGAAAACCGGCGTGGGAATCCGAAAAATCAAGTTGCTGAGCTGCTGCATTTGTTCGAAGTTCGGCTGAGGCATGGTGCAGCCCGGTGCATCTTGCCGCCCAGCAATGGTGAAGACATCGTGAACTCCGCCGTCCGGGATTTGGCTTACAGATCCGTTGGCGTTGACCATGAAAGGAAATCGCGCTTCGCGCACGGGCCCGTCTGCCGTAATAAAGAACGGTATTGAATTCGAGGCGCTGTAGTCCGCGCCCGCCTGAAGCTGGGGATTGGGACCGACAAACGGATACTGGTTTTGGCTCGGGCTCGACCCGCCGGTGACCGGCTGCGAATGGCAGCTTCCGCAACTATTCGAGTTGAATCCCGGCCCAAGTCCACTGCCCGATTCGTTGGGCGCACTTCCAGTCACCGAGTCGATTTGAACGAATCGGGCCAGGCCGTCGTTAAAGAATTGAAGTTGCTCGGGCGTCAGTGTGCTGAGGGGTTGGCCTACACCGCTGTTTGAAGCACGCACTCCGGGATCTTGGCCGGTGCTGCCTTGGCCGCCGCCAGCGGAATTTTGGCCGCCTGGGCCTCGACCGCCTGGCTGCCCTTGGCCAAAAACAGACGGACTCAATGAGCAGAATAGGCAGATTGAACCGATTGTGAAACGCCTGATAAGTTTCATTGTTACTCCTTTCCCCCGGGGCCCAAATCTGAGCACAGTTGGGGATTGAACTACGCCGAAGCGTGACGTTCCGGAGTTAACCTGGCGGGTGAGTTAACCTTGTGAATCTGTGACGTAGCTGTGGGCTGCGCTACGCCGTTGAGTTTCAGATTCACGGCGAATAGTGGGTCAGACCATACGTCGGACGCGAAGTTGGGTCAAGCTCGGCGGAGTACAGTTTAGGTACAGTGCCGGGGCCAGGGAAGGAAAGGCGTTAAAACCGGTTTGGTATTAGGAGCTGGTACAAAAAGACTAGAATCGCGCGAGGACTTGACCGATCGAGAGATTGGCGGGCACAGAGCGGCTGGGCGGAGCTTCAGAGGGCGCAGCGTGCTGCGCCCCTACGAGATGTTGCTGGGGAATACGCATGGGAGTTCGGGTTGCGTGGAGAGTTCCTGGCATATACGTGCGGCGTAACGCGATTGGCACAAGTGTGAATGACTTGTTACAATGGAGGCTGCGGTGGCGGCAGCGCTTCCGTTGCTGTTCTCGGGGAAATTCCCCGCAGGTGGAAAAACCAACCGTATGGCAGCTCGAACTCTCTACGAGAAAATCTGGGAAGCGCACATTGTCCGGGAAGAGCCCGGGCAGCCCACGCTGATTTACATCGACCGTCACCTGATCCACGAAGGCACTTCGCCGCAGGCTTTTGCGGGATTGAAGGCCGCGGGGCGCAAAGTTCGGCAGCCGCAGCTGACGTTTGCGGTGATGGATCATTCTGTTTCGACGAAGAACCGCTTGCTGCCCGTTTTGGACGCCGATGCGCTGGGGCAGTTCGAAGCGCTGGCGCGCAATTGCCAAGAGCACGGCGTGCATCTTTTCGACTTGCACAGCAAGAACCAGGGCATTATCCACATCATCGGGCCGGAGCTTGGCATCACGCAGCCGGGACAGACGATCGTTTGCGGGGACAGCCACACGTCCACTCACGGAGCATTCGGCGCGCTTGCGTTTGGTATCGGGACCAGCGAAATCGAACACGTGCTGGCTACGCAGTGCGTGACGCAGTTCAAATCCAAGACGATGAAGATTGAAATTAACGGCAAGAGGCCGCGCGGCGTGACGGCAAAAGATTTCATTCTTACCGTGATCGGCAAAATTGGAATTGCGGGCGGGACCGGGTACGTCTTTGAGTATACGGGCGAGGCTGTTCGCGGGCTGTCGATGGAAGGGCGCATGACGATGTGCAATATGTCCATCGAAGGCGGAGCGCGGGCGGGAATGGTTTCTCCTGACGAGACGACGTTTGCGTATTTGGAAGGGCGGCCGTTCGTTCCGCGCGGAAAAGAATTTCAAGCTGCGGTGGACCACTGGCGTTCACTGGCGACGGATGCGGGAGCAAAGTTCGACGAGACGCTAACGTTGCATGCGAATGAGCTGGCACCCATGGTTACTTGGGGAACGAATCCCGGGATGGTTACGCAAGTGACTGATCGCGTGCCGGATCCGGCTTCGTTTGGCGATCCGGTGGACCGCGAGGCTGCTTCGCGAGCGCTCGTTTACATGGGTCTGAAGCCGGGGACGCGGATTGAGGATATTCCGCTGGACCGCGTTTTCATCGGATCCTG
>JBAVQA010000010.1:0-8604 GCA_049693595.1 Candidatus Acidiferrales bacterium | reverse complement strand
GGTATTAAGCTGCAGCTCTACCTGCGGCTGCTCATTGTTACTTGACGGAAACACATTGATCCCCGCAACGTTCGCCGTATGAAGATCCAGCGTACTCAAAGAAGGATTCGCGGGATCATCAGGATTTGCGACTGCCGTAAGCGTGCTCGCCGAACTCGAAACCCCTGGCTGACTGGCGCTGTTCGGAGCCGCAGAATGTCTCAAAAATCTGGGTCCAAGAATTCCCACCGAAAACCCGATCAAAAGAAGCAAAGCAGCGCTCCAAGCCGGCGCCGGTGAAATCCAACTCCCCGGCATCCATGTGCTGATCGCCCGCCGCAGCCAACCGTGCTCCTCTTCCTGATCCAGAGCATCTTCAAGACTTGCCCGGCATCCGGCCAGTAACGCCGCGTCCGGCTCCGTGCGATTCGAGGAAAGTAGTGCGAGCAGCGCATTCTCTTGGGCCAGTGTTGCGTTGCAATTCGCGCAGTGCAAAAGATGTTCGTTCATCTCGGCGATTTCCGCCGTGTCCAGTTCGCCTGCCGCAAAAAGCGTCCAGCGAGGTTCAAATTCCTCGCACGTCTCAGCCGCTTTTTTTCCGTGCTGCGGGTGCTGCATTCTTTTCATCCTCGCCTGCAAAACTCGTAGAGCTTATCGCATCCCATCCAGGCTGGCGCGCAGCTTCCGAGTTGCTCGGAAAAGCGAATTCTTCACCGTTTCTTCCGAAGTTCCCAGCATGTCCCCGATAGCTCGCAACTTCAGTCCTTGATAATGCTTCATCTCGAACACCATTCGCTCCCGCGGAGAAAGCCTATCCAGCGCCGTCGCGATATGCTCTCCCAACTCCTGCCCCAGCAAATGCCTCTCCGGATTCGCGGCTGCCCTCATCTCCGGCTGGCGGTCGAAGAAATCTCGTGTCCCTCCTTCCGCTTCTTCCGGCACCGGAGCTTGATCCTCGCGCCGGCTCGTGCGACGCCGCAGATGATCGAGCGCCACATTGGTCACGATCCGGTAAAGCCAGGTATAAAAGCTGCACTCAAACCGGAACCGGTGCAAATTCCGGTAAACCCTCAGAAAACTTTCCTGGTAAATATCCCGCGCATCCTCGGGTCGCTTCACCAAATTCAACGCCAGACGTAGAACTTCGCGGTCAAAGCGGCGCACCAGTTCCTCGAACGCCAGGCGGTCTCCCGCTTGTGCGCTCCGGACGAGTGCTTGCTCTTCCGCAAGCTTCACCGTCGCTGCCGCGCGCGCATCACCTTCAAATGCGACGCTCATCCCCATGGTGTGTACCGCCGGTTTAGATTCGCTTCCGACCGCTTGTTCGGACTCGCGAACCCCGCTTTGCCCGGCATCTGGCTTTTCTGCGAGATTCGGATAAATAGACGGCTGTGCTGGCCGTTGGTGAGCACCCGCGGACGTTGATTTCCCACTATCGGACATTAGCCCCACAGCTTGTCCCTAATTTCGATGCGCCATTGCCGTAGTCTGTTGCAAAGCAAGCTTTTAAGCGGCTGGACGATTCGGCAATCCGCCCTTCTACTGTTGTGCGAATTAATCCGAAAATTGAATTGCACGGCGTGCGCCAATCAGAGCTTTCCGCCCAACCGAAGCAGCCCATACACGGCCACACACACCGCGAAATCGGCCAAGCTGCCCCAATCCAGAAGAAATCCTTGGTGTCGAAGCGCCTGCGGAAGATGAGGGACGAGCGAAAAATAGTAGATCGCGTTACCCAAAAGAATGGCTACGGTATATTCAATCCATCGCCTAAGGCTGACCCCTAGAAATTTGCGTTCCATAATGCCCGGCGTAGGCTACTTCGGTCCATCTGGTTTGGCGGGAGGCTCGGCAGGCTTCGATCCGTCGGGTGCACCCTCCGGGCTGGCGGCCGGCTGCTTCACAAATTCGAAGGTGCATGAGCGGCCCAGGATTCCGGCGCCTTCGTTCCGCGTTCCGGTGCCTTTGGTGTCTTCGAATTGGGCTTTGATGTCGTAGCTGTAGTTGTCGCCCTTCATGGCGAAGACTCCATGCGCGTGGTTCTGAGTGACCTTGCCTTTGGCAGTGAGCTTGGCGCTGCCGTCGTCGGCAATCTTGCCATCGATCACAAGATAGCCCGGCCCGCCCTCTTCGCCGTGCTGTCCGTGAAAGTTCCCGTCCTTAATTGTGCTGGGAAACACGAATTTGTATGCCGGCGTCTCTCCATGCGCTTCGCACGCCAGGTGCGTGACCCAATCGCCGTCGTAGCGCCCGCCCGCAATCGCAGCCCCCGGCAACATCAGCACGGCGCAAACCACTGCAACCCGCACCGCGCTTCGCATTCCCATCAGACTTCCCCTTCGGAATGAGAATTATTTCTACCCGGGCAGACTCAAGCTGCGACGGGTCTCGCGGGCTTGGTTCTTTTTGCCAACAGAGCCAACCGCTCTTGGTGATTCATGGGCTGCCACGGGACAAGTTTCTCGGCCAGCACGTCCATTCTGCGCAGCACAGTCAACTCCAGGAAAAGCCCCATCACATCCAAGTCGCGGAAGACCAAGGAGCCGGACTCCCGCATCTTGTCGCGGATTCGCTCCAGATGCGCCGGCATCTCCGTCCAGTGCAGGCTGGAACGGTGGTGATGGCACAGATGGTAGCCCTCGTTCATGAAGTTCAGTTCATCCAAGACCGTCACTGTGTTTGCGAAATAATCCTCGGGATGTTCCGGGTCGCAGAAGGCGTGCTGCACCCACGCGGTGAGCGCCATGATGAAGTTCATGCACAGCAGCGGAACCAAAACGTACACGATTCCGATTCTCCAGTTGTAAATAAAAACAGCCGCGAAGAAAAAGTAGTACCGCGCCATTCCCCATAAAATTCGGCGGCGGTTTTTTTCATCGCCTTTCGCTTTGAAGTAAGCATAGGGAGCCAGCCCCAGCGCGGTCCATATGTTGTCGGAAAGATACCAAAGGAAATCCAGCGGACTCGTCCGATCGTAGCGGCTCGAGGTGACCGTGTCGTCCGGCCCGCCGTTTTCTCGATGGTGCAAGCCGACGTGAACCGTCCGATCCAACTCCGGAAGGTTGCCATACAAATATCCCAGGAAGAATTCCACGTAGCGGCCGAAAACTTTATCGTATTTCTCCGAGAAGTAACCTTGGCGGCGATGCGCCTCCAAATGTTTGGCGCTGAACATCCTCACAAACCGCTCAAACTTGAGACCGTACAGCGAAAGATAGAAAGCGATCGCGAGCAGCAGCCGAGGTTTTCCTAAAACGAGTTGGATCACGAAAATCGGCAGGACCGTCAGGCTGAGCGAAACCATCAGGCGTAGCGCGGGCGTGTCTCGCGGGTCGCGCAGAACTTTTTGGCCCAGCCGTTCGAGGAACCGGTCGTAACTTCGGGAAAGAAACTGATACGCGTCGCGCAACGGACGAATCTTCCCGAAAAGCTTGGCCGCGCCGTAGCATCCGATGGAAAGCACCGCCACCAGCGCTACGGCAACCGTGCTGGCCAAAGCCATGAGCACGGCCCAGCAGCGAAGAATTAGTTCGGGTATAGCTCCAGGGCGAATTGCCGGCCAATACGCGTTTGAGCGAGTGCCTTTTTGCACGTCGTTCAAATCCGCTTCCATTAACTTGGCCACGAATTGCATGTTCGTTGTTATACCAATTGACGGCGTCGTCCGGCGTCCTATGCAAAAGAACTCTACTATCAAGGATACCAAACTTCCAGCATCGAACGGTTGCGCTCGATTAAGCGCTAATCAGACCAGTGGAGTAGTTGCCCGCTCCGTATTTGGACCTGCAAATCACTAACCGCCTAGCCAGGCCGTGGTGTCTAGAAAACGGCGGCACCAACGCGTAACTGAAACCGATCACGCGAATCTTGCCGGTAAGTATTGTCAAAAGTAGCAGTCAAGTCCTGTTTAACGCTAATCGAAAACTGACGCACTGCCTAGAAAACCGGCGTCGTAGCGATTCGTTCCATCGACATCGTAGCTTCCATACCCGTTACGCGAGTCGAACTATCGCCCGAGGGGTTCGCGGAACGCTGCGCCTTCGCGACAGGAATTCTTCAGAGGAGCTTCCGAGAGAGATCTTTCTCTTGACAAAATTATCGGCCAAAGAAATACTGTATCTGGATCTGTACTACTATGTCTTCTAATGACCGAAAGCTCCCAAGCGATCTCATACCACTGTCTCCATCCTTCTTCCACATCCTGCTGTCGCTCGGCGATGGCGAACGACATGGCTACGCTCTCAAACGCGAAATATCCCGCCGCACGGATGGCAAGCTGAAACTAGGGCCCGGTAAACTCTACGGATCCATCAACAAGATGCTTGAGTTAGGGTTCATTGAGGAGTCGGACGATCGGCCCGATCCACATCTCGACGATGAGCGGCGACGCTACTACCGAATCACCAATTACGGCCGCAAGGTAGCGCAGGCTGAAGCCGCCCGTATGCGCGAACTTGCGCAGTTGGCAAAGGCAACATTCGGATCGCCCAAACATGCCTAGAGCTCCGTTCTCGCTGAAGCTTTACCGGTTTTTGCTGAAGCTCTATCCGGCTGGTTTTCAGGACGATTATGCCGGGCCGATGGAACGCGAGTTTCGCGACGAACTTGTTGAATCAAGCGGCGTCTTCGCACTCGCGAGCTTTTGGATTCGCCTTTTAGCTGATCTGGCCGTATCAATCCCGCTGCAGTTTTTGCGTGAAGTATCCCAGGATGCCCGGCATACCCTGCGGCTTTGGGCCAACCGCCCCTGGCAAACAGGGTTTGCGGTCCTGGCCCTGGCCATCGGAATTGGCGCAAACACGGGCGTTTTCAGTGTTGTGAACGCGCTGCTTTTGCGCTCGTTGCCGTTCCACGATCCAAGCCGTTTGGCCTCACTAGCAGGTTTCTTTCCACCCCACGACAGCGCAACGGAATTTCATGAATGGCGGCAACAGCAAAGCAACTATATCGCCGATGCTGCACTCATTGAGCAATTCGACGTCAACCTTGGGGAAGCACAGAACTCGGTGAGGGCGCATATTTCCTGTACCTCTTGGAATTTCTTCGCGATTCTCGGCGCGCAACCGGTGATGGGACGATTCTTCCGCGACGGCGAGGATGCGCCTGGAAACAATGCTGTCGCGGTAATCAGCTACGGACTCTGGCAACAACTTTTTGCGGGCGACCAGCGGGTTCTTGGTTCCACTCTTCGTGTCAATGGGGTGCCCCTTACCATCGTCGGGGTAGCGCCCGCCGGGTTTAGTTATCCAAGCAATACCGATCTCTGGAAAGCGGCGGATTATTCCCCGGGCAATAATGGCTGGGAAACGATTGCGCGGCTGAAACCAGACGTCACGTGGCCCCAAGCCCGTGCGGCGTTCGCGCTGGAGGCAGACCGCCTCTGGCCGCAGCGAGATAGGATTGGGAATTCTGAGCGTTATCCGCGGATGACCTCACTGCAGGACGAACTCGCCGGCCCCGTGAAGAACGCCTCACTGATGTTAATGGCCGGAGTGGTTTTGATCCTCCTAATCGCATGCTCAAATGTTGCGAATCTCTTAATGGCAGGCACGGCAGATCGATCCACGGAACTTTCTATACGCTGTGCGCTAGGAGCGAGCCGAGCGAGAATCGCCCAGCAGTTACTAACGGAGTGCCTGCTTCTCTCTTTTGTCGCCGCTATCGCTGGGTTATTCGTCGCGCTTTGGACGACTTCTATCGCGGCGAAGGTTCAACCGGCGCCATTATCCACGCAGTCTTATTCAATTCTCGATGGACCTGTACTGGGCTTCACCGTTGCGGTGGCAGTCGCAAGCAGCGTGCTTTTTGGCGTCTTGCCGTCGCTCTATGCCGGCCGCGTGCATGCACTCGGAGTCCGCGGATCCAGCGGCACCCGCAGTGCGCGAGTGATTCGTGAAACGTTGGTCGCCGGGCAGGTCATGCTCACAATTATCCTTCTGACCGCATCCGTCTCGGTGGGACGTGCGTTCGTTAACCTAATGAGAACCGACCGCGGTTTCAACGTAAAGGGTCTGGTCACGGTAAGCGTGTCGCTTGAGGGGACCACTCATGACGTCGAGGGGCACCAGCTTCCGTACTTTGAGGAAGCGCTTGCTCGGATCCGACGGCTCCCAGGCGTTCGTAGCGCCAGCGAAACAGAGTTCCTTCCGCTCGACGCCAAGGGTTTTGTGGGAGGGCCGTTCGGATTAGACGGGCGCGAAGCCAAACAGAATTCCACGATGGTCCCGGTATTGTCCGACTATTTCAAGACTATGGGGGGACGTATCGTCTACGGACGTGAATTTAACGACGCCGAGGTGCGCTCTGACGCCAAGGTTGTTGTCGTCAACCAGCGATTCGCGGCGGAATTCGGTTCACCGGCAGAAGCTCTGGGCCATGAGGTCACTCTTGGGAAACGTACGCCGTGGAAGATCATCGGCGTCGTTAAGGGAATGGACTACATGGCCGAAACTATGGACACCGCACGCTCAAATCAGATCTTTATTCCCGCGCACTCCCCGGGCGGTTTCGTTTCGACATTCGTGGCGCGGGTGGACGGCCGGGCCGAAGATTGGCTACCAGCCATTCGTGACGCAATTCGGTCCGTGGACACGCAGGTTCCCGTGTTCGGCGTGAAAACTATGCAGCAGCGCATGGCAGACGTCCTTGCGCATCCGAAGTTTTACCGCACCGCTGCCCTGGTATTCGCGGGAGTTGCATTGTTGCTGGCCGTGATAGGCATTTACAGTGTCGTTTCCTATGCCGTTGCGTCGCGGACGCGTGAAATGGGTGTGCGCCTGGCGCTAGGCGCCACACCCGTCAGGCTTCGGGGAACACTGCTGCGGCAGGGCTTACTTACCGTCGCGGCAGGGGCGATTTCCGGAATTGCCTGCGTGATGCTCACCGGACGCTTTCTCGAAAGTCTCGTTGACGGGGCGAAATCCATCGATCTTACTGTCGTAATTTTGTTGATTCTGTTTATCACTCTTATAGCATCGGCGACTATCTGGGCCGGCACCCGCCGAATTGCCCGACTCGATATCCTGGACATCCTGCGTATCGAATAGTGTTCAAGGGCCCGTGGCACCGCATCGTTGACTAGCGCCTGAGCTGGCAGCGCTGATCGGAAATTGACCCACTGCCTCGAAAACCGCCATCCGTCGCGATTCGCCCCATCGACAATCGTAGTTTCCATATCCTTAGCGAAGAACACCTGCCCCGCCGACAGTGGTATAAAAGTCCTGCGAGTCCCGTTGCGCGAAAGCATCAGCAACCGCCGCTCCCCTTGAACGCATGAGCGTCTCTTTAACCAATCCGGTGAAATATCTCCGAGGCGTCGGCCCGCATCGCGCCGCCATTCTCGAAGAGCGTGGCTTGTCTACCGTCGGAGATCTGCTCGGCTATCTTCCCTTCCGTTACGAAGACCGCATCCGTTTCACGCCCATCGCGGAAATTATTCCCGGCCAGGTCCACACGATCCTCGCGGAAGTCGCCCCCGGCGGAGGCGGCACGGTCCGTTTCGCGCGCGGCCGCGCTGCAATTTTCCACGCTCCCTTTCGCGACGGTTCCGGCACTCTCCACGCCCGTTTCTTCCACGGCGCATACCTCCAAGCCACCATGAAAGAAGGCCGCCGTTTTGTACTCCACGGAAAAGTGGATGTGGACCCCTACCGCCCCGCTCGCCTGGAAATGGTGAATCCTCAAATCGAATCCGTCGGCGCCGCCGAAACCGCCGCAACTGATTCCACCGAAGTAGGCCGCATCGTCCCAATTTACGAAGCCCTCGGCGGCATCAGCTCGCGAATGCTCCGCCGCATCATTTACACCGTGCTGAACAATTTCGACGGCAACATTCCCGACGCGCTTCCCCCCGAAATCCTCGAACGTTATCGCTTTCCGTCGCGCCGCGACGCCCTTCTCTACGCGCACTTCCCTCCCAAGAACGAAAGCATCGAGCTGCTGAACACTTTTCGCAGCCCCGCGCAAACCCGCCTGATCTTCGAAGAATTCTTCTACTACCAACTAGCCCTCGCCCTTCGTCGTTCGCGCGACCACGTCCAAAAAGGCATCGCCATGCGCGTCCGCGAAGAAAAGATCCGCGATGCAGTGAAGCGCATCCTTCCCTTCAAGCCCACCTCCGCCCAAAAGCGCGTCCTCGTCGAAATCGCGTCGGATCTCGAACGCCCCTATCCCATGCACCGCCTCCTCGAAGGCGACGTCGGCAGCGGCAAAACAATTGTCGCGTTCGAAGCCGCCACCATCGTCATCGAGAACGGCTACCAGGTCGCCCTGATGGCGCCCACCGAAATTCTTGCCGCCCAACATTATCTTTCCGCCCGCCGCATTTTTAAGAATGCCGGTTACGGCGTCGAATTGATCGTAAGCGGCAGATCGAAATCAGTGAAAGATTCCGCACTGGCGCGCGCCGAAAGCGGCGATGCGCAAATCATCGTCGGCACCCACGCCCTAATCGAAAATCCCGTCCTATTCAAAAAACTCGGCATGGTCATCGTTGACGAGCAGCACCGCTTCGGCGTCCTCCAGCGCAAACGCCTCATCGATAAAGGCGCCTCCCCCCACGTTTTGGTCATGACCGCCACTCCCATCCCCCGCACTCTCGCCCTCACGCTCTACGGCGACCTCGAT
>JBAVQA010000009.1:0-2443 GCA_049693595.1 Candidatus Acidiferrales bacterium | reverse complement strand
GGATGCGTGCATCGCTTCGCTCGGCCGACCTGCCGCGCAGGATGGGATCAAACAGCTGATGGCACGCGGCTTCCATAAGCCGGGGGATGTCGAAAATCGGCTGGGCTATTACCTGAGCCAAATCGCTCGCTAGGCCGGAGCCCGACGCGGTTCCCAAACCCGGGACGTTGACGATGGGAGGCGTTCGAAACCAGCGTTCGAGGCAAATCTGGGCGGACCTGTTTCGAAAGCCTGTGCTGGTGTTGTAACATTTCCCACCAAGGAGGTTTGTATGTCTCAGAATGCCAGTGATGCGGAGCAGGCTGAGCAGAGCGAAGTCCGGCTCCACCAACTCGGGCAGGAGGTTTTCAAAACCGTCCTGCCCGAAGATGTCGATTGGAAACCGTTCCCGGCGTTCCCGCCTTCCGTCCGGCTGGCCGTCCTCGTCGGTCAGCCCTCGGAGCCCGGCCCGTACACAATCAGGGTCAAGTCGCCGCATGGCGCGAAGCTGATGCCTCACAAGCACCCGGAGGATCGAGTCTATACCGTGATTTCCGGCGTGTTTTATATCGGACTGGGCGATGAATTCGACGCGAGCAAGTTGGAAGCTTATCCGCCCGGCGCCGTGGTCATTCTCCCCGGCAACACTCACCATTTCCACTGGGCAAAGTCGGGCGAGTACGTCACGCAAATAACCGCGCTGGGCCCGCTGGGAATGGAATACCTCAACGCGAAAGACGATCCGCGGAACAGCAAATCGTAGGAAGAGCCTGCGCGGCTTTTTGTAGGCCTAAAACGCGTTCGGAGCCAAGCTTGGCGGGCACGTTTCGAATGCCGGTAGCGTTGTCTAACATATTCTGCGCGCCATAACGAAAGGAGCCATCAATGAACGCCATTCAAGTGGAACAGAAAAGCTACGAGATGCCCCCGCGCGAAGGGATCAGCATCGCGTATTTTCTCACCGTCGCCGACAAGGAGCGCTCGGCCCGCTACTACGAAAAGGTCTTCGGCGCTCGCATTCTGACCATGGGTGACGGCAACGCGCCTCCGTACCTTCAGCTTGCGAATATCTGGATGATTCTGAACGTTGGAGGCGGCCCGACTCCGGATAAGCCGACGGTAACGCTCAGCGTCCCCGACCCCAATCACATCAACAGCTTTATGAATTTCCGCGTCGCGGATATTCAAGCGTGCTACAAATTATGGAAAAGTCGCGGAGCCGAGTTCCTCACGGAGCCGATTGTCAAGTACGGCGAGATTCGCTGCTACATCCGCGATCCTGACGGTTACATCATCGAGGTCGGACAAAGCACCTCCGTCAAGTACGGTTAGCGCTCGGCGCGGATGGGATGCCGGCTCTGCGCCGCGTCATCGCGCCTCTGCCAATCTTTGCCTGGTTGAGAAGGCTCCGGAAATCGCGCGCCGTGACGAGTGGTACACTTCGATTCCGCTAGAGCATTTGGCTTCTTTTCAAATTGGAGACCCAAGATGAACGGTCAACAGCAGAAACAACAGTATCCGGGAGCGCGAGATCGAGAGATCCGTGCGGCGCTGGACCAGCATTGGGCGGCGTCCGACGCCAACGATTTTGTAACCGAGCACCTCATCTATCGCGAGGACGCGGTGCTGGAATACCCGCAGTCAGGCGAGCGAACCCGCGGTCGAAGCAACATACAGGGCCAGCGCGCTAGTCAGCCGAGCAACAAGCGGTTTTCCATCCGGCGAATCATCGGCAGCGGCGATCTTTGGGTCACCGAATTCATCCTGACGTATGACGCCAAGCCGTCCTACACCGTGAGCATCATGGAGTTCAGCGGCGTCAAAGTTGCGCGAGAAACACAGTACTTTGCGGATCCGTTCCCGGCTCCCGCATTCCGCGCAAAATGGGTCGAACGGATGCCCACATAATCTCGAAGCGCGAGAACCCGCCAACGACACCGCCATTTGCGGCTTGTAGAATAATTGTCGAGAACTAGAGATGCTTTTTCAGTCGGCCCTTCGAATAGCTCAATGAGCGCTGTGAGCAGTCATCCGCCTAACGGGGAGTTCGGCAGCGTCCGCGGCAGCGCGGGAAAGATTGGGGGACGGGTGTGATATGCTCCGCCAAGTCCAGCAACCAAAATCGAAGTCCTGCTTGAGAGAGGATCAGCCATGGAGCGCAAACGCAAGCTCACTATTGCGATAGCCACCGCGGTGCTCGCCGTCGTCGGCGCCAGGATCATTTACGCGCAGGACCACGCGCAGGACAAGTACTCGCTGAAATCGCCGAGCGGAATCGCGTTCTCCGACTTCAGGGGATACGAGGACTGGGTGGCGGCCTCTTCCGCGCGGGTCGAAGGAACGCTTAAGGTAATCGTCGCCAATCCGACCATGATCACGGCATACAAGGCCGGCGTTCCCGGCAACGGCCAGCCTTTTCCGGATGGCTCCATGATCGTGAAGCTCCAGTGGAAGTCCAAAAAAA
>JBAVQA010000008.1:0-3169 GCA_049693595.1 Candidatus Acidiferrales bacterium | reverse complement strand
CATAGGAGTTCGCGCCGCCGTCGATTAGAAAATTGGCGGCGATGGGTTCGACGCCGGGTAAGGCGATGGTCGCGTCGATGAATTGGAAGCCGCGCTCATCGAGACGAACGGGCAAAGACGTTGCTTTTTGCGACGGCTGGTATTTGTCAGGCAGGTAGATGGACAGCAAGCGGCGTTCATAATCAACAGCCACGATGAAGTCGTCGAACAAGCGCGATCCAATGATGCCGTCGACAGCTTGGCCGATGGCTGGTTCTAAAGACTTCAAGTCGATCACGACGAGGTTGCGATGAGTGAGATCCATCCCCGGCAAGCTGATTTGGACGTCTCGTATGATCCCGACTTGGACGGCGTCGGAGACGTCGTTGCGGGATACGGCGCTGCCGCTGGTTTGCAGAGAGATCTGGCGCGCGTATTCGCGGTCGACTAAGAATCCTTGGCTGGCGTTGTCGAGGATGAACCAGCCTGGGTGGTCGTTCACCTTGGCTTGCACGAAGACCAGGCCATTTGCGATCAGCTCGACGGGGATGCTTAGGGTGGCGTCACCGGATGAAAATCGGTAGGAAGGCGGAGGTTGCGGCGGCGGCGGGGGTGCTTGTGTGAACGCGGAAGTCGTGATGAGAACTGCCAGGAGTGGAAAGAACATAGCTAATTTAGACTCCGCGATGGTTGCTTAAGTTCCCAGACTCGGAGGGTACGCTACGCGCGATTGCAATGGTTGGCTCTAAGGTGCAAAATGTTGATGTGGGCAGGGAACTGATGCGGGCGTGTTGTGCGTGCGATTACCGCTGAGGATTGATCGAAAAGATGGCAATTGAACTTGCGAAGGGCGTGACGCTGGAGGCACCGGGGCAGGATGCAAACTTTCTGAAGGACGAGGGAATTTTGCTCGCGTCGCTGGACAAAGTGGTGAACTGGGCGCGGCGGAGCTCGATTTGGCCGATGTCGTTTGGGCTGGCGTGCTGCGCGATCGAGATGATGTCGATGGCGTCTTCGCGGTACGACATTGCGCGGTTTGGCGCAGAAGTTTTTCGCGGATCGCCTCGGCAATCGGACTTGATGATTATCGCCGGACGCGTTTCGGTGAAGATGGCACCGGTGATCAAACAGCTTTACGAACAAATGCCCGAGCCGAAATGGGTGATTTCGATGGGCGCGTGCGCCACGTCGGGCGGCGTGTTTAATAATTATGCGGTCGTGCAGGGCGTGAACCAGGTGATTCCGGTGGACGTTTACGTGCCGGGGTGCCCGCCGCGTCCCGAGGCTTTGCTTTACGCCATCATGCAGCTTCAGAAAAAGATTGATACCACGCGTGGAAGCTTTATGAAGTCGATGAATTTCGAGTAGCGCTGTTCAGATTCAAACTTGCATCTCCGCAGTCCAACACTTGCGTCCACTTCGGGGTGGCGCGCAATCCCACCTGCTCCGGGCCTCTAACGGCGCTTCCTACGTCACTAAGTTTCAAAACAATCCCCAGCACGTCCGAGTGCTCGCGAACGAGATGCTAGCCACCAACTTAGCCCATATCAACGGGACGTAAACACGGAGAGCTTATGACTCGTGAAGTGCAATCATTGGGTCCACTTTCGTCGCGCGTCGGGCCGGAAGGTAGCTGGCTAGAACGGCGACCGCAAACAAAAGCAGCGGTACGATCAGAAACACAGCCGGATCATGGGGGCGAACACCATAGAGCAAACTCGCCATCAGGGACGTAGTGGATGCAGAAACAACCACTCCGGCAACGATTCCCACGCCAGCAAGCGCGACCCCCTTGCGTAAAAACATTCTCAGAATGTCGTCCCGCTGCGCGCCTAGGGCCATGCGGATACCGATCTCGCGCGATCTTTGGCCGACCATATAAGCCAACAAGCCGTAAATTCCGATAGAGGCCAGAAGCACCGCCAGTCCAGCAAATCCGCCCACCAGATCGGCAGAAAAATGGCGTGAAGCCAGTGACCGATCAAGGACCTCGTTCATCGAAGAAACATTAAATACCGGCAAGCCGGGATCAATGCTCTGGATTTCATGCCGAATCTGTGGTTCGAGAAGGGTCGCGGGCAGAGACGTCCGCAACACCACGCTCAGTTCCTTGCTGGAATCTTGATAGGTCGAAACATAGATGTGGGGAACGCCATCGACGTCGAGACCGTCACTCTTGATATCCTTAACTACACCCACGATGGTGGACCACGGCTTGGCAGAGTCTCGTCCGAACCGCACTCGGCGGCCCAGCGGATCGCGGGATGGCCAATACTTATGAGCGGTGCTTTCATCAATGATGGCCACCAGCGGTTTGCCGTCTTGATCGTCCTCGGTGAATGAGCGGCCGCGTAGGAGCGTTGACTGCAACACCTTAAAATAATCGGGGCTTATCCGAATTCTCTCGGCGTGGAGATCCTGCGAGGACTCGACCGGTCTATCTTCAATCGCGAAGCCTTCATTCACTATGCCACCGACCGCGTTGGGGTTGGTATTGGTGGTCGGTAGAGCTGAGGTGATTGCGGCGAGTTCCACTCCCGGAATTGCCTTCATGCGCCGCAGCAACTCACGATCAAAGGTGACTCTGCGAGGATTATCGAGATACGAATCCGCCTCCGGTTCGTTGGGATTCGGAAGCTGGATGTTTGCCGCGACAACTTGAGTTGGATTGAAGCCTGGATTTTCCTGCAACAGATCCCGCAGAGTACGCAGCAGCAAGCCGGCTCCGACCATCAGTACGACGGCGAACGCCAATTCAGAAACGATTAGAACATCCCGCAATCGGCCGGTCTTAGTGCTGTAGCCGGACCCTCGACCGCCTTCACGAATGGCCGAGGAGAGAGCGCCTTTTGCCGAATGAAGCGCTGGAGCAAGTCCAAACGCTAAGCCGGTGAGAATGGAAATCAGCAGAGCGAAGGCCAGCACCACCCAGTCGATTCGTACTTCGCTGAGCCGGGGAAGGTTCGATGGCATAAAGCGCAGGATGAACCGCAGAGTACCCACTGCGGTTACGATTCCCGCGGCACCGCCGATGAGCGACAGCAGCATCGACTCGGTCAGCATCTGGCGCACCATGCGGCCGCGGCTCGCCCCCAGCGCTGACCGCACCGCCATCTCTTGCTGTCGCCCCGAAGCGCGCGCCAAGAGGAGATTGGCAATGTTCAACGATACGATGAAAACGATCAGGATT
>JBAVQA010000007.1:0-4696 GCA_049693595.1 Candidatus Acidiferrales bacterium | reverse complement strand
ATTTCAAAGAGAAAGCCATCGCCTACGCCTGGGAGCTGATCACCTCCCCCGATTGGTTTGGCATTCCGAAGGACAAGTTGTACATGACCGTCTTTGATGGGAGTTTTCCTGAACGCCCGGGTGTTCCAGACATGGAGCGTGATGAAGAAGCGCGGAACTATTGGCTGAAGCAAGGCCTTTCCGTAGATCGCGTTTTCGAGTTGGGCGCCGAAAGTAACTTCTGGGCCATGGGCGAGACCGGCCCATGCGGTCCGTGCAGCGAGATTTTCTATGACATGGGCCCGGACGCATCGGACTCGGGCCACACGGACTGCAAGTTCCCGTGTGAGTGCGGCCGCTACGTCGAAATCTGGAATCTCGTCTTCATGCAATACAATCGTGAGGCGACAAGAGATGGCGTGGCCGGGTACACGCTCAGACAGCTCCCTAAGCCCTCTGTGGATACCGGCATGGGCCTGGAACGCATCACCGCCGTCCTCGAAGGCAAAATCAGCAACTTCGATACAGATCTATTTCAGCCGCTTATAAATCAAGCAGCGGATATCGCAAATATCAAATACGGCGATGACTTCAAAGGGGATTCCTCCCTACGCGTCATCGCTGATCACGTTCGCGCTGCCACATTTCTAATTACGGACGGAGTCCTTCCTGGGAGGGATCGGCGCGAATATGTCCTGCGCAAGATTTTGAGGCGCGCAATTCGGCACGGGAAATTGCTGGGAATCGAGCGGCCCTTCCTTCACTCGTTAGTCGGTGTCGTCGTCGAACAAATGAAAGATGCCTATCCGGAGTTAGCCGAATCATCGATTAGGGTTGCCGCAACTATTCTTCGTGAGGAAGAACAGTTCGGACGCACGCTTTCAGTCGGTTGGAAGGAGATGGAGAAGGCTTTTGCCCTGACAATAGGCCCATACAGTCTTACGGTAAAGGGCCTCGAATCAAATCCTCCGAACGATGCCGTCAGAGAAATTGTTCATCAGCCCCACAAAGAGCAGGCGTCGGGAATAAGGCGAATGACGGCAATTCTAAATGCTGCCGGAGAATCCGTGACGCTTCCGGGAGACGAGGCATTTAGGCTATCCGATACTTTCGGGCTCCCTCGAGATTTCATTGAAGAATCCTGCCGCGACATGGGTTTTGTTTTTGATTCCGTGGGTTACGAAAACGCTCTCGCGGAACAACGGTCCAGGTCGCGGGCTTCATGGAAAGGCGTGCACAAAGATGCCGCGAATCCCGTTTACTCCAAGCTTGCTCAGACCTACAAGACCGAGCCGGATTTTTACTTTGGTACAGACACGCGCGATTGCCGCATCGAAGCCATCGTCACGAAGCAAGGCCAGGTAAACGAAATCAAAAAGGGCGCAGAAGCCGAAATCGTCCTCGACCGCACCTCGATCTACTCCGAATCAGGCGGCCAGGTCGCCGACATCGGCGGCCTCTACGACAATTCCGAATCGCTCGAAGTGGCCGAAGTGCGCGGCGCGTATTATCCCGTCACCGGACTAATCGCGCACCGCATCGTAGCTAAAGAAGACTTGCACGTAGGCGATCGCGTGGCCACCGTCGCCGATGCCGAGCGCCGCCTCCGCAACATGCGCAACCACACCGCGACGCACCTGCTGAACGCCGCTCTGCGCAACGTTCTCGGAACTCACGTAAAGCAGGCTGGCTCGCTCGTCGCTCCCGATCATCTTCGCTTCGACTTCTCGCACTTCGCTGCGGTCGACTCGAGCGAGCTCGCCGAAATCGAGCAACAGGTGAACGAGGAAATCTGGAAAGATCTCGAAATGCGCACCGACATCATGAACATTGACGAAGCGCTCGCTTCCGGCGCCCTCGCTTTCTTCGGCGACAAGTATCCCGAATCAAACGTTCGCGTCGTCACCATTCCCGACGCCGATTCATCGCGCGGCTTTTACAGCAAGGAACTCTGCGGCGGAACACACGTCTCGCGAACCGGCGCAATCGGAGTCTTCAAAATCCTCCGCGAAGAGTCCACCGCCGCGGGCGTCCGCCGCATCGAGGCAATTTCCGGCGATCGCGCCCTCGCCGAGTATCAGAAGTCGCTCGCAACTCTGCGCTCCGTCGCCGGCATGCTGAATTCCAGCGAAGGCGAAGTGGTCGCCGCCCTCGAGCGCCAGTTCGAGTCCACGCGCCAGCTAGAAAAGCAGCTCGAAGCCCTGAAACGCAAAGCTGCCGGTTCCATCGCCGATGAACTTCTCGAAGATGTGCGCCTGGTCAAGGAGGTTCGCTTTATTGCCGCCAAAGTTGACGGTTTTGGCCGCGAATCTCTTCGCCAGCTTGTCGATTCCCTGCGCCAAAAACTGGGCTCCGGAGTGGTCGTCCTAGCCACCGCGGAAGACGGCAAAGTTGCTCTAATCACAGCAGTTACGAAGGACCTCACCGCCCGCGTCCATGCCGGAAAGCTGGTCCAGGAACTTGCCAAGTTTGTAGGTGGTTCCGGGGGCGGCAGGCCCGACTTGGCAGAGGCTGGCGGAAAAGACACATCCGGCATAGAAAATGCCCTCGGCCAGGTATACCCCCTCCTCGACCGCTTGTTATAATGTCAACAGCGCCAGGACTTTACGCCGAGCGATCATTTTTCCATCGGCGGAACAGTTCTGTGATCCCGAGAATTTGTGTCTCTAAGAGTTTCAGAGAGTTTCTGCCTTCCCTTAGGCGTGCGGTAGAAGTCTGGCGTTCGGTACTCGCAATGCGTTTAGCGAACGAGGGACCATACAAATGCATCGCAGACTCATCACCGTTGCAATCCTAGCCGCTGGGACCTTCCTTTCCCTGCCATCGCCGGCCCGCGCCCAAATTGCCACCACCGTGGACAATCACGGCAAGCAAGTCTTTGTGAATGATGATTCCACATCAGGCCGTCGTGGGAGTACTATAAGTTCTCCATCCGTGCCGAAGGGGTTTCGCTCTGCGGATGCGCAGCCGAAGTCACCGACCGACGTCACGGACCCGCGGCTCGATCGCATAGTACGCGATGCGGCCGATCGGCATCACGTGGATCAGGCGTTAGTGAAAGCGGTAATCAATCAAGAGTCGGGATGGAATCCAGGAGCTGTTTCGCGCAAGGGAGCGATCGGCTTGATGCAATTGATTCCAGGTACGGCACAACGCTTTGGCGCGGGAAATCCGTTTGACCCGGCGCAAAACGTGGAAGCTGGTACGACATATCTGAAATCGCTGCTGGATCGCTACGACAACAATCTGTCGCTGTCGCTTGCCGCATACAACGCGGGCGAGCACGCCGTGGACCTGAATGGGGGCGTTCCGGCGTACAGAGAGACGCAACAGTACGTGCAAAAAGTGACTGAAGCTTACTTCCGGTCTGACTCGGGTCGCAACCAGACGCTCTGGACTCCGCCAAGACGTCCATTGCGAAAAGAAGTGGACTCGAAAGGTCGCGTAATTTACACGAACGAATGAACGCAAGTGTTCTCCTTCAAAGTTCATAGGCCGAAGAAGTTTTTTCTGCTCGCCATCGCAATATTTGTGTCGCTTGCCTCCCCCGCTTATGCCGACCGAAAATACGAAGCGCGCCTGCAATTCGAGCGTGCTGTAAGAATCCGGACCGTTCTGGAAGAGCGCCCTGAAAAAGCTCGCACTCTCGCCGATTACAAACAAGCGGTGGCTGCCTACCAGAAAGTTTATTTGATCACTCCCCAGGCCGAAGAAGTGACGCCTGCGCTAATTGCGGAGGCCGAGCTGTACCAGCAAATGGCCCAGCAATTCGACGAGAAGTATTTTCAGTCCGCCATCGATAAGTACAATTTCCTGCTGAAGCAGTACCCCGAGAGCCGCTACCGCTCCGAAGCAATTTTCTCCATCGCGCAAATTCAGAAAGACGATTTGGTCCGCCCGGAAGTCGCCGAAGTTACCTTCAAGGACTTTCTAAAGCGCTTCCCGAAATCGGATAAGGCGCCGAAAGCGCGCCAGGCGCTGAAGGAAATTTCGGACGCGCGCGAAGTCGTGGTGGTGAAAGAGAATCCTCCTGAAATCAAAGGGCAGATCGTCGAGCAGCGGGAGAGCACACACGCAACGCCCCACGTCACCGACATTCATACCTGGAACGCTGAAAACTACACTCGAATCGTAGTGAGCCTCGAAGACACGGTTAAATTTGACTCCGCGCACATCGCTTCCCCCGATCGCGTCTATTTCGATTTGCACAAAGCGAACATCGGTCCGGGCCTGGCGAATAAAACGATCGATGTGAAAAGTGGCCTGCTGAAATCTGTCCGCGTGGGGCAGAACCGCGAGGGCGTAGTTCGTCTGGTTCTGGACGTGGACGGCGCGCGCGATTGGTCGGCGTACCTGGTGTCAAATCCTTATCGCCTGGTGATCGAAGTCCGCAACAACGCCGCGGTTACGACTGCGAAAAATGCGACGGCTGCTCCTGCCCCGGCCGCAATCGTCGCCGCGCCTGCGAAAGATGACGCCGAGAAAACCAGTGCGAATGCAGCGGACAAGACGAACGACAGCGTCTCCGCAGCCAACGAAAAAGATCCTGCGTCCGCCAAGCTCGCGGCGAAGCTTGCTGCAACTCCGGCGTCGAAAAGTACTCCGTCCAAAACAAAATCCTCCGCTGCGAATCGCGCTCCTCTCCAGCCGCCGACTGAGCCCAAGACCACACGCGACGGGCAGCATTCTCGACCGCGCGCCCTGGGCCTGCAAATCG
>JBAVQA010000006.1:0-2292 GCA_049693595.1 Candidatus Acidiferrales bacterium | reverse complement strand
CTGTTGAAGTCCCTGCGCCGCGAGGCGAGGGCTTATCCCCAGAAACGAAAACAGTATTGCAGCGGCAACGCTCAATTTGATGATTGCTGGGCGCGAAGACATAGCTTTCCTCACTTAAAAAATAAATTGTCTTGGACCGCGGGAAACATCCCATTCCGTGCGACGGCGTAACTATAGGTAAGCCAGCTAATCATGTCAACCGCCACACAATTTCAAATGTATCTCGACCAGCACTTGTTCCAGGCCCGGTGTCCAGAAAAATTCAACCGGGAAAGCCAGCCATTCTGCGCCTGGCTCTCCCGGTTCGTTTGGTTCGTTACCTGTCGTTAATTACTGACGCCGTCGTTTGCGGCTACGTTAACTTCCTTTTCAGCCGCGTCGGCTTCCTGTTGTTGTTTTGCCAAATCGGCTGCGGCGTTGGGATCGACTTGCGCCACGCCGTCCGGATTTGGTTTCGAAACAGCAGAACCGGCCGGCGCGGAGGGCATGCCATTCTTGCCCTGGTTCTTTGCCAGTTCTCCGAGGCCGTCGTCAATCTGCTCGCGGAAATGATTATGCATTTCCTGCAGGTCGTTGACGGCAATTGCAACCTGTGTACCTGAACTGCAGTCGCCCTTTTGGCTGCCGCTGACGAGCACCTTCACGTTCTGGTTGGCGTCAGGGGTGTCGTCGATGCGGGTGAGAACATCGCCCTGGCTCAACGAACATTCGGTGCCGTCTGCCAGTTGTGGGTTGAGAGTGTCAGCAACGATGAAAGTACGCAGGTTGGGATTTAGCGCGTCCGGCGGTACTTCGGCCGGAGTAGCCGCCGAGGCTGACTGTGAGGTGTCTGCTGCTGGTGCTGGAGCCGCCGAAGCACTGGGTTGTGCCGCTGCGGCAGCCTGCTCGGCTGCGATCTCCGCTTTTACTTCATCAGCGATCGCCTGCTTTACTTCCGGTGTGAGAACCACCGCATTCTGACCGCCGCCTGAATCTGCCGAACCGCCTCCGGAGTCGCCACCCGCAGCAGCAACAGCAGCAGAGGCGTTAGCAGCCGCCTGAGCCGCATATGCAGCCTGCAGATTCTGCGATATCAGGTAGTCCGTGATCCAGAACGCTGGAGCTGCATACACCGGATAGGGATTGAAGTAGTAGCCGTAGTAACCAAACCAGGGCGCTCCGCCCCAGCCCCAACCCCAGCCGATGCCTGGGCCCCACCCACCGCCGGCCCAACCATAAAATCCACCTCCCCAGTAGCGTCCGGCGTAGTAGTGATTGTAGTAGCCACCATGCCAGTAACCTCTTCCGTAGGCGCGAGCATAGGCATGACCGCCCCGATAGTAGGTCCGGCTTGTGAAGTTGCGGCCGCCGCGCGAGAAGTTGTGTTCTGTGTAGCCGCGGCCTCGTCCGGTACTAACCACCCTGCTGCCATCTTTGCGTGTGGACGAAACCGTGCGGCTGCCATTGGCACCGTGGTTGATGGTGGTACCGCTCTTGGTGTGAATCGAGCTGACCTTGCCGTTGGAACCGAAGTTCGCTTTCGTTCCGCTCTTTGTCGAAACGCTGGTTGTTTTGCCCGCACCGTTGGTCGATCTTGTGTTTCCGTGGGCGGTTGTCACCGTCTTTCCTGCACCGCCCTTGGCTCCGCCGGTCGAGGCTGACTTAGCGCCGCCCGCTGTCTTCGCGCCACCTGCGGTGGTTGTCTTCGCGCCACCCGTTGTGGTCGTCTTAGCACCGCCCGCCGTGGTTGCGTGGGAGCCACCTGCCGTGGTCGTCTTAGCACCGCCGGCTGTGGTTGTATGTGAGCCGCCTGCCGTGGTCGTCTTAGCACCGCCGGCTGTGGTTGTATGTGAGCCACCTGCCGTGGTCGTCTTAGCACCACCCGCCGTGGTTGTATGGGAGCCGCCACTGGTGGTTGTCCGGCCGCCTCCAGAGGTATTTGCGTGCGAGCCGCCGGATGAAGATTTTGCCGGGGCCGAGGCATGCGAACCACCCCCAGAGGGATGCGAACCGCCTCCGCCTGACGACTTATTCTTCTGGCCCCAAGCAAAACTAGGAACCATGAGCAAAATCAGAAATACCATGAACTTCCCGGCAATGTTTCTACCTGGATGGAACAATTTCATCGTCATCTCCTCTTTTTGGAAACCCTGTCTTTGTCTTTTCACTTCAACCAGCAAAGATGTTTAACACTAAATAATTCCAAATATCTCGGATGGCAACGGCCTTTCTCGAAATCGAATACGCATAAGATTAGACTCACAAGAACCGCGGTACCTGGAAAAAAGGAAGGGTGCGCTCAATCCGTACTTC
>JBAVQA010000005.1:0-3504 GCA_049693595.1 Candidatus Acidiferrales bacterium | reverse complement strand
TCGTTCAAAGCCATCGCCGAAAAGCACATGACTAAGCAAATGGACCTTCAGCAAAACGGTCGGCTCGATTGGTTTTTCAACGAGTGGGTCTATGGCACGCAAGTGCCGCGCTATCATTTCAAATATGAATTGCTCCCGGCCGACGGAGGCAACTTCAAAGTGCACGCAGAGGTCACGCAGAGCGAAGTGGACAACCATTTCGCGATGTTCGTTCCCGTCTTCGCTGATTTTGGAAACGGCATGGTGCGCCTGGGCCAGATCGAGCTCGTCGGAAATTCTACGCGAACGGTGGACTTCATCCTGGACCGCGAACCGAAAAAAGTCGCTCTCAACAGCTACAAGGACGTCTTGGAGCGCTGAAGGGAGGACAATCTCGCCTGCGACCGCTAGTGCGAGGTTATCCGTCGTTGAAAGATGATCGCGCCTCTGCTGGTGCGACTGCTGACAGCGGTGAGCAGGCGCGCTACCGGATGTCCCCAAGAGCTCGTGTGCGTAACAAGCTCGTTGCGCTCACGTTGCAGCAATTCCATCTCCCGGCACAAGAGCGGGTCTTGGGCCTTCTTCAACTGTTCCCATCCTCGAAGGGCCTCGCCGTTGTCGTAGCCTGTGAACCTCAAGTGACCCGCGGTGAAGCGATAATCTCTCACAATCTTCAGTCCGCTGCGCCTGGCCACGGCACCTACTAGATACTCGACGCCCCAGCCTATACGATTGACGCGCGGATCGACGCGCGGCGTGTTTCGAATTACTTCCGAAGGCATAGCCCAGAAGGAATTATCGGAAGTGGGAACTTCATAAACACCTTCTTGCAATTTCCTCAAGGTCTGCGTGCGATAGACGTGCGGATTGTAGTTCGTATTTGGTGCATATACGCCTACGCCGTAGTTCTTGATGAAGCGCGTACATTCAGACAGCACTTGGCCGATTTTAGTCGGCCAAATGTCGCCCTGAATATGGACGAATACGTCGGCGTCAAACCGCTCGAGCGCGGCGTTCCATTGTTCGGTGAAGTAGCCATCGTTGCCAATGTGCTGCCAATGCGGGTAGCGCGTTCGTAGGCTATCGTCTGAATTAATTACGATGACTTCGCAATGCGGGCGAAACATTCTCTCCAGTTTTGCAGCGTGCTGCTTCTTGCCCGGCCAGTTGAATATGAACGCCTGAATTCTCATGGTCGCTCGTTTCGAGGAGCATAGCACGGTCGGCACGTGTCGTTCTGTTATCTTGCGCGGCGCGGAGTTGCCTGCCGCAGATCTGAGAATGGCCTTCGTTTTTTGTACGCCACGCCGGATTCTACCGAGGTTTGGGTTTTGTGCCGGCCCCGGTCATGCGGAGTTGGCGGGACGATTTACATTCATGGCTTGAGCCGTGACATCGGTATACTTCAGGCCCGCGCCGGTGTTGAACACGACCACGCGGTCTGCAGGCTTCAGAAAACCAGTTACGATCAGATTTTTATATGCGGCGGTTGCAGCCGCCCCTTCCGGAGAGAGAAAGATTCCTTCGCTGCGCGCCCAGTCCTTCAGAGAAGCAAGAATCTCTTCATCGGGCACGGCGATGGCGACGCCTGCGGACTCGCGCAGTATCTCGAGCATGATGTAATCTCCGTAAGGCTTGGGGACGCGCAGGCCGGCAGCGAAAGTTTCCGCGTTCTGCCACATTTCACTCGCTCCCGCTTTGTTTTCGAACGCGCGAACCACCGGAGCACAGCCTGAAGACTGCACCGCGATCATGCGCGGCCGCTTGCCCGACTGTACCCAGCCGAGCTCTTCCAGTTCGGCGAACGCTTTCCACATGCCGATCAATCCCACGCCGCCGCCCGCAGGATAGATGACCGCATCGGGATATTTCCAGCCGAGTTGTTCCACCAGTTCGTAACCCATCGTTTTCTTGCCTTCGATGCGAAATGGCTCCTTCAACGTGGAGACGTCGAACCACCCCTCCTTCTCCTTTCGCTCCGCAACCATCCGGCCGCAATCGGAAATTAGGCCGTTGACCAACGTGACGTTTGCGCCGTAGGCTACGGCCTCGACGTAATTGGCGAAGGGGACGTCCCGCGGCATGAAGATATGGGCTTCGATTCCGGCGGCAGCGGCGTAAGCGGCAAGCGCCCCGGCTGCGTTTCCCGCGGAAGGAACCGCGAGTTTTCGCAAGCCGTAGTGGCGAGCCATGGTGACCGCGAGTGCAAGCCCGCGCGCTTTGAACGTGCCGGTCGGGTTTGCTCCTTCCTCCTTGAGGAAAACTCCGGGATGGCGCCGGCTTCGCAACATTGGCGTCCAGCCTTCGCCCAAAGTGACCGGCTCAACGGCCGGAAGCACGGCGCGATAGCGCCACATGCCCGACCAAGTCGACGCGTGGCCCTGGGTCACAAGAACGTCGCGCGCAGCCGGCCCATAAAGCTGCTGAAGATCGTAACGAACGTAGAACGCGCCCTGGCATTTTGGGCAGACCGTCTGAGGGCGTTCAGCCGCGACCGAAGCTTTGCAGCGCGAGCATTCCAGATTTTTGATCGATGGCATATTTGACACGATAACAGATGGCTGAGACGCCCAGCAAGATTTGGTGGACAGTCGACAATCGCGATGAACGTTTCAAAGGGGCGCCGACGGTGAGACTCAAGAGGATTCACGATGAGTAGTCCGGTTACGAATGTTTCTCCGCCCGAACCGCGCTCGACAGCACAGCGAACGCTTACCATCGCGGGCGTTCTATTGTTCTTACTGGGTGCGGCGCTGGCAGTTTTGCTCGGTCCTCAGGTTTGGTACACCGTTCTGCGTTGGGCTGGCCTGGCCTTGATTGGAGCTGCGGGATTGCGCGGGGCTTCGCTGACATATTGGATCTTCTTCTCCATGCTGCTGGGCGGAGAAATTGGATTGGACCGGCCACAGCTCGCTGAACATCTGCGTGTACTGAGCGACATTTTTCTGCGTTTGATCAAAGTGATCGTCGCGCCGCTAATACTCGGCACGCTGGTGACGGGGATCGCTGGGCACGGGAATCTGCGCAGTGTTGGTCGCATTGGATTGAAAAGTCTCGTCTATTTCGAAGTCGTAACAACGCTGGCGCTCTTCATTGGCGTGGGAGCGATCAATATCAGCCGCGCAGGCGAAGGGCTGAAGATGTCGGCTGAGCCAACCGTTGCAGCGGCACAAAATGCGGAACCGATTCACTGGCAAGATTTTCTCTTGCATATCTTCCCCGAGAATATCGCGAAGTCCATCGCCGAAAACCAAATCCTGCAGGTCGCTGTGTTTGCACTCCTTTTCGGAATCGCGCTGGCGCTGCTGCCACAGGCGAAGCGCGAGCCCATGTTGAAGTTCTGCGAGTCGCTAAGCGCGACGATGTTCTCCTTCACGAATCTGGTGATGTATTTCGCTCCGATCGGCGTTGGCGCGGCGATGGCCTATACCGTCGGCCACATGGGAATCGGCGTGTTATTGCCGCTGGCAAAGCTCCTGATGACGGGATATGCCGCACTGATCGCATTGCTGCTGCTGGTGCTGC
>JBAVQA010000004.1:0-23758 GCA_049693595.1 Candidatus Acidiferrales bacterium | reverse complement strand
GGCGTACTGCTCCGCGGAAGACGGAGTTGTGCGCAACGATCCCACCGGCACCGGGATGGCAGCTGGCCAGGCCGACTCGGCTTGCATGTCCTTCGGGTCACTGCAGTAAGCGAAGGGTAAGAAGCACGTGTTTCACGCGGGGAGGAGCATCGCTTCCTCCCCGTTTTCTTAATAAGAGTGTCTGTGAATTGCGAATAGGCTCTCGGACTCCCCGCCAATCCTCCAAGTGCTAACCTCTCTCCTGAGTCCCCAATTACGAAGCTAGTAGGACGTTTCAGGGCATTCCTGATAGACAAAAATAGTCAAAAACCACGGGTAAATGAGGGCACCATGCCCTGATTCGATTCGCTCGGCTCTAGAACCGACTCCTATCCTATTGATAAATAAGCCGCCTAATTAGCTGTGTCGTGTCGGTACACAGGGTGGCCCATTGTGGAACACCGCTTGCCTTTACTGGGGTGTACCCCGCCAGGGAGTACAAAGAGTTTAAGCAGTTTACTTCAAGGAGAGAGAAGACATGAATAAGAAACAGAAGGGTTTTTCACTTATCGAATTGCTGATCGTCGTGGCGATCATTTTGATCATCGCGGCCATCGCAATTCCGAACTTGCTTCGCGCGCGCATGGCGGCCAATGAATCTTCCGCTGCCGGCTCGCTCCGTTCCATCAATACCGCCAACGCTACGTTCCTTTCGACCTACGGGCACAGCTTTGCTCCGAGCCTTACGGCTTTGGGCGGACCGATTGTGATTGCACCTGCTGTCGCTCCTTGTACTGGAGCGAACCTGATCGACCAAATACTGGGTAACGATCCTGCCACCAAGAGCGGCTATCTGTTCACCTATGCTCCCGGTGCGGCTGACCCGGGCGACACAGGCGTAAACGGCCCGGCGTGTGCTTCAGTCACGAGCTATACGATTACCGCTACTCCGGTTCAGTTCGGCGGCACCGGAAACCGTGGTTTCTTCACGGACCAGACGGGCGTGATCCGTGGCGCTATTGGCGTAGCTGCTACGGTGGGTTCTTCGCCGCTCCAGTAGTCGTTTGGAACCGCAACTTATGGGGAAGGCGAAAGCCTTCCCCTTCTTTTTGTTCAAAGAGTGCACGCAGAGCCAGTGGCATGAGAAAGCCCAATCCAATTCGTTCAGCTTCCAAGCGGAGAAAAGCAAGCTCCGGCTTCTCTCTGATTGAACTTCTGATCGTAGTCGCGATTATTCTCATCATCGCGGCCATCGCCATCCCCAATCTTATTCGCGCGAGAATTGCCGCCAACCAAGCTGCGGCGGTCGAAAATTGCCGCACCATCGCAACTGCGGAAGTCAACTACTACACTTCGTATGCTGCTGGTTTCGCCCCCTCACTGAATGCGCTCGGTGGCCCGGTCGCAGGCGCGCCAACCGTCACGAACGCACAATTGATAGATGACGTGCTCTCGACCGGCAACAGAAGCGGTTACGTTTTCACCTACGTTCCCCTAAGCATCGACCCTTCCGGCGCGTACCAGGATTATTCCCTGAACGCCGATCCTCTGGGTATCGGCTTGTCCGGAAATAACCATTACTTTACGGATGAGCCGTCGGTGATTCACGTCAACACGAGCGCCCCCGCTACCGTCAACGACCCTCCGATTCAGTAAAGGCCATCATCATTTTTAGCCGCGAAGCTCGTTGCGGCTGTTGCTTCTGCTAGAATTCTCCCGATGGTCCGCCTACTTCTCGGCACCGCGCTGGTGTTCCTCTTCGCCCCGGGCCCCGCTGCTCCTGACGCGGCGGCCATTCGTCGTGGAATCGAAGCTCGCTATCGCGGCGCCCACACGCTCAAAGCCACTTTCTACGAGCGATTTTCCTCCGGCAACGGCGGCGGTGTCGCCGAATCGGGCACTGTCTATTTTTCGAAGCCAGGCCGGATGCGCTGGGAGTACGAATCGCCCGAGCAAAAGCTTTTCATCGTTGATGGCACGAACGTGTGGTTTTACGTTCCTGCCGATCACACCGCGAGCCGAGCGAAGATAGCCGAGAGTTCGGACTGGCGAACGCCGTTGGCGTTTCTGACTGGAAAGACCGATCTGGGTCGCCTCTGCCGCAGCATCGAGATCGTGGACACCGCAACCGCGCACGGTGCTAATCCTGGCGATCGTGCTACGGGTGCTGGAAACACGGTCTTGCGTTGCGTTCCCCGTGACAATGCGGCCGATCCTAGCGAGCGGATTCGGGAGGTTCTGATTGAGTCAGATCCCGATGGACGTCTAGTTCGCGTCGTAATCCGCCAGGCTGGAAAGCTTGAGACGGAGTTTCGCTTTGGAAACTGGGAAGAAAACCTACCGATCCCGGAGACTAAATTTCATTTCGACCCTCCGCCGGGCGTTGCCATAGTAGATGAGTCGGCGCTCGCCGGCGCCTTACACTAGCCTGACGCGATATTTCAATCGTCCGAGAATTGCTTCCGTAGATTCTAATTTCCTGAGCAGTACGCTATGGGCCTGCCCTCGGGAACTCCTCTAGAGGCCGCATTTTGGCGTGGCGAGCCGGTTTGACCCGTGTAACTGCATGGTAATGCACGGTTCTTGCGCTTTAGGCGCACCTTGGAACGGGTATGGTAAACTAGAGGCCAAACGTCTCACTGCGCGGGGCGTCTAAGTCCTACATGACTGAATTTGTCTGCAAAGTCGGGGATACAACTGGCCGAGTCTTCCAACACATGGAGACGGCACAGTCGGAGGCTGAGGCGAGACAAAAACTCGCCGACCGGGGATTCTTCGTTTTCTCGGTGCGAATGCACTTCGATTTGATTTCTCAGTTCAGCGGGGCCCACCGTCAGCAGAAGATTCGGCCCGCCGATTTTCTGATCTTCAACCAACAATTCAGCACCTTAATCAAGGCCGGGCTTCCGATTTTGAAGGCCCTCGATCTCCTCGCCGAGCGCGCTGCAGCGCCCCGGTTGAGGCCTGTGCTGGCGGACGTTCGGCAGCGGGTTCGCGATGGAGCGCTGCTCTCCGAGGCGCTGACGGCACAAGGCTCGTTTCCACCGGTGTACGTCACGGCCATTACAGCAGGTGAACGAAGCGGAAATCTGACCGGAGTCATCGATCAATATATCTCCTACCTGCGGGTAAGCACCGGGTTCCGGCGTGCCTTGGCCACGGCATTGATTTATCCCGCGATTTTGGTGGTCACCGTGGTGCTGGTTCTGAGCTACCTGCTGACCTATGCCATGCCGCAGTTTGCAAAACTCTATCAGGATCTAGGGGTGCCGCTGCCACATATCACGCAACTCATGCTGGACATGGCGGTGCCGCTCCGGAATTATTTTTTCGTGTTTGCCGGTCTCTTTGCAGTTGTTGTTGCCAGTATCTTTTTGTGGACGCGAACCTTGGCGGGAGCCCTGGCGATCGATCGCTTGAAACCCAGAGTTCCAGTCGTGGGTGACATCTGGCTTAAAGGAGAAATCGCGCAGTTTTTGCGGACGCTGTCCACTCTTCTCGCCGGTGGCACGCCGCTCGTTTCGGGGTTGAAGACATCCGCGGCGGCCATTGGCAGCCGTCTGATTGCAACTTCCGTCGAACAAGCTGCCGAAAAAGTTCGCGAAGGAAAAACTCTGAGCGAGAGCCTGGCGGAAACGCGATTAATTCCGCCGCTAGCTCTGGAAATGATCGAGGTCGGGGAAGCGTCTGGTGCGCTTTCGGCAATGCTGACCAGCGTCGCGGAATTCTATGAAGAGGAAGTAAGCACTCGTTTGCAGCGTACGCTTATCTGGGTCACGCCTGCGATCTTGGTGGTCATGGCGGTGGTGGTAGGCTTTATTTTGATCTCTCTCTATTTGCCTCTCTTCTCCCTTCAGATAGGATCCACGGGAGGCTAAATATTGCATGGCTACGCTCAATAACAATCCGATCACCGGCAACGCGCCCAACGAAGCGGAGCGCGATCAGGCTCGCCGCTTGGCGGAGCGCTATCGGTGCCCGTTTGTTGACCTTCGCGAGCAGCGCATCGATCCTGAGCTCTTTCGCAGCATTCCCGCCGAGCTGATGTTTCGATACAAGTTTGTTCCGCTCGAATCGCACGACACCACATTGACTGTCGCCATGGCGGACCCCAGTCAATTGCAGCTCACCGATGAGCTTTCCCTTTTGCTCGGGAAGCGCCTCCAGATAAAAGTTGCCACCACCTCGCAAATCGACGATCTCCTGAAACGCACGGAGCAATCGCAGCGAGTGCTGGATCAGGCCACCGAAGGCTTCACGCTCCAGGTGGTGGGCGACGACGAGGACAGCGAAGAAAATATCTCGATGGACAAGCTCACGCGGAGCGATACGGGTGTTAGCCCGGTAGTGAGGCTCGTGGATACCGTGATCTTTACAGCTCTTGAGCGCCGCGCCAGTGATATTCACATCGAAACGCGCAACACTGAAGTCGTCGTCAAATACCGAATTGACGGCGTTCTGCAATACGCCATGCAGCCGTTGGCAAAAGAGTGGCATGCCACGATCCTTTCGCGTATTAAGGTCATGAGCGAACTCGATATCGCTGAACGCCGCGTGCCGCAGGACGGCCGATTTCGTGTGCGTTACAAAGGCCGCTTCATCGACTTCCGCGTTTCCATCATGCCATCGGTGCATGGGGAAGACGCTGTACTTCGCGTTCTGGACAAGGAAACTCTCAGCGAAAAATTCCACAACCTCACCCTCGATGTCGTCGGCTTCGACCAGCAGGACATGACGCGATTCCGCCGCTACATTCACGAACCTTACGGCATGGTCCTCGTCACCGGGCCGACCGGCTCGGGAAAAACCACAACTCTCTATGCCGCTATCAACGAAATCAAGAATGACGAAGATAAGATCATCACCATTGAAGATCCCGTGGAATATCAGGTGCGTGGCATCACGCAAATTCCGGTGAATGAAAAGAAGGGGCTGACGTTCGCGCGCGGCTTGCGCTCCATTCTGCGCCACGATCCGGACAAAATCATGGTCGGCGAAATTCGCGACCAGGAAACCGCGCAGATCGCGATTAACTCCGCTCTTACGGGGCACCTTGTTTTCACCACCGTGCACGCCAACAACGTTACCGACGTGATCGGCCGGTTCATAAACATGGGCGTCGAACCGTACAACTTCGTTTCGGCGCTGAACTGCATTCTTGCGCAGCGCCTGGTCCGTGTGATCTGCGAGAACTGCAAGAAGAAGGTGCAATATTCGCCCGAAGTTTTGAAAGAGTCGGGC
Source organism: Candidatus Acidiferrales bacterium (assembly GCA_049693595.1). Classification (GTDB taxonomy): domain Bacteria; phylum Acidobacteriota; class Terriglobia; order Acidiferrales; family UBA7541; genus Palsa-295. The sequence continues at coordinate 18,538 of JBAVQA010000004.1, read as the reverse complement.
CTCGATCCGGCCGAATGGATGCAAGTGCCGTTTTACGAAGGTCCAGGATGCCTGGAATGTTCCGGCAGCGGTTATCGTGGCCGCACCGCTATATCCGAACTCCTCGATCTTTCCGATCGTATTCGCGAGATGATTATCAATCGCAAGCCTACCTCGGAAATTAAGAAGGTCGCGAAGGAAGAGGGTATGACGTTTCTGCGCGATTCTGGAATGGGCAAGATTCGCGCGGGAGTCACCACCTTGCGCGAGATCAATAAGGTGACTTTCCTTGACTAGCGCACCTAGCCTGACAAGCCAATTCTACGACCTCGGCCCCGTGCGCAGGATCGAGCGCTGGCTTACATCCATGCCGCACCCGCCGCTGGTTGTTGACATCGCCTCCACTCACGTCGCGGCCGCTCGTTGGGGCAAAGTTACTCGCAGCTTGGAATCCTACGCGGTCGAGCCGCTTCCATTGGGTGCCGTGCTTCCATCTCCCGTTGAAATGAACGTCGCGCAGCCGGATGCGGTTCGGTCGGCTCTCCGCCGCGTGTTCAGTCGCGTGACGGGTCACGAGCATGGTCTTGTGCTTCTGGTTCCTGACTTGGTCGTTCGCGTTTTCATTCTGCCGTTCGACGCTCTTCCGCGCCGGGCAGACGAAGCCCTGCCGCTCCTCCGCTGGCGCCTGAAGAAGAGCGTGCCGTTCGATGTGGATGAAACGGTAGTCTCCTGGATGCGCCAGGCGGGCAAAGAAGGCAATCTCGAAATCGTCACGGCAGTTGCGCGGCAAAAAATTATTCGGGAGTATGAAGAGATCGTTGAGGCTTCGGATGCGAACGTAGGAGTCGTATTGAGTTCAACTCTTGCCGCGCTGCCTTTGATAGAGGAGAACGGCGCCAGTCTTCTGGTGCGCATGTCCGGTAAAACGCTGACCACGGTCATCGTGCGCGGAGGGAATCTGTGCGTTTATCGTTCGACGGACATGGCGAGCGAGCCGGCTCAACTCGAGCCGCAAGCGCTACTCGATGAGATTTTCCCCGCGGTGGCTTACTATCAAGATACCTGGGGCGGAGCGGTGGATCGCGTTCGTCTCTCTGGCCTCGGTGCCCGCGAAGACGTCTTTCGCCGCGCGCTTTCGGAAGAGCTGAAGTGCCCGGTCGGGTCGATCGCCGAATCCGAAGGCCCTCTCCATCTCGATTCCGGCGCGAAGGATCTACTGCATCAGAATCTGGATGCGTTGGTGGGCTGGATGATCAACGGAGGATCCTGAGCGCGCCCGCGCGCTTGTAGGTTATGAAACTTCGGCTCAATCTCGCTACCGCGCCGCTGGCGAACAAACGGCCATTTCTGGCCGCCGCCGGAGTCTGCGGCACTCTTGGCGTTCTGTTACTGCTGCTTCTTTCTCACGGCGCATACAAGTCGTGGCGGGCAAACCGGGACCTGCGCGCGGAGATTGCGCGCTGGGAGACCGAAATTCGCGCCAACAAACAAAGGCAGGCGAATTTGCAGGACTATTTTCGCTCCCCGCAAGCACAGCAAGTCCTGGACCGCGCCGCTTTTTTGAACTCGCTGATCGACCAGCGAAGCTTCCCTTGGACCAAGATTTTTATGGATCTTGAGCCCATTTTGCCGCCGGGCGTTCGCGTGATCAATATTTCGCCCAAGCTTGTAAATGGAAAAGCGCTGGTCACGATTAGCATCGGGGCGGCAAGCGACGACGCCAAAATCAAGTTCCTTGAGTCGCTTGAGAAATCCCCGGCGTTCTCAAGAGTGCAGGTTCAAGGAGAACGCCACCAGGACCAGGTAACGTCAACATCCGACAAAATCACGCTGGAACTTACGGCATGGTATGAGACTACATGAATAAGAAACGTCCCTGGAATACTTGGAAAAGACTGATCCTTGGCGCCCTGGGGGTTCTGCTCCTCGCGGATTTGGCACTCGTGTTTATCTTCTTGCAGTCTACGCGCGAAGGAGTGGAAAGCATGCGCGCGCAGCGCACTCGTCTGGAGAGTGAGGCCAAGCTCCTGAAGGCCGATGTCGCGCGCGGTGATGCGATTCGAGCTTCGCTTCCCAAAGTCGGAAAGGATTGCGATACTTTTTACCATACCGCGTTTCTCGACGCCTCCGACGGCTATTCGGCGATTGAATCGGATCTCGGTGCCATCGCTACAAAGGCGGGTTTGAGGACCAGTACGATTACGTTCAGCCAAAAGGAAGTGAAGGACAGGGGAGTAACCCTAATAACCGTCTTGGATTCAGTCGACGGAGATTATCCGGCGATCATACAATTCATCAATGGCCTCGAGCGTTCGAAATATTTCTATCTTTTGAATGATCTTCATCTGGACACAGCCACGGCCGGCGCTATACGGCTGCATCTGGAACTTCGCACTTATTTTAGGACCTGATTGATGTCACGACGAACGCAAATCTGGATACTTGTGGCCCTGATCGGGGTTCTCGTGGCGGTGTACCTTGCCAACCGCCCGCAAATCTCGGGGCTTCAAGGGGTCATGGCATCTGACGGTAAATTCCAGCCTTTGAATGTGGACGAGCCGCAGCTTCGGCTTGACCTGCTCGCAAAGCTTCAGAAACTCGAATATTCGGGCATGCATCGCAATATTTTCAGCGCCGTTGCACTGCCTGTCGCGCCCACTCCTGAGGAAATAGCTAAGGCGAGTCATCATTACCCCGGTGTTGACCGTCCGCCTCCGCCTCCTCCCGTCGAAGTTCCGGCGCAATTCTTCGGATACGCTTCGATGCCAAGCAGCCCGCGGCGTTTGGCGTTTTTCCTCAACGGCGATGATGTGATCGTCGTTCAGGAAGGGTCTGTTTTCCTAAGCCGGTTCCGCCTCGATAAAATCGGCAATGACTCCGCGGATGTGGAAGAAATTTCCAGCGGCCGGCACGCTACCGTTCAAATCGTGCAGCCGCCCGCGGGAGAAGCGGTTCCGCAGGCGCCAAACCAGTGAAAATCCGACCCAGTTCCGGAGCAACACCACTCTACCCGCGCTCCTCGCGAGGTGGAGTTGCGCGTCCCCGGCGTTCCGAAGAATCCGGATTCGCTTTCTTAATGGCGCTCGGCTTGATGCTCATTGTTCTCGCGCTGTCGCTGGTCGTGTTGCAGAATTATGTAACTGATGGCAAACGTACGAAGGAAGAAGAAACAATTTGGCGCGGCCAACAGTACGCGCGCGCCATCCGTCTCTACTATCACAAGATGGGCCATTACCCCCAGACCATGGACGATCTGCAAAAGGGCGGCCTCCAGCTCCATTTTCTGCGCCAGGCTTACAAGAATCCGATGAACAAGACCGATGGCACTTGGCGATTCATTTACGTCAACGCCACGGGCCAAATTACAGGCAGCGTGCGCTACGCCACGCTTCAGCAGATGGTGTTAATCGACCAGTACGCGGGGCTGGTTCCGGGAGGCGTCTCGGCAGCTCCCACGCCCGGTCAAATCGGAGTGCCGGCAGCTAGCCTTGCCAGTGTCAGCGCCGCAAGCTCGCCACAACTCCAGGGCGTCCTGTCCGGAATATTGAGTTCAGTCCCTCCGGATACGGATACGAGCAACGGCTCGAGTAACAGTACGAGCAACAGCGCGAGCAACGGCACAGGAAATGGCACGGGAAACGGCACGGATTCATCGCAGCTACAGTCAGGGACGTCGCTGTCAGGATCCACTGGCCAAACGCCGGACCAGTCGAATGGGCAGCCCCCGGCGATCGTTGCTCCCACCGCGGATCAAGTGAATCAGTTCCTTCAAAACGGACAACTCCCGCCGGGCATTACGCAGGATATGGTGAACGCATACCTTCAAAATGGACAACTTCCGGCCGGTATTACGCAAGCTCAAGTGAACCAGTTCATTCAAAATTTTCAAAGTCCGCAGAGTCAGCAGAATCCGACGCAATCGACCTTGGTGTCACAGACGTTCGGACCGTCAGGTTCGTCGAGTTTCGGATCGTCCTCGACGCAGCCGGGTGCGGGTCCATCGGGTGGGGCTATAAATCCGCTCCTGCTGATAAAGCCGACCGGGCCCGTCGAGGGCCCTGTACTCGGGGGCTTCCTAACCGGAGTGGCATGCACCACGGATATCAAATCAATAAAAGTTTATCGGCGAGGCAAAAAATACAAGGAGTGGGAGTTCATCTGGAATCCCCTGGAAGACGCTTTGGCATCCGCGCAACAAGGTTTGGGCGGTGCCCCACAAGGCGTGCTGCCGGGTCAATCCTCGGGCATTGGTGGCTTTGGCGCTGCCGGTGGTGGCATAGGCGGGAACAGCTCCAGTTCCTTTGGAAATCCTCCGACGCCGCCAACTTCTCCCGCACCTCAGCAACCTCCAACTCAGCAGCCTCAATAGCCGCATTTTCGCGAATCCGCGCCGACCTACAAAATCGACCGTGGATGTTGGCCGCTGTATGCTTACTGGATACGGTGGGTTAACGAGAGGTATAGGTATTGCAGGCCACGTGAGGCAGCTGAAATACCGAAGGTCTTCCCGCAGCGCCCTACTTAAAGACAGTGGGCGAGGTCGTTGACGCCAGCTTCGAAGTAATTTGCCGCACGTATTTCTGCGTTTCGGGGAAGGGAGGAATGCCGCCGTATCGCGCCACCATGTCTGGTCCTGCGTTGTAAGCCGCGAGCGCAAGCGAAAGATTGCCGCGATATTTCGAGAGGAGGTCTTTCAGGTAATGCGTTCCCGCATCTATGTTCTGTGCCGGATCAAAAATATTCGCCACCGAATAGCGCGCTGCCGTTTCGGGAATCAGCTGCATCAGTCCCTGTGCTTGCTTGCGGGATACCGCGCGAGGATTAAAATTCGACTCCGCCTCGATTAAATGCGTGATCAGTTTTTCGTCCACTCCATGCTTCAGCGCAGCGGCGCGAATTAAATTCCCGAATGGCCCATCGGCCGGCGCCACTACGGGCTGCGCGGCAAAGTGATCTTCCGGTTCGACCGAGACCAGATCGCTGGCTTGCACTTCCACCGAGCCGCCTTCCATCGACAATCGCACCACGTCGCCCGCTCGCTCGTATCCGGTGATGTGCAGACGAACGCCTGAACGCAGCACTGCGTAATCGGCCTGCGCCGAGGGCGCACCGGCCGTCGCAAAGATGAGGGCGGCGAAAATTGTAATCAGAAGTGTTAGTCGGCGCATTCCTGGTCTTTTACTTCGCTTAGTATTCGCAGTTCTTTCCGTTTCCCTATAGTCAATTATAACGCGGCAGACTCGCCGTACGCTAACTCATATCTTGCCGAGGGCGTAGGCGCCAATAGCTTCGGCTAAGCCATTGTCGTCGTTCGACGAAGTCATCCTCCAGCCGAACGATTTCAACTCCTCCACGCAATTAGCCATCACCACCGGCAGTCCGGCAAACTCAAGCATTTCGCGGTCGTTCCAATTGTCGCCGATGGCCATCACTTCTTCTCGGGAGATTCCTCTCCGCCGGGTCCACTCTTTCAGCGCCACTCCCTTCGTCACTCCAGCCCGCAAAACATCGAGGATGGAAAAGTCGCGCGATTCATACTCGGTGAGCGCGAGCGTAAATCCCGCTGCGATTGGCAGCCCGGATAGTTGGCGCATCGCCGACCGAATCGGCCGGCATGCTCCTGTGTACAACACCTGGATGGGATCCTCGCCATTCAAGCAATCCACCAGCGGCGAGACCTCGGCGATGTACGCGCGATTGCGCTGAAAATACCGTCCGCGACGCGGATCGTCCCAGTCCACCTTCTCGAAGATTATTTGCCGCTCGAGCGGCCGGTCGAAGACGACTCCGGCGATTGCCCGAAATTCCGCCGTCGCTTCCAGCACTTGCCGCGCTGTCTCGCTCGGAAGCAGGAGCTGCTGGTGCGTCTCGCCGTTTTTACTTTTGATCAGCGCGCCGTTGTTCACAATCAAGTGCAGATCGCACTCCAGAGCGTCTGCAATAGGCCGCGCAAAATAGAATCTCCGCCCGGTAACCAGCACAATCTCAATTCCGCGCGCCGCAGCTTCCGCCACTGCGCGCGCATTCTTCTCCGGCAGTCGTCCCAAGCTGTCCAGCAGGGTCCCGTCGATGTCCATCGCGATCATTTTGATTGGCACGCTCATATTCTATCGTGACATCTATGTTCCCGGCTCAATTGCCCTGCGATGTTCTCTCGTAGCCGAGCAAGCAAAAGCGCGAGCAACCCCCCGGGGACCGGTGTGCGTCCATATAGGGCACTTTGATGTCCGATTATTTGCACTCGAAAACGTAATTAATAGTAAATTGGACTGGCGAGCCTTGTCTTGTGGCTGGCGACAGGCGGCGCGGATCGGGTATCCGGTCAAAAGGGAGTGATGGAGTCCTTTCTCAATCTCCTGTGGGTCGCAATTGCTGCGGGTGCTTTCTGCTTCTGGCGGACTCGCTGGCTGCACGAGCGCCGCGATCGTCGTCGCCAACCCCTGCAAGAATGGACGGCATTTGCCTCCGCCCTCGTTCTCCTGTTCTTCGCGGTCTCGTTAACCGATGACCTTCATTCCGAATTAATGGTTTTCGACGAGTGTTCCACGAGCCGGCGCCATTCGCTCAGCCTGACGCGTTCGCACGATACGCCGCAGCATCGAACCATCGCGAACCATAGCGGCTTGGCGGCGCCACCTCAGAGCGCTTTGTTTGATCCGTTTCAAGATTTTGACCGGCTTATTCTTGCCGACGAAATTTCGCCCGCATCTCTTGAATTTTATATCCGCCCCGGCCGAGCCCCGCCGTCTCTTCCCCTTTAGTTCGGTCTCTCGCTGCATTTTGTTTGCGGCAGATGACCCCCGACTTCTTTCCATAATAATTCGAGCGCGTTTGGATCAGTAGCCAAACACTGTCTCTCGATCCACAAGAACGATCTTCCAAGGGCGCGTCGCGTGGAGCGGTGCGTCATTATCGGAGTTTTTGTATGAAGTCACTTGTTTTGATTGTGAGCTTCGGGTTGGCCATGCTCGGAGCCGGCTGCAGCAGCAATTCCAAACAGGATACAGCGGCGGAAGCGCCTCCGTCCGTGTCGGCCGTGCAGGAGCAGGATTCCAGCGTCGTTACAGTCGAGCACCCCGAGCGGTTTCCTCTCATCGCGGCTGTTCAGCACTCTGCCACGTCTTCGTTACAAGTAACCGGAACTGTGGCTCCCGATGTCTCGCGCACGGTCCCGGTCATCTCGCTGGCTTCCGGCCGGGTCGTTGAAATCAAGGCCAGGCTGGGTGACACGGTGCAGAAAGGGCAGCTTCTGATGCGTGTTCAAAGCGTGGACGTTGCCGGAGCATATTCCGATTATCGAAAAGCTGTCACCGACGAAGTTCTCACTCGCACGCAATTCGAGCGCGCCAAGGAGCTTTATCAACACGGCGCAATTGCGTTGAACGATTTAGAAGTGGCCCAAGATGCGGAGGACAAGGCTAAGGTCGACGTGGAGACCACCGCTGAGCATCTCCGCGCACTTGGAAGTCCGCTGGACCGCCCCAGCGCGATCGTGGATATCGTTGCGCCGGTCTCCGGCGTGATTACCGATCAGCAGGTTACCAATGCCGCGGGTGTGCAAAGCTTGTCCTCCACGAATCCCTTTACAATTTCTGACCTGTCGCACGTTTGGATTCTCTGCGATGTCTATGAGAACCAGCTCCCCAATGTCCGCCTGGGTGAAACCGCCGACGTGACCCCAAACGCCTATCCTAATCAGGTCATTGAAGGCCGGATCAGCAACATTGGATCCGTTCTCGACCCTACCCTACGGACGGCCAAGGTTCGCATAGAGGTGCGCAATCCGGGGACTCTGCGCCCGGGTATGTTCGTGACCGCCAACTTTCACGGATTAAAGAAAGAGATGCACGCGGCTGTTCCGGCCTCCGCCATCGTGCACTTGCACGACCGCGACTGGGTCTACGCGCCTGCGGAAGCCGGGAAGTTTCGCCGCGTGGAAGTGAAGGGTGGAAACATGTTGCAAAATCGCATGCAGGAATTGCTCTCCGGATTGCAACCGGGACAGAAAGTTGTAGCGAATGCACTCGAACTGCAAAACACGCTGGAACAATAAATGATTCGCGGACTCGTAGATTTCGCGCTGAACAACCGTTTTATTGTGCTGACGATCGCGATCCTCTTTCTCTTCTGGGGCGCGATTTCGTTCCACAACTTGCCGGTGGAAGCTTATCCCGACGTGGCGGATAACTACGTTCAAATCATCACCCAGTGGCCGGGTCGAGCTGCGGAGGAAATCGAGCAACAGGTCACAATTCCGATCGAAATCCAGATGAACGGGATTCCTCATCTCACTCATCTTCGATCCGTCTCGCTCGCCGGCCTTTCCAGCCTGATGCTCATCTTCGACGACGAATCGAATAGTGACTGGAATCGTCAGAAGGTGCTCGAGAGACTTTCGCAGGTCACGCTGCCGGCTAACCTCCAGCCGCAGATGGGCACGGACTACAGCCCGGTCGGCCAAATCTTTTTTTATACGCTGAAAAGCACCAATCCGCAGTACGACGTCATGGCGCTGAAATCCCTCGAAGATTGGGTCCTCGAAAAACAGTTCAAGTCTGTTCCCAATGTCGTTGACGTTTCTAGTTTCGGCGGCGCCACGCGCGAATATCAAGTTCAAGTCGATCCAGCCAAGCTTGTTGCCTATGGCCTGAGCATTGGCCAAGTCGAGCAGCAACTTACCAACAATAACGTGAACGCGGGCGGAGGATTTATTGAGGAAGGCCAGCAGCAGATAAACGTCCGCGCCGTCGGGTTGGTTAGCAGCGTTCAGGATATTGAGCAAACTGTTCTGAAGGCCCAGAATGGCGTCCCCATTCTCGTGAAGGACATCGCAGTTGTGACGCAAGGCCCCAAAGTACGCTTGGGTCGATTCGCGAAAGCCATCCATCGCGAAGACGGGCAGATTATCGACGACGACGATGTAGTTTCGGGAATCGTTTTGCTACGCAAGGGTGCGGCAGCCGACCCAACGCTCATCGCGATTCATGAAAAGGTGAAGGAGCTGAATGACCGCATCTTGCCTAAAGGAGTGAAGGTTGTACCGTTCATTGATCGCAGCGATCTGGTGCACTTCACCACTTACACGGTGCTGCACAACCTGACCGAAGGAATTATTCTTGTCGTCATCGTTCTCTTTCTTTTCCTGGGCAATGTGCGCGGAGCGCTGATTGTGGCGCTGACCATTCCGTTTTCTCTCCTGTTCGCTTCGATTTGCCTTGATTTACGCCACATTCCGGCCAACTTACTCTCACTCGGGGCGCTCGATTTCGGAATGGTCGTGGATGGAGCCGTCGTGATGGTCGAGAATATTGTTCGCCATCTAAGTTCTCGCGGCGACAGACCGACCATGCAATGCATCCGGGATGCCGCCCATGAAGTGCAGCGTCCGGTCTTCTTCGCCATCGCCATTATCATTACCGCTTACATGCCGATTTTCACGCTGCAACGCGTGGAAGGGCGGTTGTTCAAGCCCATGGCCTGGACGGTTGCCTTCGCGCTTCTTGGAGCTCTCATATTTTCCATCTTGATTGCTCCGGTTCTCGCCAGTGTATTTTTCCGGAATAACATTCGTGAATGGAAGAATCCCGTCCTTGTATTTCTAACCAACCAATATCGAAGGCGTGTGCGCTGGGCCATCGAACATCGCTGGGTAACTTTGAGTGCGGGCATTGCTGCGTTAGGTATCGCCATCTTCATCATGTTTGGCGGCGTCATCGGCTCGGAATTCCTACCACACCTCGACGAAGGCGCAATTTGGGTTCGCGGCACGCTCGCGCCCAGCACGGGGCCCACCGAGGGAACGCATGTGTCTGATCGAGCTCGAATTGTGCTCGTCTCCTTTCCCGAGGTTACGGTCGTAACCAGCCAGGTCGGACGTCCGGATGACGGCACCGATACTACGGGCTTCTTCAACACAGAATACTTCGTTGATTTGAAGCCGAAAGACAAGTGGCGTCCTGTTTTCCACGAACGCAAGGACGAACTCATCGCAGCCATGGACCGCGAACTGGAGAAAATCCCCGGTGTCATCTGGAATTTCTCCCAGCCGATCGAAGACAATATGGAGGAAGCGGTTAGCGGCGTGAAGGGCGAACTCGCCGTCAAACTATACGGCGATGATCTTAAGCTGCTCGAAGAAAAAGGCGATCAGATCGTAGGCATCATGAGCAAGATTCCTGGTATCGAGGATCTGGGTCTTTTTAGAGTGCTGGGCCAGCCCAATCTCAATTTCACGGTTGACCGCCTGCAAGCAGCCCGTTACGGCATCAATGTAGCGGACATTCAGGACGCTATTCAGACCGCCGTCGGCGGAAACGCCGTGAGCCAGGTACTCCAGGGCGAGGAACGTTACGACCTCGTGGTGCGGTATCAGGAGCTTTATCGCGATACTCCGGAAGCGATCGAAAACATTCGATTGCTGACGCCATCAGGTGAGCGCGTTTCGTTGGCGCAATTGTGCAAGGTTTCGGTCACCGATGGCGGCTCGGAAATATATCGGGAAGAAAACTCGCGCTACGTCGCTATAAAGTACAGTGTGCGCGGCCGCGATCTTGGGAGCACGGTGGAAGAAGCTCTGAAGAAAATCGGAGCGCAGGTGAAACTGCCTACGGGCTACCATCTAGATTGGGCGGGCGAATACGAAAGTCAAAAGAGATCCGAAAAACGATTGCTCATCGTCCTGCCAATCACCATTCTCGCAATTTTTATCATTCTCTACGCCATGTTCGGCTCCTGGAAGTGGGGGCTTCTGATTCTTGGCGTCGTTGCCATGGCGCCCATCGGTGGGTTGCTTGCGCTACTGATTACCGGCACACACTTTAGCGTATCGTCCGGAGTCGGCTTTCTGGCGCTTTTCGGCGTCTCCGTTCAAACCGGCGTCATTATGCTGGAGTACATCAATCAGCTTCGCGCGCGTGGCCATTCGATCGAAGATTCGGCGGTGGAGGGCGCAGTTCTCAGGCTACGTCCCATCATGATGACGATGTTGGTTGCTACGCTCGGATTGCTCCCCGCCGCTCTTTCGCACGCTATCGGTTCTGATTCGCAGCGCCCGTTCGCCATCGTGATTGTGGGCGGCCTCGTCGCTTCGCTGCTCATGGGTATCTTTTTGCTACCTACATTGTATGTGTGGGTTGCGCGCGACGGTGATCGGCTCCCGCAAGCCGAACCGGACATCGAAGTCTAGCGGCTCAGCCACCATATACGTTTTGGCGGCTGCTCTCGCGTTTGCTAAACTAATTCCTCAGTGAGCGAAGTAAACTCTCCCTGACATTTCGCGCTGTTCCAAACAATATCAAACGGCATGTTTAACAGAATTACTCGCTGCCATCGTTATGGAGTCTATGAAATGAGGTCCGCAGTCCTAGTGTTCGGCATCGTTTTTGCGATCGCGGGCTCTGGATGCAGCAGCTCGGGCGGCGGTTCTGAGCAAAAGAGTGTCCAAGCTGATGCCAACCCATCCGCGAGTTCGACTGACACTGAATACATCGCATCGGACGCCAAGGGAATTCAGACCATCACGGTGAAGTCTTCCTCCGTACCTGACTACCTCGTGCTGCCTGCGCACATCGAGGCCGACCCCACCCGCGTAGTCCATGTCTTTCCGCCCGCTGGCGGCCGGATCGTAGAAATGAAAGTCCGTCCCTCTGACCACGTGGAAAAGGGTCAATTGCTCGCTCTGCTCGAGAGCAGCGATCTTTCGCGTGCTGTCGCGGATTATCACAAAGCCAAGGTGGACGCGGAGGTAAAACAGCAAGCTCTCACCCGCGCGGAAGATCTTCTGACGCACAACGCCATTGCGCAAAAGGACTACCAACAAGCTCACGGCGACGCGAAGATAGCCGAGGCCGAGCTGGAGGCGACAGCGCAGCATATTCGCGACTTAGGAATGGATCCCGACCACGCCTCCACGGAATTGCGAGTCGTCGCGCCGCGCTCCGGCGTAATCCTGGATATCGGTGCCTCCACCGGCGAGTATTCCAAATCTCTGGATGCTCCTCAGCCGCTTTGCACCATCGCTGATATCTCCACCGTCTGGGCTCTGGGTGACATTTACGAAAGAGACTTCGCCACACTCAAGATGGGTGCGGAAGCGCAAGTCACGCTCGACGCCTATCCGAACCAGCATTGGGCGGGCCGGGTTGGAGTGCTCTACGATGTCGTCGATCCCGCCACCCGCACACTACACTTGCGCGTAGTCCTGGAAAATCCTGACCGGCGCATCAAGCCCGCAATGTTCGGCTCAATCCGCGTCTTGCGTTCCTCTTCGGCTGGCATACTCATTCCGGCGTCAGCGGTGATCAGGGAAGGGAACGAAGCGCATGTGTTCGTATCGAAAGGCAATGGCCGCTTTGAACGGCGCACCGTCAAGTTGGGCCGCGCGCTGGACGGTTCGATTGAGATTCTCTCTGGTATAAATCAGGGCGATTCGATTGTTTCAGAGGGAGCTCTCCTTCTGCGCGCCGCCGCTCAGAGCTAATCCAAAATGCGCAACTTCATACTCTCTCTGTTGCGTTATCGCCCGCTGATGGTCGTTTTGCTGCTGGCGTGGATTGCGGGCGGAATCGTAATTTTCCTACAGCTCGACATCGAAGCTTATCCCGACCCCTCGCCGCCGCTCGTGGAAGTAATCACCCAAAATCCTTCGTGGTCTGCGGAAGAAATGGAGCGGCAGGTCACCGTTCCGGTCGAGACGGTTCTCTTCGGAATCCCACATCTTCAGTATGTCCGCTCGATCACCATCTTTGGATTGAGCGACGTGAAACTGTACTTCGACTATGGCAGCAATTATTTGTGGGACCGCCAGGAGGCCTTGAACCGCCTGCAACTCGTCACTTTGCCGGCGAACATATCCCCGCAGCTTTCGCCTTGGTCGCCGGTTGGAGAAATTTATCGTTATCGCCTCGTCGGCCCGGGATACACGCTCAATGAGTTGAAGGCCACGCAAGATTGGTTCGTGGAGCGCGAGATCAAGCAAGTTTCGGGAATTATCGACGTCACGTCTTTCGGCGGTAGCACCCGCGCATACATCGCCGAAGTTGATCCGCAAAAATTGCTGCAATACAACGTCTCCTTGCCGCAAGTATTGGCCGCAATCAGCTCGAGCAATGCCAATGTCGGCGGCAATTATCTGACCATGGGAGATCAGAGCGTCAACATTCGCGGGCTGGGCCTTCTCCGCACCATTCCTGAAATGCAAAATGTTCTGATCACCGAGCGGAATGGCGTGCCCGTGTACCTCCGCGACGTCGCGGAAGTCCATGAAGGTTCTCAACCGCGCCTTGGGCAGGTTGGCGTAAACCACGACGACGATGCCATCGAAGGAATCGTTCTGTTGCAGCGAGGTGAAAAGTCCCTGCCTGCCCTGCGCCAGCTTGAACAGAAGGTGAAGAGCCTGAACGACGGGCGTCTTCCTCGCGGGATGAAGCTGGTCACACTTTACGACCGCACCGATCTGATTCACGTGACGACCTCGACCGTCCGTCACATTGTGATTATGGGATTGACCCTGGTCACACTCGTTCTCATTATTTTCTTGGGCGATATTCCGATTTCTTTAGTCGCCGCGCTCACCATTCCTTGCTCGCTTCTGTTTGCTTTCGCCATAATGGTCCTCACGGGAGAATCGGCCAACCTCATTTCAATTGGCGCCATTGATTTCGGTATTCTCGTGGACGCATCGGTGATCGTGCTCGAGAATATCTATCGCCGTTTTCAGGCGTCCGACGGAGCGGATTCCACTTTTGATCTAATCGCCGACGCCACGGCCGAAGCTGTGCGGCCCGTTTTATTCTCTGTTCTCGTGATCATCGTGGCGCTGATTCCACTTTTCACTATGCAGGGCGTGCCGGGCAAGATTTTTGCGCCGATGTCTGAAACCTACGGCTTCGCGCTGGTGGGAGCTACCCTGTTTGCCATCCTGCTGGCGCCCGTGCTCGCTTCCTGGAGAAAACCGGCGAAAGTCCGCGCCCACCACACGCGTCTCGTATCATGGCTTAACAAGCGCTACGCCGCGTCACTTCAGTGGACGCTCACACACCGCAAGACCACTCTTGCTATCGCTGTCGCTGCGCTTGCCGCAACCCTGGTGCTCGGATCGCTCCTCGGCGGCGAATTCATGCCCAAACTCGAGGAAGGAAACTTGTGGGTTCGCGCCACCCTTCCGCAAGATGTCGCCTACGAATCTGCCGCGAAAATGTCGCACGACATTCGCGAAATTCTGCTCGGGTTTCCCGTAGTCACGCAGGTCGTCTCTCAGATGGGCCGCCCCGGAGACGGCACCGACGTCACTACTTTCAACAACGTCGAGTTCATGGTGTCGCTGAAGAGTCCGTCCGCTTGGCCGGGTGGCTTGACCAAGGATGAGCTGATTCACCGCATGGACGCGCAGCTCGAAAAATTCCCGGGCATCGATTTTAACTTCTCGCAGAACATTCAGGACAACGTCGAAGAGGCCATGTCGGGGGTGAAAGGCGAAAACTCCTTGAAACTCTTCGGCGACGATATCGATGTCCTGGTTGCCAAGGCCGCGGAGATTCGAGATATCATGGCCAAGGTTCCGGGCGTGGCGGATCTGGGCGTTTTCCAGGAAACCGGGCAGCCCGAACTGATCGTTTCGATCGATCGCGGCGCGAGCGCGCGTTATGGCTTGATGGCCGCCGACGTCAACACTGCCGTGCAGGCTGCCGTTGGTGGCCTTGCGCCGACGCAGATACTCCAAGGCGACCGCCGCTTCGACTTCGTCGTCCGTTATAAGCCTGAATATCGCCGCACACCGGAGGAGATTCGCAACATCCTGCTTCCCACGCCTGAGGGCAATCGCGTTCCACTCGGGCAAGTGGCCGACGTCTCCCTCCACGAAGGCGCGTTCATGATTTACCGCGAAAATGGCCAACGTTACATACCTGTGAAGTTCAGCGTGCGTGGCCGCGATCTCGCCGGGACGATTCAGGAAGTCCAAGCTCGCCTCGACAAACAGGTCCACCTTGCCGAGGGCTACCACATCGAATGGGCCGGTGAGTATGACAGCCTGCAGAAAGAGCAGCGTCGCCTCGCGGTCGTCCTTCCGCTCAGTTTGCTCGTGATTTTCGGCTTACTGTTCACCGCTTTCAATTCTTTGCGCCACGCACTGTTGGTGTTGGCCATGCTGCCATTCGGACTCACCGGCGGCGTGCTGTCGCTGTTCGTTTCGCGCACGCCCTTCAGCATTTCCGCGGCCGTCGGTTTCGCCTCTGTGATCGGAGTGTGTACGCTGGGCGGCGTCGTTTTTATTTCCGGAATTCGCCGAAAAGAAATAGGGGCGCTGTCAAAGCTCTCGGCCATCGAAGCAGGCGGCCTCGCGGAGATGCGCCCGGTTGTAATGGCCTGCGCCGCCGCCGGCTTGGGTTTGCTACCTGCCGCGCTCTCCTCTGGAATAGGAGTGCAGGCGCAGCAGCCTCTCGCTCGCGTCGTCGTAGGCGGTATGATCACTTCGCCGCTCGCGATCTTGTTTGTGATCCCCGTTCTCGCCAGTTATTGGCTCCCGTCTCGTTCAGCCGCCAAAGCCGAAGCCTCCGGCAAAAACGATATTCCGGCGACATAGTGCACGGCCTACTCGGAACACGTTTGGTGCCTCTTCTTTGGTTTGTTAGAATAAAACGCACGGTCGGCGTGGAGCTCAGTTGGGAGAGCGGCCCGATCGGATCGGACAGGCCGGTGTAGTTAGTTACGAAAATGGGCGTGTAGCTCAGTTGGGAGAGCGCATCGTTCGCAACGATGAGGCCGGGGGTTCGAGCCCCCCCACGTCCACCAAATTTCCTTTAACCGTTAGCGCCTAATCGCGCTCGTGCCACTGAGTCGCCCCGGGCTGCGCGCCGCTGGATTCGGCTTCGCTGTTGGCTTTCTCCCATTCTTCGCGGGTGAGCGGCTGGATGATTTCCAGTTTTTTCTTCCCTAGAGACGTGTTCGCGTCCTTCACGTCTTTTGCGACGAACGCATCGAACTCTTTCACCACATCATCGAGTTCGTGTTTGAGCGAATCGATGCGCGCTACCTGATAGTCGGCTGGACGGCCCTCATAACCAATAAAAGTGCCATAAAGCGCCGTGGTTTTTTCACGGATGCGTTCTTCGCCGGTAATCGCGCCACCTTCCTTGGTAGCCACGATTTTCTTGCGAATTTCGTCAGCTCTAGCCGCGAGATCCTGCAGCCGCTTGCGCAGAGGGTCGCTTGCGCCAAGCTTGGCAGCACGCTCCGAGAGACCTTCGCGCACCGCGTTGATGCGGTCCACATCGAAGGTCATATCACCCAGCAGGTTGTATACGCGCATGGTTGCGTCGAAATTCAGCTTGCGATCTTCCAGCGTGTACTTGGCGCGCGGATCCAAAGTTACGACCAGCGGCGTCGTATACGTGTCCTTGCCGCGCGTCATCTTCACTGTGTAAGTACCCGGCACAATTCTAGGGCCTTGGCTGGCCTCGAATGCAGCCGTCGCTGCGGGCGGTACGCGAGGAGCTTTCACGCGCATCGGCCACTCAACGCGGCTCAGACCGCGCCGGCTATTCGCCGGGACGGTATCGATTAGCTTGTTCTGGTCGTCGAAAATTTCGATCGTCATTTTTCCAAAAATGTGCCGCTTCTTCTGGTAATACGTGATCAAAGCGGCGTCGGGCGGATCCGGTCCGAAGAAGGTTGCGTTTCCTTCCGCCCATCCGCCGTTCGCTTCCAGCCGCTGCTGCGCTTGCTTTCCCGGAACAAAAACCGCATCTTGCGCCAACACGTCAGGCGTAAGTTTTCGCAGCGGAGTGATGTCGTCCACGATCCAAATGCCGCGGCCGTGAGTCGCAAGGACCAAGTCCGATTCACGCGATTGCACGACGATATCTCGCACCGCGACGTCCGGAAATTCGTGGCCCTTGTACTGCGCCCACTGTTTCCCTCCGTCGAGTGAGATCCAAAGTCCGAATTCCGTGCCCACGAACAACAAGTTCGGAGAGACGGTATCTTCCTTGATCACGTGCGCATATCCGCGCACTCCGCTGTCCTTGGCCACTACCGCCGTCCACGTTTTTCCGTAGTCCGTAGTTTTGTAAACATGAGGATCCATGTCGCCGAATGTGTGCCGGTCAAAGGCAGCATACGCCGTAGCCGGATCGAACCGGCTCGCCTCAACCCAGGAAACCCACGAAGCTTTCGGCAGATCGGCAACGTTTGCAACCACGTTCGTCCAGTTCTTGCCGCCATCGCGCGTCAACTGCAAGTTTCCGTCGTCCGTGCCGACCCAAATAGTTTGTCCATCGCGCGGCGATTCGCTGATGGAATAGATGGTCGTGTGAGTCTCCGCGTCCGAGTTATCGACGGTCACGCCACCGGATTCCTCTTGCTTCTGTTTCTCCGGATCATTCGTCGTCAAGTCCGGAGAAATCCGGTCCCAGGTTTGTCCGTGGTCGCGCGAACGAAACAGAAATTGCGCCCCAATGTAAATCGTGCCTTTTTCATTCGGGCTCATGTGGATCGGAGTGTTCCAGTTGAAGCGAAGTTTGCCTTCGCCGTAGTTCGGTTGTGGCTTGATGGAGCGGCTTTCCAGAGTGAGGCGATTCACGCGCCCTATGTCTCCTCCCTGCGACTCGGCATAAACGTATTTTGCATCGGCCGCGTCAGGGAACACCCAGAACCCGTCGCCGCCGTAAAGGTTTTCCCAGCGGCTGTTCGAGATTCCGCCCGGATAAGCCGAATCTCCCGCCCACACGCTGTTGTCCTGCAGGCCGCCGAAGACGTGATATGGATCGTCCGCGTCCACGCTCACGTGATAGAACTGCGAAATCGGCAGATTGTACGCTTTCCACCATGTGTTTCCGCTGTCGTAGGAATACCAAACGCCTCCGTCATCTCCCGCGATCACATGCTGCGTATTATCCGGGTCGACCCAAATGTCGTGGAAATCTCCGTGAGCGCCCCCCGAAATATTGCTGAAGCTCTTTCCCCCGTCTTCACTCATGATCAGGCCGAGGTCCGGCTTATATATTTTGTTTTCGTTTTTGGGATCGACGATCAAGTTTGCGAAATAAAAAGGACGCCATACCATCAATTGGCTGCGGTCGCGCTCCTGCCATGTCTTTCCCGCGTCATCCGAGCGGAACAGCGCGCTGCGATTGGATTCGATCAAGGCGTATACGACGTCGGGCTTGGAGGGTGCGACAGTAACAGCCACGCGTCCCCACGGCTTGGGCGGAAGCCCCTTGGCGCTTTTTTCGTCGAGATCGGCCCATGTCGCGCCGCCGTCTGTTGTCTGAAACAGACCGCTGCCGCTCGCCGCAGTGGAATTCTCGCCTCCGGAGCGGAACGTCCAGCCCTTGCGCCGAAAATCCCACATGCCCGCGAAGATCGTTTTGGAATCGCCAGGCTTCATGGACATCATCGAACAGCCCGTGGAAAGGTTCGCGCCCTTCAAAATTTTCGTCCAAGACTGTCCGCCGTCGGTCGTCTTGTAAACTCCGCGGTCTTCGCTGTCGCTCCACAGTCTGCCCGGCACGCAGACGTACACGGTGTTGCCGTCCTTTGGATCAATGAGGATCTTTGAAAT
>JBAVQA010000003.1:0-1909 GCA_049693595.1 Candidatus Acidiferrales bacterium | reverse complement strand
CATCAATGCCGGAATTCCTAGCCATGAGATGGAATGGAAGCCAACAGCCTGCGAATAGCCAATAGCGAGCGAGAAAATTAGCGTGCCCGCGAACGCGAACGTCAGGGCGCGGTAGTTGACTTGTTGCTCCCGCTCATCATTGGAGCGGAGGAAACGAAGCAGGAACAGAATCGCGGCCCCTGCTGTCAGGACAGCAAGGGCGAGGATAGGAACCCGGAGAGAGGGAATCTTGCCAACTCCGCCGATCGCAATTGTAGAAACTACCGCAGCGCCATAGAAGAGCCAAAGCGCACTTCGACGGCGGTAGGCCGGATTCTCTGAGGATTGAACAGGCATGCGGGCCTCCAAGCTTGCTTCGAGTGTAATGTATAACGAACATAGTGTCAAGTGCAAAATTCCTGTGGTCTCCTACACCGCTCTCTCGTACTCTCCAGTCCGCAGATATATGGTCTTGACTCCATAATGTATTCCATGCCATATTTGTACACGTGAGATGGGCCGTTGAGATGGCCAATGAATTCGAACCGGAATTTCACGCTCTGCACGAGGATGTGCGGACGGAGATTCTGGCGCTTTCGATGGTTCTAGAACAGTTTGGGCCGCAATTGGGTCGCCCACGGGTTGACACACTGAAAGGCTCCCGGTACGCGAATATGAAGGAATTGCGATTCAGCGCGGCAGACGGTGAATGGCGAGTGGCCTTCGCCTTTGATCGCAGGCGTGCGGCGATTCTACTGGTAGCGGGAGACAAATCGGGGGGGAGCCAAAAACGTTTCTACCGCGAACTGATAAGGAAGGCAGATGAGCGTTTTGACGCGCATCTTGCTCGGATCGGAAAGGAGACATAACTATGTCCGTGAACGTGAATGAAGTAATTCGGAAGCTGAATCCAGCGGAGCGTAAGAAGGTTGAAGACCGCGCCGCTGAGATAATCGCAGAGGAGATGAGCTTGCGTGATCTCCGCAGGGCCCGCAAGCTCACGCAGGCTCGCGTCGCCAAGACTCTCGGAATCACTCAAGACAGCGTCTCACGGCTCGAAAAGCGCAGCGACCTGTTAATCTCGACGCTGCGAAAGACGGTCAAAGCCATGGGCGGCGAGGTTCGCATTGTCGCTGAATTTCCTGATCGCGCGCCAGTCGTGCTATCCGAGCTATCGGAGGAGGACCCACCACGCAAATCCTCTCGGAAGCACGCTCAGGCTTAAGATTCGACTACTGGTCGTAACTATTTGAATACGCACCTTGATGCGGTCTGCTTTCGACTCGGCTATGAAAGTAACATTCAGCTACGAGGACACGCCATGACATCTTCGACAGCTCGCTACTCTGTACGTCTGCTTCTTGTCGCGACGACTTTGCTGATGTTTTGGAGCATCAGCACAAGGGGGCAAAATTCCAATCAAGCTCAGCCGACCGTCACGGTCTTTTCGGCTTACGCGCAAAATCATAAACTCGTCGCGAAGTACCGGCCGCCAATCCGCACTCGAAGCGCTGCTGGAATCGCGGTCTACAATGCTGCTTCGCCCGGCGTGGTCTTGGTGTTCGTAGGTGATCTACAAGGGGATAAATTAACAAACGTGTCGCTTGGGTCCGGTGTGATTATGGACTCAGCGGGATACGTCCTGACGAATTGGCATGTCATCAACGGTCACAAATACGCTGGTGTGATACTGAAACCGTCTACTCCTGCAGAGCTTTCCAACCCTCGCACCTACGTCGGAGAGGTCGTATCCGAAAACTCAGTCGTCGATCTGGCCCTGATCAAGCTTGAGAAGCCTCCGGTGGACCTACGGGCGATCCCGCTCGGAAATATGTCGGATGTACAAGTTGCAGAGACGATTAATATTATCGGGCATCCGGCAGGGGGCGCGCCTTGGTCTTACAGCACAGGGGTGATCAGCCAGATCAGC
>JBAVQA010000002.1:0-3120 GCA_049693595.1 Candidatus Acidiferrales bacterium | reverse complement strand
GGCGGAGATTGTGCCGGCGGTGGTGGAGTGGAATCGCGGCGCGCTCGGGCCGCTGGCTGAGCATCCGCTGACGGATTCGCGCGTGAGCGTCGAGGTCGATGACGTGGCCGTCACGCTCGCATCACAGCGCGGGCAGTTCGATGCGGTACTGCTTGACGTGGATAACGGGCCGAGTGCTTTCAGCGGCTCAAACAATGACTGGCTTTACGATGATCGAGGGATCGCCGCGGCCTACGCGGCTTTGAAGATGGACGGGGTGTTGGCCGTGTGGTCGGCGCGAGAGGACCGGAAATTCGAGCAACGGTTGCGGCATGCCAGGTTCGAGGTCGAAGTGGAGCACGTGCGAGGGCGCCTGAAAAAGGGCGGCCCGCGCCACACGATCTTTCTGGGTTACAAATCCAGCAAAAGGTGAGCATTCGGTTGGCGTAACTTTTGGATGGTCTCTGGCGTATCTTCAAACTGAACTCTCTCGAGGGAGGACACATGAGCTTCGCCAAGAACCCGGGCAGATTTGCAGGCTTGCTGTATGTGCTCGTGTCAATACCGGGCGCGTTCGCGCTCTTGTATGTTCCCAACAAGCTGATCGTGCACGGAAACGCAACGGCGACGGCTAACAACATCGCGGCGTCCGAGACGCTCTTTCGCCTCGGCATTGCGGCCCAACTCATCTCGCAAATTCTTTTTATGTGGGTGACGCTTGCTTTGTACGATCTGCTGAAGGGCGTCAATCAGAGGCACGCCGCGGTGATGTTGACATTGATTGTGGTCTCTATTCCGATAGCTTTGCTGAATGAGCTGAATGCGATCGCTGCCCTGATCCTAGTGCGCGGAACTGATTTTCTGTCCATGTTTGACAAGGCGCAGCGGGATGAACTGGCTATGCTGTTCCTGAATCTGCATAGTCACGGGTTTGGCATCGCTGGAATATTTTGGGGACTTTGGCTCGTTCCGCTTGGACTGCTGGTCTACCGGTCGGGCTTTCTTCCTCGCATCCTCGGGGTCTTGCTGACGGCGAATTGCTTTCCCTACGTGGTGAACAGTTTTACGTACTTAATTTTGCCGCAGTACGCAAACATTGTCGGGCGATGGATGATGCCACTCGGGTTTGGGGAGCTGTTGTTCATGTTTTGGCTTCTGGTCATGGGCGCAAAGCCAAAACCATTTGCGGGTCCAGACCCGGCGGCAGGTCAGACGAGCTGAGAGTAGTTCGGAGCGGTTAATCGGATTATCGGAGCTAATCCCCTACCGTCGGTACTCTACTGCGCGGGTTTCGCGGCCTGTTTATCTGGGTGTACGTCGTATTCGGGGTGCGGGACGTCCAGGAGCCATTTATCGAACCAGGCGACGATGTGGTCGAGGCGCTCGATGCGATGCCAGGGCTCACCGGAGCGCGAGAGTTCGTGAGTTTCGCGCGGGAAGACGACCATGGCGGTTGGGCGTTTCATATATTTGAGCGCGCGAAATAATTGTTCGCCGCCGGAATCCTGCGGAGTGCGGTAGTCCAACTCGCCCAGCACGAACAGGACAGGCGTGTGGATGTCTTTCACAAAAGTAATCGCGGAGCGGTTTGCGTAATCCTGCGGGTCCTCGAAAGGCGGGGCTTTGAACCATTGCGGGGTGAACAGAGTGAAATCAGCGGTGTACCACCAGGAGGCCCAGTTGGAAATGTCGCGTTGCGATACGGCTGCGGCAAAACGATTCGTGTGGGTGATAGTCCAGTCGGTGAGGACGCCGCCGCCGCTGCCGCCGGTGACGCCGAGTTTTTTCGGATCGACGTAGCCGGCTTTCAGAACTTCGTCCACGCCGATCATCAGGTCGCGGTAATCGTCACCGGGGTAGTGATACTGAATGATGTTGCCGAAATCCTGGCCGTAGCTGGTGGATCCGCGCGGGTTGATATAGAGGACCACATATCCCTTCGCCGCCATGAATTGGAATTCGTGATCGAAGACCCAGCCGTAAGCAGCGTGCGGGCCGCCGTGGATGTTCAGAATTAGCGGATACTTTTTCTTGGCGTCAAAGTCGGGCGGCTTCTGAATCCAGCCTTGAATGCGCTTGCCGTCGAAGCTCGTGTAATTGATTTCCTCCGGAGCGGTGAGGTTGAGCTGCGACCAGAGTTTTTGATTGAAATTGGTGATGCGAGTTTGCGCGCCATTGGCCGAAAGCGTAAAGAGGTCGCCGATCATCACGGGCGATGAAATCAGAGCGACCATGTTGCGTGCGTCGGGGGTGACGGAGAAGTCGAACACGGCCTGATCGCCTTGCGAGATTTCGGTGACGGCGCCGGATTGCGCATCCACTCGAACTACGGGTGTGCGTCCTTGCTTGGCGACGGTGTCGAACAGCCAGCGGCCGTCGGGCGACCAGTAGAGCCCGCGTCCACCTCCGCCGCGCGGAGCCGCGTTGTCACCAAAAACCGAGCTGCCCATATCGAAATCATAATCGGCGGTGAGGTTTTTAGGCTGCGCGTTGGGTGTTGCGTCCATCACCCAGAGATCGGGCTGCGAGTAGGAGCGGACCGGCTGGGTGACGGAGCCGTGAAACGCGAACTTGCTGCCGTCGGGGCTGAGGGTCAGGTCGCCGATACCCATGGGAATGGTGGCGAGCTTTTCGGCGGCGCCGCCCGCCGCGGGAACGAAATAAATATCCGTGGTCGGCTCCGCGTAATACGGCTCGTCAACGCGCTGCGTGAGGAAGTAGATCCGCGAGTTGTCGTGGGCCCAGACGAGTTCGCCTTCGTCGAAATCGCCGCTGGTGAGCTGCACGGGCTTGGGGAGTTCGTCGGAGGTCGTCGGCAGGTCGAGAATCCAAATGTGCTCGTGGCGTTTGGGATCGAGATAGCCCTCGCCATTGCTGCGATAGACAGCGCGGCTGATGATGTGGACGTCGGATTCGTGCTCGCTGGGCTTCGCGGCATCGTCGCTCTTTGCTAGGTCTTTTTTGTGCTTGGCCTTCTCGATGTCTTCCGGAGTGGTGGTGCTTACGAATGCGATGCGCTTGCCGTCGGGCGACCACAGCGGACTCGAAGCGCCTTTCGGCAGGTCGGTGATGATCCACGCTTCTCCGCCTGCGAGCGAAAGCATCGCGATTTGCGGCGGCTTGGTTTTGCCGGCTTCGTCC
>JBAVQA010000001.1:0-8678 GCA_049693595.1 Candidatus Acidiferrales bacterium | reverse complement strand
GCTGATCTTTAACATGGGTTACCCGGCATATTTGATATCCCTTCGCGGTTCCTGGCCTGTGCTCTTTGAAGGACATCATTGTGTAGGCAGATGGTGCCGCTCCGCCCTGATGGGGAGCATGTGGTTTGGCGCCATCCTGCTCTACGGATTTGGGGCGTCCATCCTGGGAAGTGCGGGCTCTGTTTATGGCTGGGCGCTGGGGATGTCGGTTTCCATCCTGACCGCAAACGTTTGGGGCGTCGCCGGCGGAGAGTGGAAGGGGGCGAGCTTCCAGCCGAAGCTTCTAATGTTATTGTCGACCGTGCTTTTGATCGCCTCGTTCGGTGTTCTGTGCCTTACGCGGCTACCCCGGTGAGCGAATAGGACGTGCTCAGTCAATTTGCTTGGGGTATCGTAGCGCGAGATGATCTTGTGGAGTGGGAGAGCCTTTGAGTTCCGATTTCGAGACCTTATGGAACGACGGGGAGTTCCGTCTGTCGAGGAGCGCCAAAGCCAGTGCGTCCTGCCCAGTCCTGGTCTTGACCTCTGCAGTAGACCAGCCCGCGCCGAGCAGCAGCGCGCGGCTGGAACACGCGTATGACTTGCGGAGTGAGCTCGATTCAAGCTGGGCTGCACGGCCCCTGGAGCTCATTCATGACCACGGAAAACCGGCGCTGGTCATTGAAGATCACGGCGGGGAGGTGCTTGCGCGACTGCTCGGCAAACCGTGGGAACTGGACGCGTTTTTACGCGTTGCCATAGGCATAACCGCGGCGCTGGGGCGTCTGCATCAGCGCGGTCTGTTCCATAGAGACATCAAACCCGCAAACGTTTTTGTGAACACTTCGAGCGGCGAAGCGTGGCTGTCAGGCTTTGGACTCGCTTCGCGCCTGCCGCGCGAGCGACAAACGCCAGAGCCGCCCGAAACAATAGCCGGCACGCTTGCCTATATGGCCCCCGAACAGACCGGGCGGACGAACCGCTCGATCGATTCCCGCAGCGACCTTTACTCTCTCGGCGTCACGCTGTACCAGTTACTTACCGGCTCGCTGCCGTTCACAGCGTCCGATCCGATGGTATGGGTTCACTGCCATATCGCCAGAAGACCGGTGCCGCCAAGCGAGCGATTGGACAATATCCCAATCGCTGTCTCCCAAATCATCATGAGGCTGCTCGCCAAAACGGCCGAGGAGCGCTACCAGACTGCGACCGGCCTTGAGAGTGATCTACGGCGTTGTCTTGCCGAGTGGGAAGCTCGCCGGCACGTCATTGAGTTCCCGCTTGGCCAACATGACACCCCCGATCGGCTGCTGATCCCCGAGAAGCTGTACGGCAGGGAACGCGAGGTCGACGCCTTGCTCGCGGCGTTCGACCGCGTGGTCAAGGGCGGCGCGCCGGAATTGGTACTCGTCTCGGGATATTCCGGCATTGGAAAATCCTCTGTTGTCAATCAGCTGCACATGGTGGTTGCCCCACCGCGAGGACTCTTCGCCTCAGGCAAGTTCGATCAGTACAAGCGCGACGTTCCCTATTCGACCCTGGTGCAGGCATTTCAAAGCCTTGTACGGCCTCTTCTCGGCAAGAGCGACGCCGAACTGGCGATCTGGCGCGGCGCGTTTCTGCAGGCGCTCGAGCTGAATGCACAGCTCATGACCGGCCTCATCCCCGAACTAAAGCTCATCATCGGAGACCAAGCGCCGGTCCCGGAACTTGAGCCTCAGCAAGCGCAAAGCCGTTTCCACCTCGTTCTCCGGCGCTTCATTGGCGTATTCGCCCGGCCGGAACATCCGCTGGCGCTGTTTCTCGACGACTTGCAGTGGCTCGACGGTGCGACCCTCGAGCTGCTGGAGGATCTGCTAACCCGGTCGGAATTGCGACATCTGATGATAATCGGCGCTTACCGCGACAATGAAGTTGATGCCGCTCATCCATTGACGCGCAAGCTCGAAGCGATCCGCCAAGCCGGAGCGCGAGTGCAAGAAGTTCGCCTGGCGCCGCTCGCTTGTGACGACCTTGGACAGTTGATCGCCGATGCGCTTCGCTGCGATCCGGCCGACGCTGCACCGCTGGTGCAACTAGTGCATGAGAAGACCGCTGGCAATCCCTTCTTCGTGATTCAGTTTCTTTACTCGCTCGCGGAAGAGGGATTGCTCTGCTTTGATCATGACGCGTCGCGTTGGTCCTGGGATCTCGATCGCATTCGCGAAAAGGGCTACACGGATAATGTCGTGGACCTCATGGTTGGCAAGCTCACTCGTTTGCCCGTCGAAACCCAGCAGGCATTGCAGCAACTCGCCTGCCTCGGAAACGTTGCCGCTATTGCGACTCTTTCGAACGTTCTAGAGACCCCGGAAGAGCGGGTGCACGCGGAGCTGTGGCCGGCAGTGTGCCATGAGTTGATCGAACGCCTTGAAGGCTCCTACAAATTTACGCACGACCGCGTCCAAGAGGCCTCCTATTCTATGATCCCGGAAGCATTGCGCGCTGACGTCCATCTCCGGATAGGAAGGCTGCTGCTGACGGAAACGCCCACCGACAAACGGGAGGAGGCGATTTTCGAGATCCTCAATCAGCTCAACCGCAGCGCTGGACTGATTATCTCGCAAGAGGAACGGGACCAACTCGCCGAGCTCAACCTGCTCGCTGGCAAACGCGCCAAGGGAGCTACTGCCTATGCCTCAGCGCTCACCTATCTCATCGCCGGTGGGGCGCTATTGAAGGACGATGGTTGGGAGCGCAGGCGCGAGCTGATCTTTGCGCTGGAGTTGAACCGCGCCGAATGCGAATTCTTGACCGGCCAGTTCCCGGTCGCAGAGGAGCGATTGGCTGCGCTGTCCAATCGCACCAAGACAAAAGTCGAATTAGCAATCGTCGCGTGCTTGCGCATGGATGTCTCCACGACCCTCAATCTTAGTGGCCGTGCGGTTGCTTTTTGCCTCGATTACCTCAGGCATGCCGGTATCGAGTGGTCCCCCCACCCGACAGACGAGGAGATGCGGCGCGAATACGAGCGCATCTGGTCACTGCTCGGGAACCGCACAATTGAGGATCTCATCGATTTGCCTCTGATGCAGGACCCCGCCCCCCTCGCCACGGTCGACGTTCTGATTAAGGTTTTGCCGCCAGCTAAGCAGACCGACGAGAACCTGGCTTCCCTGG
The DNA here is from genome assembly GCA_049693595.1 of Candidatus Acidiferrales bacterium. Classification (GTDB taxonomy): domain Bacteria; phylum Acidobacteriota; class Terriglobia; order Acidiferrales; family UBA7541; genus Palsa-295. The sequence continues at coordinate 5,540 of JBAVQA010000001.1, read as the reverse complement.
CGATCTGCAAGGCGGTCAGTCTTAGCATCGAGCACGGCAACTGCGATGCTTCCTGTGTCGCCTACGAATGGCTCGCCAGGGTTGCCGGACCGCATTTCAGCGACCACAAGGCTGGATATCGATTTGGCCATGTCGGCTTTGAGCTCGTCGAGCGACGCGGCCTAAAACGCTATCAGGCGAGTACCCATCATTGCTTCGCGATTTTCGTCGCACGCTGGACGAAACACGTGCGGGCTTGCGTTGATCTCCTGCGCCGTACTTTCGAACTGGCCAACCGAATCGGAGACCTCACCTATGCTGCCTACGTGTGCCACAATCTCAACTCGGACCTCATCTTCGCGGGAGAAACGCTTCCTCAAGTGCAAGCTGAAGCCAACCATGGCCTCGCGTTTGCCGAGAAAATGCGGTTCGGCCTGGTGATTGACATCATCACAACGCAACTTGCGCTTGTTCGGACGCTCCGCGGCTTCACCCCGAAATTCGGGTGTTTCGACGACGCGCAGTTCAATGAGAGTTGCATCGAATTCGATTTGTCGAGCGGTCAGCGCTTGGCGACCATTGCGTGTCGTTACTGGATCCGGAAATTGCAGGCTCGCTGTATTGCGGGCGACTATGCAACGGCCATCGACGCCGCATCGAAAGCACAGCCGCTTCTCTGGACCGTATCCGCGTTGTTTGAGGAAGCCGAATATCACTTTTACGGTGCGCTGTCCGAAGCCGCCTGTTGCGATTCAGCGCCGGCCGGCGAGCGCTTGCAGCACCTGAACGCTGTTGCTGCGCATCACAAGCAGCTACAGGTCTGGGCGGAGAACTGCCCTGAGAATTTCGCAAACCGCGCCGCACTGGTCGGCGCCGAGATCGCCCGCATCGAAGGCCGCGTGCTTGATGCCGAACAGCTGTACGAGCAGGCCATCCACTCGGCCCAGGCAAATGGCTTTGTTCACATTGAGGCGCTTTCCGACGACCTCGCCGCGCGGTTCTACGCGGCCCGCGGATTCGAGGACATCGCACATCTGTACTTGCGGAAGGCTCGCTACGGCTACCTGCGCTGGGGAGCCGACGGAAAGGTGCGACAACTGGAGGAGATGTACCCGCACCTTAGGACGGAAGAGCCCGCGCCCGGCCCGACGAGCACGATCGCGACGCCGGTCGAACACCTCGACCTCGCAACCGTGATCAAGGTGTCGCAGGCGGTTTCGAGTGAGATTGTCCTGGAAAAACTGATCCACACGCTCATGCGCACGGCGATTGAGCAGGCCGGTGCTGAACGAGGTCTCCTGATTCTTCCCCGAGGGGATGAGCTGCATGTACAGGCAGAAGCGACCACTCGTGGAGAGGATGTAACCGTCCATCTGAGAAGTGCCGCCGACAGCACAGCCGCTCTGCCTGAGTCCGTCGTTCGCTACGTTATGCGCGCTCGCGAGGACGTTATTCTCGGCGATGCCGCCGCCGGCAGCCCGTTTTCAGCTGATCCTTATATTGGTCGGCACCGTGCGCGTTCTATTGTCTGCTTGCCTTTGGTTAACCAGGCGAGGCTAAACGGAGTCATTTACCTGGAAAACAACCTGACCGCCCACGTTTTCACTTCCGAGCGGATCACGGTTCTGAAGGTGCTGGCGACGCAAGCGGCCATTTCGCTCGAGAATACGCGACTTTACCGCGACCTCGAAAATCGTGAAGCCAAGATCCGGCGGCTGGTCGACGCCAACGTTGTAGGTATTTTCATGTGGATTCTCGAGGGGGCGATCACGGGGGCCAATGAGGCATTTCTCCGCATGGTGCAATGCGACCGAGAAGATCTCGCTTCCGGTCGGGTACGCTGGACCGACCTCACGCCGGCCGAATGGCACGACCGCGACGAACGGGCGATGGTTGAGTTAAAGGCGAGCGGGGTCTTTCAACCCTACGAAAAGGAGTTTTTCCGGAAAGACGGCAGCCGCGTGCCTATACTGCTCGGCGGTGCACTCTCCGAAGGCACTGGGAACGAAGGTGTCGCTTTCATCCTCGATCTGAGCGAACAGAAGCGGACCGAAGCTGAGATCAGGGCGCTAAAGGACCAGTTGTACAAGGAGAACCTGGCGCTGCGTGACGAGGTAGACCGGGCCTCGATGTTCGAGGAGATTGTCGGCACCTCAAAACCACTGAGGGCTGTTCTCTCCCGGATTGCCAAAGTCGCTCCAACAGATTCGACCGTTCTCATCACAGGAGAAACTGGTACAGGCAAGGAGCTTCTCGCGCGTGCTGTTCACAAGCGATCCGCGAGATCTGTCCGCGCCTTCGTCAGTTTGAACCTCGCCGCGCTTGCGCCGTCGCTGATTTCCTCAGAGCTGTTTGGGTATGAGAAAGGGGCTTTCACGGGAGCCACACAAAGGCGGCTGGGACGTTTTGAACTTGCCGATGGCGGAACGATTTTCCTGGACGAAGTTGGCGAGGTGCCGCCTGATATTCAAGTCGCGCTCTTAAGAGTTCTCCAAGAACGGGAATTTGAGCGGGTCGGAGGCACGCAGTCCATCAAGGTCAACGTTCGCGTCATCGCCGCCACGAATCGAGACTTAAGGGCGGCCGTCGCCAAGGGCACCTTCCGCGAGGACCTTTTTTACCGGCTTAACGTGTTTCCCATCGAGGTGCCACCCCTCCGAGAGCGGAAGGATGATGTCTTGATGTTGGTCGAGTATTTCGCACAACGCTACGCCAGCAGGGCAGGCAAGACTTTCCACTCGATCGAGAAGAAAACGCTGGATCTGTTGCAGTCCTACGAATGGCCCGGCAACATCCGCGAGTTACAGAACATAATCGAGAGGTCCGTGATTTTGAGTTCGGGCGAAGTTCTTTCGATTGACGAAATGTGGCTCTCGAATGAAACCACGCAACGGGCATCTCGGGTTGAAGCGTCAATGCCGTTGAATCATGATGCTGAGCCCCGCAGTGAGCGGGAGATTATCGAGGCGGCGCTCGCCAGGGCCAGAGGCCGGGTTTCCGGGCCGTCAGGGGCGGCAGGTAAGCTTGGAATTCCACCATCCACTCTTGAGACCCGCATCAAGGCCTTGAAAATCAACAAAGGCCAATTCAAATTCCGCTGAACGTATTCCGTAGGGTTATCGGGATTCGCAGGATTCGCGGGATTCGCGGAATTCGCGTGATTCACAGGATCGTCGCCCGCTACTGATCTTAATTTCTCTTTTGTTATCAGCATGTTACGAGTGGCACAAGGTTTGCTTTCCTTACAGTGTCGCGATGCTGGCTGCTCGAAGGATGGGGGGCTCAGGCATCACGAGAAGCAATGTAGGGGGGCGCTATCTTGATGCGGTGATGTGCACCGTATAAACGGGTCCTCCGCAAAGCCAGGCGTTGCGACCACATCCGCTGCGAGTGCGGCTGGGATTGGTAACAGCAATGGTAATTGTGATCGAGTTCTACGTGCCTGAGAAATTCTGCAAACAATGCGGAAAATGGATTCCGCCCGAACAACGCGGGAAGATCATTCCCTTTCCCGCACCGGAAAAGAAGTCGGCATGACATGAAGGCGTGCGGGCGAACCACACGCTCCGGCTAATCCGCTGCTTCGCAAGGCAGTCCGGGAACGGCAAGGGACAGAAGAGTTCGAACGTAAACCTACTATGACTTGCAGAGTCAACCGGCTTGTTATCGGAGAGGATCTCGTGATCTTGGCCATCAGCGGACGGATCACAGGACAGGATGTGGAGATACTTCGGGACTTGCTGGACCAGGAAAAGAATGCAATAGCCATTGATCTCAAGGAAGTACTTCTCGTGGACCGTGAAGCGGTGAGACTCCTAGAGCTCAGCGAGACCAATGGAACCGAACTCAAGAACTGTCCGGCCTACGTTCGTGAATGGATCATGCGTGAGAGGGCGTTGCGATGAATTAAGGATGTGGTCTGCTTGGAGCCGTAATTTGGTCGCTGGGAGACGCTCTAATCCCGAAAGAGAAGCCGACCATCGAACCCTAAACACACGCGAGGACAATGCCATGCAAACAGCTCAATCGGACTATTTCTCAGCCTATCGCCAACTGAAGCTGACGCGGGACGCCAAGGGGGTGCTGGTTGCCGAGTTCCATAGTGACGGCGGGCCGTGCATTATGAATGCGCAAGGTCACACGGAATTTGTCGATGCGTTTTACCGCATCGCACAAGATCGCGCTAACAAGATCGTTATCCTCACCGGCGCGGGAGGAGACTTCATTATCAATGTGGATTGGTCGTCTTTTGGCGACGTTTCTGATCCCGGAGTCTGGAGCCAGGTTCACGACGAGGGCGTTCAAGTCCTGGAAAACATCGCTAATATCCGCGTGCCGGTGATCGCGGCGATCGAGGGGCGCGCCTACGTACACTCCGATTATGTGCTGCTCGGCAATGTCATTGTGGCCGGTGAGAGTGCGACCTTTCAGGATGTAGCACACTACGCCGTTGGTGTTACGCCGGGTGACGGCATCTTCACTACGTGGAGTTATCGCGCTGGAGCGGGACGTGCCGAGGCGTTTCTGCTCGATCCCAAGCCACTGCCGGCGCGTACTGCGCAGGAATGGGGAGTTGTCGCGGAAGTCGTGCCCAACGGCCAGGCGCTCAATCGCGCGCGAGAATTGGCGGAACTGTACCTAAAAGCTCCGGAGGTGACTCGGCGCAACACACGCGTGCATTTCATCCAGCCGTTGAAGGAACGCGTGGTGCGGGAAGTCGGCTATGGGCTTTCTCTCGAAGGAGCGTCGTCCGCAGATTTAGTGAAATCAAACCAAGCCAAGAGTGAACCTGTCGCTCAGAAAAGAAAATCTGCATGAAGCCGGCATGCAATTCAACATGAAGCGACGCGCCACCAAAAAGAACCGATTTAAAGAAGTTCAGGTGCGGACACACTTGCCTTTTTCACAACGACGTAAGTAAGCAGCAGCGCGACCGGTTGTTCTGATCCGTGCAAACGGGAGCGCTTCATCGTCCATTCATTTCAAAAGAGGAGAAGAGTCATGACTCAGAACAACGGCCTTGCCAAGCGGAGTGAGAAAGGGTTGCTCACTCCAGACAATTGTGTTGTAACGCTGATTGATCATCAGCCACAGATGCTTTTCGGAATAAACAGCATGGACAGGCAGTCATTGATTAACAACGTTGTCGGGTTCGCGAAGGCTGCGAAGATCTTCGAGGTGCCTCTCATCCTAAGCACGGTCGAAACAAAGTCCTTCAGCGGGTACCTCTGGCCGCAGCTTCAAGCAATCTATCCAGATCAGACTCCAATTGAGCGCAGCAGCATGAACTCCTGGGACGATGAGAATTTCGTTGCTGCTGTGAAAAAGACAGGCCGCAAAAAGATTGTCCTCGCTGGACTCTGGACCGAGGTCTGTGTTGCGTTTCCCACTATCCAGGCTATTCATGACGGATTTGAAGTGTATGTCGTCGAAGATTGCGTTGGCGATCTCGATCTGCGCACGCATGAGACTGCGATGCGCCGGGTCGAGCAGGCAGGGGCTAAGCCAGTCACCTGGATTCAGGTGATGCTTGAATGGCAACGCGATTGGGCTCACAAGGA